>NZ_JBBECC010000150.1:0-17529 GCF_040882025.1 Parvibaculum sp. | reverse complement strand
CGAAACTTTTGAATCGGCGCTCTCGGTGCTGCGCGCCGCCGGCGCCGGTGTCGAAGCGGAGCAAGGTGCCGTGCGCATCTTCCGCAATGGCGAACGTCTGCAGGCGACCGATGTCGTGACGCAGGTCTTCCCCGGCTTTCCGACCGATCTCCAGGCGCAGTTCATGGCGTTGATGACGACGGCGGACGGTGAATCCGAAATCACCGAAACGATTTTCGAAAACCGTTTCATGCATGTGCAGGAACTTGCCCGCTTCGGTGCCGACATTTCGCTGCATGGTGACAAGGCGCTGGTCCATGGCGTCGAAAAACTGAAGGGCGCACCCGTCATGGCGAGCGACCTGCGCGCTTCCGCCGCGCTCATCATCGCGGGCCTCGCGGCCGAAGGCGAAACCACCATCAACCGCGTCTACCATCTCGATCGCGGCTTCGAGCGCATCGAGGCGAAACTCGGTGCCTGCGGTGCCGAAATCTGGCGTGAGAAGGCGTGAAGCGATGACCGACCTGCGTCTCCAGGCCGAGGATGTGGACGATCTCGCCGTCATTTCGGCCGCGCTTCAGGACGCGGTGACGAAAGTCGCCGATCTCGCCTTCCTTCCCTCGACGCGCCGCTTCGCCATGGTGGTCAATCGCTTCCGCTGGGAAGATGCGGGCGCATCGCGCGGCCATAGTCATGAACGCGTCCGTGCCGGCCTCCACTTCGAAAACGTGCGTGCCGTCCGCGCCCGCAATATCTCGCAAGACAAGCCCGAAGGTGTCCTGAATCTCCTTGCCATCCGCTTCGAGGAACTGAACCCCCCATCGGGCATTGTCACCCTTGTTTTTTCGGGCGGCGGCGAGTTGCGTCTCGAGGTCGAGGCGCTCGAGGTCCATCTCTCCGATCTCGGGCTCATCTGGGCAACGCCCAACCTGCCCGCACACGATCTGGATTGAGTCATAGTCACGTTCTCTCTTCCACCCTCCCCTTGAGGGAGGGTCAAACGGGCGAAGCCCGTTTGGAGAGGGGTAAAGCGACAGAATTGAGCTAGAGAAAATGCCCATTCGCCTCAACGCGCAGGACGCAAACTTCGAAACCGCCTTCGCCGCGCTCCTCGCCGGCAAGCGCGAGGCGTCCGTCGACGTCACCGATGTGGTGACGAAAATCATCGCCGATATCCGCGCGCGCGGCGACGCGGCACTCATCGAATACACGAAGCGCTTCGACCGCCTCGAAAAGCTGACGCCGGAAACCCTTGCCATCCCGCAAGCCGACATCGATGCGGCAACGAAAGCCTGCGACGCGAAGACGCTCGACGCGCTGAAAACCGCCGCAGCCCGCATCCGGGCCTATCACGCGCGCCAGAAGCCCGCCGACGAACGCTTCACCGACGAGGCTGGCGTCGAGCTCGGCCATCGCTGGACGCCGGTTGCCGCTGTCGGTCTTTATGTGCCGGGCGGCACCGCCAACTATCCGAGTTCGGTCCTGATGAATGCGATCCCGGCCAGGGTCGCCGGCGTCAACCGCCTCGTCATGGTCGTGCCCATGCCCGATGGTGTCGTCAATCCGCTGGTGCTGGCTGCCGCCGGGATCGCTGGCGTCGACGAGGTCTACCGCGTCGGCGGGGCGCAGGCCGTTGCCGCGCTTGCCTTCGGCACGGCGACGATCGCGCCCGTCGACAAGATCGTCGGCCCCGGCAATGCCTGGGTCGCCGAAGCCAAGCGCCAGGTCTTCGGCACGGTCGGCATCGACATGATCGCGGGTCCCTCCGAAATCCTGGTGCTGGCCGATGGCGAGAACGATCCCGAATGGATCGCCGCCGATCTCCTCTCCCAGGCCGAGCATGACGAAAGCGCGCAGTCGATCCTGATCACCGACGATGCGGAATTCGCAACCCGCGTCGAACAGGCGGTCGCGCGCCAGTTGCAGGCCCTGCCGCGCGAAACCACGGCGACGAAAAGCTGGGCCGATTTCGGCGCCGTCATCGTCGTCGAAAATCTCGCCGGCGCCGTGCCGCTGATCGACCGCCTCGCGCCCGAACATCTCGAAATCGCGGTGGATGACCCCGAGCCGCTCGCCGCCGCCGTCTCCAATGCCGGCGCGATCTTTCTTGGCCGCTTCACGCCCGAAGCGATCGGCGACTATGTGGCGGGCTCGAACCACGTTCTCCCCACAGCGCGCTCGGCCCGCTTCTCCTCCGGTCTCAATGTGCTCGACTTCATGAAGCGCACGTCGATCGTCCGCTGCGACGCCGACGCGCTGCGCGCCATCGGCCCCGCCGCTGTCGCACTCGCCGAAGCCGAAGGCCTCGACGCCCACGCCCGCTCGGTCGCAATCCGCCTCAACATCTGACGCGCCCCTCGCGTCCGCCGCCCAAATCGGCGTAAAGTACCGCACCATGCCCGACCAAAGCGCCAGCGATGGAAGCGAAACGAGCCCCGCGCCTCCCGAAGGCGCGGCCTTCCGCATTGTCGATCTCGTTCTCGACGAGCATACGGTCGTGCGCCGCAGTCCGGATGTCGAGCATGAGCGGAAAGTGGCGATCTTCGATCTCCTGGAGGAAAACGTCTTCGCGCCGGTCGGCAGCGATGGCGGCCCCTACCTGCTGCATCTCGCCATCGAGGACAACCGCCTCGTCTTCGACATCCGTCTCGAAAGCGCCGAACCGCACGGCAAGGTCCTGCTCTCGCTGACGCCGTTCCGCCGCATCGTGAAGGACTACTTCATGATCTGCGAAAGCTACTACGACGCGATCAAGACGGCCGCGCCTGCCCA
The DNA here is from genome assembly GCF_040882025.1 of Parvibaculum sp. Lineage (GTDB taxonomy): Bacteria > Pseudomonadota > Alphaproteobacteria > Parvibaculales > Parvibaculaceae > Parvibaculum. Next base: position 14,778 of record NZ_JBBECC010000150.1, on the reverse strand, counting down.
GATCGAGGCGATCGACATGGGCCGCCGCGGTCTCCACAACGAAGGTTCCGAACTGCTGAAGGAGCGTCTCGCCGGCAAGATCGATATGGATTTCGACACCGCCCGCCGCCTTTTCACATTGATCTGTGTACTTCATATCAAGGGATGACGATGGCGACCGGAAGAGCAAAACCCGAGCGCAAGGCGGCCATGCCAGCATCCGTGCTTTTTGCCTGCAATCTCAATTCGATCCGCTCGACCATGGCAGAAGCGATCCTGAAAAAGCTTCACGGAAGCCGCATTTTCGTCGATTCCGCCGGCGTCCGCCCCGCCGAGGAGCCCGACCCCTTCACAGCCGAAGTGCTGCGCGAAGACGGCATGGCGCCGCCGGCGGGCGGACCCAAGGGCTTCGACGATCTGGAGGAAACGAGCTTCGACCTCATCGTCGCCCTGACACCCGAAGCGCGTGACAAGGCCGAAGAGCTGACGCGAACATCGGCCACCGAAATCGAATTCTGGGCGATCGACGATCCGCTCGCCTCACCCACCGGCGGCAACCGCGACCGCCGCCTGGCCGCCTACCGCGAACTCCGCAACCAGCTCCACCGCCTGATCGAAACCCGCTTCCCCCGCAAGGAAAGTGCGGCAGGGTAGTTCATTTTTCCCTCTCCCCTCCGGGCAGAGGGAAGGGGCCCACCGAAGCGGCGTTGGCCGCGTAGGTGGGAAGGGTGAGGGGAGCGCCAACGCAAAACCCCTCCGTACTCAAACCATCCGGTACATCACCAGCGCATCGACAAACCCCTCCACGGGATGCGCGAAAGCCTCCGGCAGCCGCCCGACGATCTCGAACCCGCATGATTGCCACAGATGCACAGCCGTCTCATTGGTCGAGATCACGAGATTGAACTGCATGGCGCGAAAGCCGCGCGCCTTTGCTTCCCTGAGCGAATGCAGGCACATCGCCCGCGCCACGCCGCGCCCGCGCGCTTGCGGCGCGACCATGTAGCCGCAATTGGCGACATGCGCGCCGCCGCCGCCGGTATTGGCGCGCAGATAATAGCTGCCCGAAACGCCGCCCTCGTCCTCGCTCACGAAAACCGTGTTGCCGCCCGCTCGCCAATAGGCGAGCGCGCCCGCCCGGTCGAGGTCGCGGGGCAGGGGATAGGTCTCGCCCGCGCGGATCACGGGCTCCATGATCGCCCACAGGGCATCGTCGTCTTTTTCGTTTGCCGGTCTGATGTTCAAATACGCCTCCTCCATTGAAGTGAATTATAACCCGGTCACCGCGCGCTGGGGATAAGTCACTTGCAGAGGCCCTCAAACTGCCGCAATCGCCATGCTATAGTCGCCGCCGTTGAATCGCTCTGGGGAGCCCCGTCCATGAATCCCGTTTCCGCCATCGTTGCCGCCGCCATCCTCGCCCTCGGTCTTGCCTTGGGCGGCTGGTTCGGCGGACAGGGTCTTGTTCAGTCCCGTCTCGGCGACCGCTCGGTCTCGGTCAAGGGCCTCTCCGAGCGCGAAGTGAAGGCGGATCTCGCACTTTGGGGCTTGCGCTTCGTCGCGACCGGCAACGAGTTGCGCGAGACCCAGGCCGAGATCAAGCTCAACGCCGACACAGTGATGCGCTTTCTGAAGTCGCATGGCTTCAACGAAGACGATATCGAGCGTCAGGCGCCCCAGGTTACCGACCGTCTGGCGCAGAACTGGAGCAGCGGACAGGTCGAAAGCCGCTTCATCATCGCGCAGCAGATCGTTCTGCGCACAACCGACATTGACCGCGTGGTCAAGGCGAACAGTGAGTCGAGCGCGCTGGTCGATCAGGGCGTCGTGCTTTCCAACGAATACGGGCCCGTGCGCCCCTCCTATCTCTTCACCGGCATTGCGGCGCTGAAGCCCGAAATGATCGAGGAGGCGACGAAGCGCGCCCGCGAGGCGGCCGAAACCTTCGCCGCCGATTCGGGCTCCGGCCTCGGCGGCATCCGCCGCGCCTGGCAGGGCCAGTTCGAAATCCTCCCCCGCGATGCCACCCCCGGCACTCAGGAAGCCGAGCAGGTGATGAAGACCGTCCGCGTCGTCTCGACCATCGAATACCTGCTGGTCGACTGATCCGGCGCCCTTCCGGCCAAATTCCCGCGAGAAATCAACGCTTTGCGGTCCCGGGCGACGCGATTCCGCGTCCGCGCCACTTGATTTTCCGGCGCTTTCTGACCATTCTCCCGGCAAATCTCCAAAGGATGCTGAATGTCGAAGGAAGAACTGCTCGAGTTTCCGGGCACCGTCACGGAACTGCTGCCCAACGCAACGTTTCGCGTCAAGCTCGAGAACGAACACGAGATCATCGCCCACACGGCCGGCAAGATGCGCAAGAACCGCATCCGCGTGCTGGCGGGCGACAAGGTGCTCGTCGAGATGACGCCCTACGATCTGACCAAGGGCCGGATCACCTACCGGTTCAAGTGACCGTTCCCCGCCTCGTCCTGGCAAGCGCCTCGCCCCGCCGTCTCGAACTTCTCGCGCGGATCGGCATCGAACCCGCCCTCGTCGCTCCGGCCGACATCGATGAAACGCCATTGAAGGGCGAGCTACCGCGCATCCATGCCGAGCGCCTCGCGCGCGAAAAGGCCGAGGCCGTCGCCGCCGTTCACGCAGACGCACTGGTGCTCGCCGCCGACACAGTGGTTGCCTGCGGTCGCCGCATTCTCCCCAAGGCGGAGACGGAAGCAGACGCCCGCGCCTGTCTCGCGCTGCTGTCGGGGCGCGCCCACCGCGTCTGGACCGCGATCCATCTGAAAAAACCGGGCGGCGGCGAAAGCGCCCGCGCGGTCGAAACCCGCGTCGCCTTCAAGCGCCTTTCGGAAACCGAAATCGAAGGCTACATCGCTTCGGGCGAATGGCAGGGCAAGGCCGGTGGCTACGCGATCCAGGGCCGCGCCGCAATGTTCATCCGTTCCCTGATCGGTTCCCACTCCGCCGTCGTCGGCCTGCCGCTCTACGAGACCGCCGCGCTGCTTGGCGGCGCCGGCTATCCACTCTGGCAGCAGTGACCGCAACGTCCTTTCCACCCTCCCACAGAGGGAGGGTGGGTGATTGCACGCTCCCGCCTATCGCCGCGTCACGACGATTTCGAGATATTCGCTCGGCACGATCATCGTCGTGTCGCCCGACCGGTTGAACTTTTCGGCAAGCGCCGTCAAATCGTCGGCGAGCTTGGCTTGCGCCGCCGGATCGAGGGCCGTGAAGGCCTTCAGCACCGGCCCGTACCAGGTCTTGAAGACGTCGAGCCAATGCGCGGACGAGCGGTAGCGGAAGATGAAGTTGCGCGCCTCGACATCGATCGCCGACGCCTGCGCGCCGAACATCTCGGCGATCCGTGCCCGCGTGCCCCAGAGTGCCGGCGATTTTGCGCCGGCGGGCGGCGGCAGGTGCTTGCCGATGGTCTTGAAGAGCTGGCCGATGAAGCCCTCCGGCGTCCAGTTGGCGAGAGCGATCTTGCCACCGGACCGGCAGACGCGGATCATCTCGGCCGCCGCCTTGTCGTGATCGGGCGCGAACATCACGCCGAACGTGGACACGACGACATCGAAGCTGCCGTCGCCGAAAGGCAGCGCCTCGGCGTCGGCCTCCTGAAACGCCATCGAAAGCCGCTCGGCCGCCGCGCGTTCGCGACCGCGTTCGAGCAACGCCGGCACATAGTCGGTCGAAACGACGTTGCACCAGCGGCGCGCGGCCGCGAGCGACACATTGCCGTTGCCGGCGGCAACGTCGAGCACCTTCTGGCCGGGGCGGATGTCGAGCGCTTCGCAAAGGTCTTCGCCGACGATTTGAAGCGTGGTGCCGACCACGGAGTAATCGCCAGCGGACCAGGCGCCCTGCTGGCGCGCTTTCAGGGCCGCAAGGTCGGGTTGGCCGTCCAGGGGGAGGGGGGAGACGTTGGATCGGGTCATGGGAGGGGTCTCTTTCCGGTAAGGGTTTTGCAGGCGTTTCCGCCTTTTCGCGCCGCCGGCCTTGGCCGCGGCGGGCGCATCTTTCGCGCGTTCCGGTCGCCGGAAATAGTCCATTGAATGTACTATTCGCCGCACGCGCCTTTTCCTAAGCTTCGGGAAATTTCAGGAGGACGCATCATGCGGAGCTACGGCCAGTTCTGTCCCGTCGCCAAGGCGGCAGAGCTTTTTTGCGAGCGCTGGACGGCGCTCATCATCCGCGATCTGACTTTCGGCGCCACGCGCTTTTCCCAGTTGCGGCGCGGCGTGCCGCTGGCCTCGCCGACGCTTCTGTCGCGCCGCCTGAAGCAGCTCGAGGCCGAAGGCATTATCGAGCGCCGCCGTTCCGAAAGCGGCCGAAGCTGGACCTATCATCTGACGCCGGCCGGCGAGGAATTCGCCCCCATCGTCGAGGCGCTGGGAGTCTGGGGCCAGAAATGGACGCGCCGCGAACTGGCGAAACATGAAGCGGACGTGACGCTGCTCCTGTGGGGCCTCGAAACCCATGTGAAACCCGAGGCCTTCGGCGCGCGGCGCTGCGTCGTGCAACTGACCTTCACCGACATGCCGCGCGGCCGGCGCGATTGGTGGTTCGTCAACGAGGACGGCCGCGCCGAAATGTGTTTCGAGGAGCCGGGCTTCGATGTCGACCTCTATCTGACCTCGACATTGCGCGACATGATCTACCTCTATCGCGGCGACCTGCCGCTTGCCCGCGCGCTCGCCGAAAAGCGCCTTGAGGCGCACGGCCCCGCCTGGGCCCGCCGCGCGCTCCCTCGCTGGCTCGCCCCCGACGCAATCGCACAGGTAAAATCGCAGCGGGCGGACGCGAAGGCGGCGTGAGGGAATCCCGAAACGTCGACACTTCAACAAAATCAAGCACTTTCCCCGTCTGGCCTCATCGTCGGCAACAGTGTTAGGATCGGTTCCACAGAGACGAGGGTGAAATTGGGGGCATTGGCTACGCGGGGGTGCGGCCGGTGCAAAATCGGGAATTTGATGTCCGAAGAAGTCTTGATCAATGTCGGCCCCGGCGAAACGCGCGTCGCGGTCATCGAAGACGGTCGGCCCGTGGAGCTCTTTCTGGAGCGCACTATGGAAGACGACCTGAAGGCGAAGACCGGCCGCGCCGGCCATTCCCTGATCGGCAACATCTTTCTCGGCCGCGTCCAGCGCGTGCTGCCGGGCATGCAGGCGGCTTTCGTCGATGTCGGCCTCGAACGCGCGGGCTTTCTCGGCGCGCGCGAGGCGCGCTGCCTCTGCGAACTGACCGGGCTCGATGAAGGCACGCTGCCGCCGATCAGCGCCTGCGTGCAGGAAGGCCAGGCGATCCTGGTGCAGGCCGTCAAGGATCCGATCAGCGACAAGGGCGTGCGTCTTTCGGCCAATGTCACCATTCCGGGGCGCCTGCTGGTGCTGGTGCCGAATCAGTCCGGCGTCGCGCTGTCGCGCCGCATCGAGGATGAGGCCGAGCGCGAACGTCTGACCGCGCTGGTCGAGGAAATGGTCGAGCGCTTCAATCCGATGGGCGTCACCGGCGAACCGGCGGGCTTCATCGTCCGCACCGCCGCGATCGGCGCGACGACCGAGGACATCGCCGCCGATGCGCGCCAGCTCGCCGAGGAGTGGCGCAAGGTCCGCGAAACCGAAAAGCGGTCCTCGGCGCCTTGCGTCGTCTTCCACGATCTCGACCCCGTGTCGAAGACGCTGCGCGATTGCGTCAGCGCCGACACATCGCGCGTGCTGATCGACGATGCCGACGCCTTCGGCGAAGCGCAGCACTATTGCCGCCGCGCCATGCCCGAAATGATAGAGCGCGTGCAACTCTTCAACGGGCCGGGCTCGCTCTTTTCGCTATATGACGTGGACGGAGAAATCGAGGCGGCGCTCGATCCGCGCGCCGAACTGCCGTCGGGCGGCTGGATCACCGTCGAGACGACGGAGGCCTTGACCGCCATCGACGTCAATTCGGGCCGCTACACCGCGGCGACCGGCCTTGAGGAAACCAGCGTCAAGATCAACCTCGAAGCGGTCGATGAAATCGTTTATCAGCTGCGCCTGCGCGGCACCGGTGGCCTCATCGTCATCGACTTCATCCATCTGAACGATCCGGCCAATATCGAAAAGGTTCTCGACGCGCTCAACAACGGCTTCGCAAAGGATCGCGTGCCGACGCAGATTTCCGGCATGTCGGAATTCGGCCTCGTCGAGATGACGCGCAAGCGCGTCCGCGAGCCGCTCGACAAGCTGTTGACCGAACCCGCCTACGCCTGCGGCCGTCCGCGCCGAAAGACCTGCGCAACGGTCGCCAACGATCTTCTCCGCCGCATCGCGCATGTCGCGCAGGTGACGCCCGGCCGTCCGCTGGTCGCGCGCGCCGCCGCCGAAGTCGTCGACTGGCTCGAGCGCGGCAACCCGTACCTCATCGATCGTCTTCGCCGGAAGGTCGCGGTCGAGGTCAGCCTGGTCGGCGAAGGGTCGTTCGCGCGCGAGCGGATCGACGTTGCGACAGTTCAATGACGGAGACCGGCGACAAGAACAACGTTGTGAAGCTGCGCAGCCCGCGTCCGTGTCCGGTTTGCGCCAAAAGATCGCTGCCGGATTTCCATCCCTTCTGTTCGAAGCATTGTGCCGACGTCGATCTCAACCGCTGGCTCAAGGGCGCCTATGCGATTCCCGCCGTCGAGCCGCCGGACGAATGGGATATGGGCGGTGCCGGCGACGAGAACGAAGAGCGCTAAGCCTTTGTCTGCGCTTGCCTTCTGGTCCCTCTGGACAGCCCGGATTCGATCTCCTATAACCCGCAAACCTCGCCGCGGCCGGGCCCTTTTCAGCCTCGCTTCGGAGCTTCCGCCCAGGTAGCTCAGTTGGTAGAGCATGCGACTGAAAATCGCAGTGTCGGTGGTTCGATTCCGCCCCTGGGCACCATCTCCTTCCATCCGCGGCTGTCAAAACAGCTCCAAAACACCCCCTCTGTCATCAAACTGTCAAAAAACTGTCACAAACCGAATCGCGGCGGGGACAAGACGCATCGGGCGCATGCTTTATCCTGGGGATATCACGGCGATATCCCCGGCTCGGGCATCGCGCGCGCGCGTCATGAAAACGCTGCCCATCGTTTCCGATGGACAGCGTCTCCGTTCGCATCTCCTGGTCGCGTTCGTTCAGTCCTTGATGCGCGAAATCTTCGTGCCTTCGATGCTGACGCCGGCCATCAGGCCCTGCTGATCGAAGATGAAGGCGTAAGCGGCATCCTTCAGCGTCGACGTCGACAGGTTCTTGGCGGCACCCTCGTCCATGACGACAACCGTCGGTCCGACGCCGATTTCCCAGCCCTTCGACTCGTCGAGATATTTCACGGCCTCGTCGGTCATCAGGAAGACGGCGTAGGAATATGACTGCGCGCCGGCTTGCAGGCCCCAGGAGCCGGTAAAGGAATTGAAGTATCCGTCGACCTTCGATCCCTTCATCAGCAGACCTTCGCCATAGGCGCCACCGAATATCAGACCCGCCTTGACGACGTTCGGGAAAACAAGAACGGCCTTGGCCTGCTCGGAAACGCGCTTCGCGACCGGATCGCTCTTGTAGAGCAGCTCCAGAGCCTGGGCGGCATCCCGATGCAGATCCTCGGTCGTTGCCGCATTGGCGCGCTCAAACGCACCTGCCGACATGAGGGCGGTAACGGCGAAAAAGCTCGCCAGAAAAAATCCTCGAATACTCATCATTGCAGTGTTCCTGTTTCCGGAGTTTGGGCGGGAGCGGGATCGCGACTTGTGCCGCACCGATCCGCAGACGTATCTTTTTGGTATGACCGGGACACGCGATACCTGGATGTCCGGAGATCGACGCAGCCAAACGCTTCAATGGCCGCCAACCGATGCGCTCAAGGAAAAAGTCACCGGCCCCCTGCAAGGGCGCCAATAACCAATTCGAAGAACCAAGCAGGCTCAGGATAGGCGCCCAACGGCCGGAGGGCCCAGAGTCGGATACTGCGTAGAGCCGGAATCCGACGCGTTTGCTGGCCTTCGAGGGACGGGGCCGGCTCGGGACGACAGGGCGCGTGGGGCAAGTCCTCCAAGTTCGCGACAATATGGAGAACTGTGATAAGATTAATATTCGCGTTTCCGTGAGACGCCTATATTTGAGCACACAGAAATGCCAGGAAGACGTCCAGCTCGGGAAGATGCGGATCGAGCGCGGTCAAGCGGGCGCGTTGCGCCGGCCGATGAGGCTTTCCGGGAGCCGGACGACTTTCCCGTCGTCGGAATCGGCGCCTCGGCGGGCGGTCTCGACGCCTGCAAAAAGCTCGTAAGCGCTCTGCCTGCCGATATCGGCATGGCTTTCATTCTGGTCCAGCACCTCGATCCCACCCATGAGAGCCTGATGGTGGACCTGCTTGCCGAACACACGACGATGCCTGTTCAGCAAGCGGCGAACGGAATGCCGATCGAGCGCGATCACCTCTATGTCATTCCACCGGGAACCTATCTCTCCGTCGGCGACGGCGCGCTGCATCTTTCGCATCCACAGGCGCGTCACGGCGCCCGATTGCCGTTCGATTTTCTGCTGCACTCTCTGGCGGAAGGCTACGGCGCGCGCGCCGTTTCGGTGGTTCTCTCGGGAACGGGCGCGGACGGCAGTCTGGGACTGAAATCCATCGAGCAAAAGGGTGGACTGGTCATCGCGCAAGACCCCGAAGAGGCGGCGTATGACGGTATGCCGCGAAGCGCCATCCTGACCGGCGCAACGGTCCTGGTGCTGTCCGTCGCCGACATTCCGGATGCGCTTCTTGCCTACGGCCGACAAATCCGCAGGAAACAGGCGCCACGGTCGAAACAGACTCCACGGTCGGAGCAGGCCACCGATACAGCCGATCGATTGCCGGCAGTCATCGAACTTCTGCGCGCGAAGACAGGACACGATTTCAGGCTCTACAAGCGAGGCACGTTGCAACGCCGGATCGAGCGCCGCATGGCGCTGGCGTCGATCGAGGCCGACGACATGAAGCGTTACTTCGAAGTCCTGCAGAAAGATGCGGAGGAACTCGAATGTCTTGCCAAGGATCTGCTCATCAACGTCACCAGCTTCTTTCGCGATCCGAAGGTGTTCGATTTTCTGGCGGAGAAAATCATTCCCGACATGGTCGAGAGCCATTCGCTCGATCGTCCTCTCCGTATATGGATCGTCGGATGCAGCACGGGCGAAGAGGTTTACTCGCTTGCCATGCTGCTCCAGGAGCAGATCACGGCAACCGGGCACAACATCAAGCTGCAGATCTTCGCGTCGGATGTCGACGAGGACGCCGTGGTGAGCGCGCGGGAAGGTTTGTACCCCCATTCGATCGGGGCCGACGTGTCGCCGGAGCGCCTTGAGCGCTTCTTCACCAGGGAAGACGACAACTACAGAATCCTGCCGGCATTGCGCTCGGCTGTGGTTTTCACGGTGCATGACGTACTGACCGACCCGCCCTTCTCCCGTCTCGACATGATTTCATGCCGGAATCTCCTGATCTATCTGGGCTCGGAAGCGCAGATGAAAGCCGTTTCCATTTTCAATTTTGCCCTGCGCGAAGGCGGCATTCTGCTTCTCGGCAACGCGGAGACGGTCGGCAACGATGACGGCCGCTTCGAGGTCATATCCAAACCCGAGCGCCTCTATCGGCAGGTCGGCCGCGGCAGTCCGCGCGAATTGGGGCATCTGATCAGCGCCGACGGCACGGTGAAATTTCCTGCCCGCACATGGCAGAATCATGCGTTGTCGCGACCGGCCATTCTCGCCGATCTTTGCCGGCAACTGGTTGTGGAGTCCTATGCGCCGGCAGTTGTTCTGATCAACAACAGCTATGAGTGGCTCTATTCATTGGGGCCGATAGACCGCTATCTGCGCGTTCCGTCGGGGGCGCCAACATACGATCTGCTTGCCATGGCGAGTGAAGACCTGAGGATCAAACTCCGCTCGGCGATTCGAAAAGCGAGCCAAGAAAAAAAGCGCATATCGGTTCCCGGCGGCAGTACCAGTCACAGTGACGGCATGCCTCCATTCAGTATCGAGGTGCAACCGGTTCTGAATGACGGTGAAGATCTGATGCTGGTTTCCTTCATCGACAAGCCGAAACCGGAACCAGCGCAACGCCGTTCAGGAAAGCATGAAGAAATCGCGCGTGTGGCCGAGCTCGAGCAGGACCTCGCATCCACACGGGCCGAGCTTCAGACAGCCATCCGGGATCTCGATGCGTCGGACGAGGAACAGAAGGCGATCAATGAAGAAGCATTGTCGATCAACGAGGAGTTCCAGTCGACCAACGAGGAGCTGCTGACGTCCAAGGAAGAATTGCAGTCGCTCAACGAGGAGCTTACCGCCCTCAACAGCCAGCTTCAGGAAACGCTGGAGCAGCAGCGGACGACATCCAACGACCTGCAGAATGTGCTCTACAGCACCAACGTCGCAACGCTCTTTCTCGACGCGGATCTCAAAATCCGTTTCTACACCCCGGCGACCAAATCGCTCTTCAGCGTCATTCCGGGCGATATCGGTCGCCCCCTCACGGACATCAATTCCCTGGCGATCGACGATTCGCTGCCGGCGGACGCCCGAAAGGTGTTGGAGAATTTCAGCGCGATCGAGCGGGAAATCGAGGCGAAGAACGGCGTATGGTTCACTCGTCGGATATTGCCCTACCGTACGAGCGAGAACAGAGTGGAAGGTGTGGTAATCACCTTCGTCGATATCACCGAGCAGAAACGTACGGCAAAAGCGCTCGAAGCAGCCAGCCTTCAAGCCGATCTTGCCAATGTCGCAAAGTCGCGATTTCTTTCGGCGGCAAGCCACGATCTCCGTCAGCCCTTGCAGACCCTCGCATTGCTGCAGGGCCTGTTGGCAAGGAAGATCAAAGGCGAGAGCGAAAAGAAGCTGATCCTTCGGCTGGAGACGACGCTCGCTTCAATGTCGGACATGCTGAACACATTGCTTGATCTTAACCAGATTGAAGCCGGCACCTTTCGCACCGAAGTCGTCGACATCGAAATCGGTGCCCTTCTCGAGAAGATGGAAGATGAATTCTCATACACCGCGCAGGCGCAGGGGCTTGCCTTCCGTGTGGTGCCATGCAGCCTTTGGGTGCGCAGCGACCCGCATCTTCTGGAACAGGTAATTCGCAATCTTCTGTCAAATGCATTCAAGTACACAGAACGCGGCAAGGTACTTCTCGGCTGCCGACGCCGCCAAGGAACGCTCAGCATCGAGGTTCTGGATACCGGCATCGGTATTGCCGCCGACGACATCGATACGATCTTTGATGAGTATTATCAGGTCGACAACGATGCGCGTCAGCGGCGTCGCGGCCTCGGTCTTGGCCTGTCCATTGTGCGGCATATCGGAAAGTTGATCGGTCACAATATCCGCGTCCACTCGCAACCAGGCAAGGGATCCAGTTTCTGCATTGATGTTGCACGCGTTCCGGCCGCAGCGGAACGGCCCTACGGGCAGCGGCCGCTCGCCCCGGCCGGACAAAGAGCCGTCGGCATTCACCGCGCCGGCACGATCCTGATCGTCGAGGACGATTCGGAAGTGCGCGAGCTTCTCGAGCTTTTCCTCGGCGACGAGGGCCACAAGGTGATCGCGGCACCCGACGGCGCCACGGCGCTGCACCTGGTGGAGCGCGAAACCGTCCAGCCTGACATCGTCATTGCCGATTACAACCTTCCCAACGGAATGAACGGGCTCAAGGTCGCAGCGAAGCTGCGGGAAAAATTCGGCAACCAACTACCCGTTCTCATTATGACCGGCGACATATCGACCGGCGTGCTGCGTAACGTCGCACTCCAGAACTGCTGGCGTCTCAACAAGCCGGTCAAGTCGCAAGAGCTGATCGACATCATCCAGCGCCTGCTCGTCGCGGCTCCGCCAGATGTGCCGGAAGCGCGTCACGCCATCGCGGCAACCGCTGTCCGCAAATCGGATGAACCGGTCATCTTCATCATCGACGATGACAGTCAGATACGTAAAGGCCTTCGTGAGTTGCTGGAGGCGGAGGGGTTTGCCGCCGAAGACTATGGAGATTGCGAGACATTCCTCGCGTCCTATCGTCCAGGGCGCGAAGCCTGCCTGTTGCTCGATGAGGTGCTGCCCGGAATGGATGGGTTCGGGCTGCTGCGGCATCTGGCCGAACGGGGCGACCGGCTTCCGGTCATCATGATCACGGGGAAGGGCGACGTGCCGATGGCGGTTCGGGCGATGAAGGCCGGCGCTGTGGACTTTCTCGAAAAACCGGCTGGCCGCGACGATCTGCTCGTGAGTGTCCGCCGAGCATTTGATCAACTGAGGGACGAAGCCAAGCTGTTCGCCTGGCAGCTGGAGGCGGCGAAGCAAATCGCCAGTCTCACACCCCGGCAGCGTGAAGTCATGGAAAAGGTTCTTGCCGGAAACCCGAGCAAGAACATCGCCACGGACATGAAAATCAGTCAGCGTACTGTCGAAAGCCATCGTGCCGCGATCATGAAGAAGACAGGCACAAAATCCCTCCCGGCGCTGGCCAGACTGGCGCTGGCCGCCGCGAGTTACGACGATATGTCGAATTCCGGCGCGTAACCGCGGGAACGCCATCCCGCGAACGCGGGTGAGTACTTTCCGAGGCTGTGATGTTGCGCGCTCAGCCGATACCGTGCATCTCGTCCCTTTTCATCCCCTGCGATCAGGAGGACGCTTATGGACATGGGTACCGGCACGATCGTCCTGTTCGCCCTGCTGCTTCTTCTGATCGGCGTGCTGCCGAGATGGGCGTACAGCGCGAACTGGGGCTACTTCCCGAGCAGCAGCTTGTCCGCCGTCATGCTCGTGGTTCATTTTATGATACTCACGCAACGGTTCTGACCTGCAGACCTCGCCGGATTCGTGAGGCCAATGCCAATCGCCCGCAGAGCGAAAACGTCTTCGGATCGTCTCCTCTGCCGGCATTCCGAAACCGCTCAGCCAAAGGCAGTGCCATGAGCATGAAATCGACGATGCTGACTTTCGCCCTGCTGCTTCTCTTCGGTGCCGTCTCGGTTGTGGGCGGGTGCAACACCGTTGCGGGGGCCGGCAGGGACATTTCCAATACCGGCGACAATATCGAGAGCAGCGCCGAGAGAAACAAGTAACGCAGCCGATCGTCCCGCCGCGCTCGAAGCGCAACCGGGACGGCAGCAAACGGCAACAAGCCCGCTGAGACAGCGGGCTTGTTGCTTTTCGCCATGCGGCGAAGCGAGCAGGGGAAGGGTGAGGAGACGCCGGCTATCCGGTTTTTTCCAGTATTTCCGCCATCTCGAGGTGTCGATGCGCCAACTCGGCGAATTGCCGGCGAAGGCCGATATCACGGACCCTTTCGGCTTGATCTCGATAGGTGGCCGCCTGCTCTTGCCAGTCGGCGGGTCGCCATTCTGCCGGTTGCCTGAGAAGGTCCATCACCGGAATCTCCAGCCATTATGGACAGCAGATGACGCCGAAACGGGCATTCCCGCCAGTATCGGAATCTACTGAATGGCGACCGCGAGGCGGCGCGGCGGATGCCGGGATCCATGGGCGGCTGCGGCCAGCGGTGAGGTGAAGAATTTTGCACGCGGAGGCGCGGAGCCGCGGAGAAGGGAAGCAAGGAAGGGTTCACGCAGAGGCGCAGAGACGCAGAGGTACTGCGGCGCGGTACAAACGCATGAGATTTCCGCATGCGCTGGTTTTTCCTGCCGGGCTTCGCCCGGCAAAAAGCAAACGGGTGGCGGGAAACGGGAGCCGGCCACGCATGCATTCCCCTCTGCGTCTCTGCGCCTCTGCGTGCAAAAACCTATTTCGCCGAGGAAGTCGAGCGTTCGCCAAAGCCAGTCGTGTCATCCCGGCCCGGATCGGGAACCTTGTCGCGGCGGGCCTGCGACTTGAATGCGCGGCAAGCGGCATCGTCCAGCGCTTCGCCGACGAGAACGATCAGCGGCGCGGCAGCGGGCAGGGCGGCGACGCATTTGCCGAGGCCGCGGAGGTCGGTGCGAAGCTGAACCTCGTTCCCGCGGCCGATATCGGACATGACGAGCGCCGGCGTTTCCGGTGCGCGGCCGGCGGCGATGAGATCGCGCGCGATGCCGGCCGCCGCCTTGCGCGCCATATAGATCGCAAGCGTCGCGTCGGCGCCCCCGGCGGAATCGCGGGGAAGAACGGTCGTGCCGGTTTCGCGTTGTCCGGCAACGAATTCCAGCCGATGCGCCGCACCGCGCCGCGTCAGCGTCACGCCGGCGGCGGCCGCGGCGGCGGAAGCGGCCGTGATCCCCGGTACGATGTCATAGCCGATGCCGGCCGCGCGCAAGGCGTCGATCTCCTCGCCGAGACGGCCGAAGATCGCCGGATCGCCGCCCTTGAGCCGCAGCACATGCCGGCCCCGACGGGCGAGACGCACCAGCAGGGTGTTGATTTCGTCCTGGCTCATGCTGTGGCCGCCCGCGCGCTTGCCCACCGATACGCGCTGCGCGCCCGCGCGGGTCAGCGCCAGAATCTCCGCGCTCACAAGCGCGTCGTAGAGAACGATGTCGGCCGCCTGCAGCAGGCGCAGGGCGCGCAGCGTCAGCAGTTCGGGATCGCCGGGCCCGGCGCCGACAAAGGATACATGTCCTGTCGTCCGTCTTGTCATGCGGCTTCCTCCGGTTTGAGTACATTTTCAATCAGGGCACGGATTTCCGGCCGGCAGGAACCGCAATTGGTGCCGGCGCCCAGCGCCTCGCCGACCGATGCGACCGTGGTGAGTTTCCGTTCGGCAACCGTCTGCGCGATGCGTTTGGCGCCGACGCCGAAGCAGGCGCAGACAATG
>NZ_JBBECC010000149.1:0-17675 GCF_040882025.1 Parvibaculum sp. | reverse complement strand
TTCGGCAGCGGCGTTTCGATGTCGAAGAGGCGCGCCACCACGCGCTCGACATTGCCGTCGACCACCGTTGCGGGGCGGCCGAAAGCGATGGCGGCGATCGCGGCGGCCGTGTAGGGACCGACCCCCGGCAGGGCGATAAGTCCTTCCACTTCTTCGGGAAATTTTCCTCCGTGGTCAGACGATATGGTCCGCGCGCAGGCGTGCAGATTGCGCGCGCGGCTGTAGTAGCCGAGCCCCGCCCAGGCCTTCATCACCTCTTCCTGCGGCGCCTTCGCGAGCGCCTCCACCGTGGGCCAGCGCTTCAAAAAGCCCGTAAAATAAGGCCCAACCGTCGCCACGGTCGTTTGCTGCAGCATGATTTCCGAAAGCCACACCGCATAAGGATCGGCGCGCTCGCCTTTCCTCGCCCGCCACGGCAGCACGCGCGCGTGCCTGTCGTACCAGGCAAGCAGCTTGCGCGCGGCGAGCGATTTTTCCTTTGTTTCCGGGGCTTTTTTCACGGCTCGCGTCATCCTTCAGTCATCGCGCGGAATGGCCCCGCGCGTCAATTCGCGCGCGCTGCAAATTCGAGTCACAATGCGCGCATGAGCGGCATTCTCGGTCATCGCGTCGCCTCGCGGCGCTACAATCCTTCGCCCGTCGGCGCGCGGGTGGGTGCCGTCGCGCGCGCGGCCTTTGCCAAGCGCGGCTTCTCGGAAGCCCATGTGCTGGCGCATTGGCCGGAGATCGCGGGCGCGGCGCTTGCCGAGTTTTCGTCGCCCGAAAAGCTTGTTTTTCCAAGGACTTCCGGGGAGGAGGCCGCGCGTGGCCGGCGCGGCGGCGCGACGCTGGTCGTGCGGGTCGACGGGCCGATCGCGATCGAGATCCGGCATCTCGAACCGCAAATCATCGAGCGCATCAATGCCTATTACGGATACAGCGCGGTCGCGCGTTTGAAACTCGTGCAGGGCCCCCTGCCCGCGAAGCATCGCCCGCGCCTCCGGCGGCTGCGGCCACTGACGGCCGGTGAGCGGGCGGCGCTCGCACAAGAGCTTGAAAAGATTGAAGAACCGTCGCTGAAAGAGGCCCTCAGAAAGCTCGGCGAACGGGTGGTCGGGGCACGGACGGCCCGGTGAGGCGCCCCGAGTCGCGATTCTCGCGTCGAGGCAACAGAAAGGATTGGTTGAGGGCGCGGCCGCCCGCAGCCATAATGGCCCAACATCTAGTGGGAACCAGTCACCGTGAATCAAAATAGAGCCATTCTGGCCGGCGCCGTCGCAGTTATCCTCGTGCTGGCGATCGGCGGTTATTATCTCTTCGGCACCTCGAACGGCAGTGGCGGGGTGGGCCCCGTCGACCGCTCTGCCTTCGAGCAGGAGTTGCTGGTGCCGGGTCCGCTCGGCGACATGACGATGGGCGACCCCAACGCGCCGGTCACCATCATCGACTACGCCTCGCTCACCTGCGCGCATTGCGCCAGCTTCGAAGTCAACACAATGCCGCTCCTCAAGGAGCACTACATCGAAACCGGAAAGGTCTACTACATCCTGCGCGACTTCCCCTTCGATCCGATCGCGACGGCCGCCTTCATGCTGGCGCATTGCGCGGGGCCCGAGCGCTATTTCGGCTTTGTCGGCGTGCTGTTCCGGCAGCAGGAGCGCTGGGCGTTCACGCAGACTCCAATGGAGGACCTCAAGGCGCTGGCGCGGCAAGGCGGGTTCTCCGACGAAAGTTTCGACGCCTGCATGAAGGACCAGAAAGTTTTCGACCACGTGAAGGAAGTTGCGTTGCGCGGCGCCAAGACATTTGGCGTGCGCTCGACACCGACCTTCTTCATCAATGGCGAAAAAGTCGAAGGCGCGCTGCCCTGGAGCGATTTCGAACCGCTGATCCAGAAGGCCCTCGCGGGCCAGGACCTCGACTCGTTCGATCCGCCCGAGGGTCCGTCGACGCCTGCGGACGAATAGCTGCCGTATCTGCATTTTTCGAAGATCGAGACAACGCCAAAGATCGAGACACACAGTGAAGTTCAATCGCCTTCGCCTTTCGGGTTTCAAATCCTTCGTCGATCCGACCGATGTCGTCATCGAAGCCGGGCTGACCGGCATTGTCGGACCAAACGGTTGCGGCAAGTCGAACCTGCTCGAGGCGATGCGCTGGGTGATGGGCGAGAACTCGTTCAAGAACATGCGCGGTTCGGGCATGGAAGATGTGATCTTCTCCGGCACCAGCGGCCGCCCGGCGCGCAACCACGCCGAAGTCGTGCTCTATATCGACAATGGCGACCGTTCGGCGCCGCCTGCCTACAACGACAGCGATGTCATCGAGGTCTCGCGCCGGATCGAGCGCGAACAGGGGTCGACCTATCGCGTCAACGGCCGCGAGGTGCGCGCGCGCGACGTGCAACTCCTCTTTGCCGACGCGTCCACGGGTGCCCACTCACCGGCGCTGGTGCGTCAGGGCCAGATTGCGCAGCTCATCTCCTCCAAGCCGATCAACCGCCGCCGCATTCTCGAAGAGGCGGCCGGCATCACCGGCCTCTACACGCGCCGTCACGAGGCCGAGCTTCGGCTGAAGGCAGCCGAAACCAATCTCACACGGCTCGACGACGTCGTGGCGCAGCTTGAATCGCAGCTTGCGAGCCTCAAGCGGCAGGCGCGGCAGGCCGTGCGCTACCGCAATCTTTCGGGTCAGGTGCGCGAAACCGAAGCGATCCTGCTGCATCTCAAATGGACCCATGCCGTCGAGCTGCTGGCACATGAGGAAGAGCGGCTGGCCGCGACCGACGTTCGTGTGACGGAGCTGACGCGCGAAGCGGCGGCGGCTTCCACCATGGAAGCACAGGCCGCCGAGGCGCTGCCGCCCCTGCGCGAGGCCGAGGCGGTTGCCGCCGCGCGGCTGCACCGCCTCACCGTCGAGCGCGACAATCTCGACGCCGAGGAAGCACGTGCCCGCGAGCAGGCCGAACGCCTCACCGCGCGGCTGCAGCAGATAGCGCAGGATCTGGCGCGCGAGCGCGACCTGATCGATGACACGCAGGCGGCGATCGCCCGGCTTGACGAGGAGGCCGCCGAACTTCGCGCCGCCGAAGAAGGGCAGACGCAGGCGCAAGGCGAAGCCACGACGCGCGTAGAGGAGACGCGCAGCCGGCTTGAAGCGCATGAACAGGAACTCGACCAACTCAATCAGGAAATCGCGCGGCTCTCCGCCGAACGCAACAGCCTTGTGCGCACCATCGACACCGGCCGCCAGCGCATCGAAAAGCTGGAGCGCCAGCTTGCCGAAATCATCCGCGAACGCGAGACGCTGGCGGACGCCGAAGAAAAGAAAGCGCAGATCGCGCTGCAGTCGGCTGAACTCGATGGCGCGGCGGCGCGGATGGCAGAAGCCGAACGTCTGGCACTCGAAGCCGAAGAAGCACGCCGCACCGCTCAGGATGCCGAAAAGACCGCGCGCGAACCGCTGCAAATTGCCGAACGCGCGGCAGGCGACCTCACCGCCGAGGCGAAAACTCTGACCGATTTGCTTTCGGTCGGCGAAAGCGACCTCTGGCCGCCGATGATCGACGCCGTGACGGTCGAACATGGCTACGAGACGGCTCTCGGTGCGGCGATGGGCGACGACCTCGCGGTCCCCGGCGATCAGGCGGCACCGATCCATTGGGACGCGCTGCCGCCCTTCGAAACGGTGCCGGAGCTGCCCGAAGGTGCGACGCCGCTTTCCTACTTCGTGCAAGGACCAGCCGCCCTCGGCCGCCGCCTGTCGCAGATCGGCATTGTTGTTTCGACTGACGACGGCAAGCGCCTGCAAGCGTTGCTGAAGCCCGGCCAGCGGCTCGTGACGCGCGAAGGCGCGCTGTGGCGCTGGGACGGCTATACGGCTGCGGCCGATGCGCCGACGGCGTCCGCACGCCGCCTTGAGCAACGCAACCGGCTTGCCGATCTCGAAGCCGAACTTGGCGCGGCGCGCGAAACCGCGAGGACGGCCCGCACGACGTTCGACGCCGCCCATGTCGCGGCGGAAGAAGCCACGGCCCGCGAGCAGCAGCAGCGACAAGCGCTGCGCGACGCGCAGGCTGAACACAATCGCATCCGCGAAACACTGACGGCAGCCGAACGTGCGGCGTCCGCTCAACTTTCGCGCCTGGCATCGCTCACCGAATCCGAAGAGCGCCTGACCGGCGATCGCGTGGAGGCCGCCCGGGCGCTCGAAGAAGCCGAGGTCGCTCTTCAGAACCTGAAGCCCGATGAGGAGTTGCGCCAGCGCGCCAGCGCGTTGCGCGATCTCGTCGCAGCACTTCGGCTCGAGCTTTCCGAGGCCCGTGCCCAGCACGAAGGCCTTCGCCGCGAAGCCGACGCGCGGACGCGTCGTCTCGATGTCATTGCCGAGGAGAGCGCGGCGTGGCAATCGCGCGCGGCCAATGCCGGCCAGCAGATCGAGACGCTGGAGGCGCGGCAGACCGAGGCCGAGGCCGAATTGAAGGCGCTGGAGAATGTTCCGGCGCAGATCGAGGAAAAGCGGCACGCGCTGATGAGCCATATCGGGGATGCCGAGACGGCACGCGGGCAGGCAGCCGACTCGCTGGCAAGCGCCGAAAAGCTGCTTTCCGAGACGACGAAGCATGCCAAGGACATGCAGTCACATCTCGGCGAGACGCGCGAGGAGCGGGCGCGCATCGACGGGCTGGTCGACGGTGCGCGGGAACGGCGCCGCGAGGCGGAAGAGCGCGTGCGCGAGGTTCTGGAATGCGCGCCCGAAGAGGCGCTGGCGCAGGCCAATCTCGCCGAAGGCGCCGAATTGCCGGATCTCGAACAGATCGACGCCAAACTCGAACGGCTGAAGCGCGAGCGCGAAAGCCTTGGCGGCGTTAATCTGCGCGCCGAGGAAGAAGCCCGCGAACTTTCCGAGCAGCTCGAAACGATGACCAGCGAGCGTGAAGACCTCGTCGGCGCCATCGCGAAGCTCCGGCAGGGGATCGGCAGCCTCAACCGCGAAGGCCGCGAGCGGATGCTGGAAGCCTTCGAAAAGGTCAACGCCAATTTCTCGCGTCTCTTCACGCATCTCTTCGGTGGCGGCGAAGCGCATCTGAAGCTGACCGAATCCGACGATCCGCTGGAAGCCGGCCTCGAAATCTTCGCCCGTCCGCCGGGCAAGCGGCTGCAGGTGATGTCGCTTCTGTCGGGCGGCGAGCAGGCGCTGACGGCGATGTCGCTGATCTTCGCCGTGTTCCTCACCAACCCGTCGCCGATCTGCGTGCTGGACGAGGTGGACGCGCCGCTCGACGACGCCAATGTCGAACGGTTCTGCGACCTGATGGACGAGATGACGCGCACCACCGATACGCGCTTCCTGATCATCACCCATCACGCGCTGACCATGGCGCGCATGAATCGCCTCTTCGGCGTCACCATGCAGGAACGCGGCGTCTCGACGCTGGTGTCGGTCGATCTCGACGTCGCGGAGCAGATTCGCGAGGCTTCCTGACGACTTCGACCCCGCCCCTGCCGCAACGGAAAGGCCCCCTTTCAGGGGGCCTTTTTCATCTCACCGGGAGACTCGTTTCGCATGCGCGCCGAGGCCGAATGCCGCAGCCGCGAAAGACGCCGAATTTTCCTTTTATTACAATGACTTAAATGAACCTCGGCGGTTCTTGACAGTACCAGACCCTGCAAGTAGGGTGCGCGCGGCTTGAGGCAGGGTTCTGCATTTGCAGCGGAGCTTTTTCGCGGGGAGCATGGAGTTTTGGCGGACCCTGAGGACGGCAAATCTCCCGACACTTCCGGCGCGGAAAAGGGGCGCAATTCCGATCTTGCGGATTTCGGCGCCAGGCTGCGAAAGACGCAGCAGGCCCACCTGAAGCCCGCGTCCGGCGGTGGCCGGGGCACAGCCATGGGCATCGCTTTCCGGCTGGTCACCGAACTGGTGGCCGGCGTCTTCGTCGGGGCGGCGATCGGCTGGGTTCTGGATAGCTGGCTCGGCACGCGGCCCTGGTTTTTGCTGGTGTTTTTCTTCATCGGCGCGGCAGCGGGCATTTTGAATGTGTACCGGGCGGCACGGCAGATCGCCGCTTCAGCCGAACGGGACGCAGGCGGCGATCAACAGGGCTGAGGCCCATCCGACACAAGGGCGGCGAGCGTGGCGACAGAAAACGCAGAACATGGCGGCGGCGGCTTCGCCATCGACCCGATGCATCAGTTCGAGATCAAGACGCTTTTCCCGATGCAATTCGGGAACATCGACGCTTCCTTCACCAATTCATCGCTCTTCATGGTTCTTGCCGCAGCTGGGGTGATCGGCCTGATGCTGACCGGCATCAACCGCCGCGCGATGGTGCCGGGGCGGCTGCAATCCATCGTCGAGATGTCCTACGAATTCATCGCCAACATGCTGCGCGACAATGTGGGCACGGCGGGCCTGCGTTTCTTCCCCTTCGTGTTCACGCTCTTCACCTTCATCCTGGCGTGCAACCTCCTGGGAATGATCCCCTATTCCTTCACCGTGACGAGCCACATCATCGTCACCTTCGCGCTGGCTTTCTTCATCTTCATCGGCGTGACGATCCTCGGCTTTGCCGTTCACGGGGTCGGTTACATGAAGTTCTTCGTGCCGCACGGCGTGCCGGTTTATCTGTTGCCGCTGGTGGTGCCGATCGAGGTTGTGTCCTATCTGACGCGCCCGATCAGCCTGTCGGTTCGTCTTTTCGCCAACATAATGGCCGGCCACACGGTGCTGAAAGTGTTCGCGGGCTTCGTCATCGCACTTGGCGCCTTCGGCTTTGCGCCGGGCATCGTGCCGCTGCTTTTCATGGTCGGTCTCACCGGTCTCGAAGTGCTGGTTGCGGCGCTCCAGGCCTATGTGTTCGCGATCCTGACCTGCATCTATCTCAACGACGCCTTGCATATGCATTGAGGCGCCGGCCAAAACGGGGCGAAAACCCCATCGATCAACCGCAACGGGGCGCGACCCGCACCCTTTACGACAACGGAGACTGAAGACCATGGAAGCAGAAGCTGCAAAGCTCATCGGTGCGGGTATCGCCTGTATCGCTCTTGCCGGCGCCGGCGTCGGCATCGGCACGATTTTCGGCAATTACCTCGCAGGCGCGCTGCGCAACCCCGCCGCAGCGCAGGGCCAGTTCGGCAATGCGCTGCTCGGCTTCGCGCTTGCCGAAGCGACGGGCCTGTTCGGCCTCGCCGTCGCGTTCCTGATCCTCTTCGCGTTCTGATCGGCGCGGACGCCCAAGTGTTCCGGCGCCGCCCCATCGCGCGGCGCGGGCCTTCGCTTTCAGGAGAAGCGGCATGCCGCAACTAGCATTCGAAACCTTCGTCCCGCAGCTGGTCTGGCTCGTCATCACCTTCGGATTTCTCTATCTGATGATGGCACGTGTGGCGCTGCCGCGCATTGCGACCGTGCTCGAGGAACGCCGCGACCGTATCGCCGACGACCTCGATCAGGCCGAACAGTTCAAGCGGCAGACGGACGAAGCCATTGCCGCTTACGAGAAGGCGCTGGCGGAAGCCCGCGCCAATGCGCATGAGATTGCGCAAGCGACGCGCGACCGACTGCACGAGGAAACCGAACGCCAGCGGAAGTCCATCGAGGCGCGGCTGGCCGAGAAGATCGCAACGGCCGAAAAGCAGATCGCCGCGACCAAGGAAAAGGCTCTCGGCAATGTGCGTGCCGTCGCCATCGAGGTGGCGGAGGCTGTGGTGACGGAGCTTCTCGGCAATACCGACCGGGCCGCGACCGAGCGCGCCGTCGATAGCGAACTCAAGTAAGAGAAGGATCGGAGCCGATGTTCGCCACTCCCGATTTCTGGGTGCTGATTTCCTTCCTGATGTTCGTCGGGCTCCTCGTCTATTACAAGGTTCCCGGCATGGTGACGGCGCTGCTCGACAAGCGCGCCGCCGACATTGCGGCGGAGCTCGACGAAGCGCGCCGGCTGCGCGAGGAAGCGCAGCAACTTCTTGCCTCCTATCAACGCAAGCAGCGTGATGCCATGAAGGAAGCGGAAGACATCATCGCTCAGGCCAAAACCGAAGCCGAGAACCTCGCCAAGGAAATCCGCGCCAATATGGAAACGCAGGTCGAGCGGCGCACGAAGCTCGCCGAGGACAAGATCGCCCAGGCCGAATCGCAGGCATTGAGCGAAGTCCGCGCGACGGCCGCGGAGGTCGCCATCGGCGCGGCGCGGAAGGTGATCGCCGACAAGGTGACGGCCGCCGAGGACGAAAAGCTGGTCGAGCGTTCGATCGCCGACCTCGCGTCCAAGCTGCACTGAAGAAACAAGCTCCCGAAACCCCGCCCCGCGAAAGCCGGGCGGGGTTTTTCGTTGCATTCGTGGGGCCTCCTCCCCTTCAATGAGCAAGCCATCGGGGAGGAACCGGCCATGCTGACCACCTATACCCAGACCAGCTTCGCGCATGACGGCGAGACGCGGCCGGTCTATGTGCGGGGACACGGACCCGCGGTCATCGTCATTCATGAAATTCCGGGCATCACCCCGGAGGTCATTCGTTTTGCAGACTGGGTGGTCGATGCGGGTTTCCGCGTCTACATGCCCGAGCTTCTGGGCCAAGCCGGCAAGCCGCTTACTACGCCCTATGTCCTTTCATCGATGATGAAACTCTGCATCCGTCGCGAGTTCCACATCCTCGCCTCGAACCGTTCGAGCCCCGTGACCGTCTGGCTCAGAGCGCTCGCGCGTCATGCGCATGACGAAGCCGGCGGCAAGGGGGTCGGCGCCGTCGGCATGTGCTTTTCGGGCAATTTCGCGCTGTCGATGATGATGGAGCCCGCCTTGCTGGCGCCCGTCCTGTCGCAACCTTCAATGCCGTTTCCTGCCGGCGCGGCGCGGAAGGCGGCGCTGCATGTGTCGCCGGAAGAATTGCAATGCGTGAAGGATCGCTGCGCCAAGGGCGCCAAGGTGCTGGGTCTTCGTTTCAAGGGCGACTTCCTGTCCCCACCGGAGAAGTTCGAGACCTTGCGGCGAGAGCTCGGAGATGCGTTCGAAGGCATCGAGATCGACGACAAGCACGCCAACCCCGACTCACCCGCGCCGAAACCGCATTCGGTGCTCACCGTCGACCTGATCGACCGCGACGGCGAGCCGACCAAGGAAGCCGCCAAGCGCGTCATCGCGTTTTTTCAGGAGCGGCTCAAGGCGGCGTAACGATGGTTATTTCAGGCCAATTCTCTTTCCAGCGCGCGGCTTTCTCGGCGAGGCGATCGGCGTTGAAATTGGCGACGGGGTTGGGGCGGACGGTCATCGTTGCGATGTCGCCGAAGCCGAAGGGGGCATAAGTCTGCAAACCCCCACCCGCCGCCTGCACGCCGACCATGCAGGCCGGTGCCAGAAAGCGATCGATGCCGTCGGTCGCGCAGGCAAGCGGCGGATAGGGCATGCCGAATTTTTCCGGATACCAGAGATGCACGCGGGCCTGATTGCGCAGCTCGACCTCGATGCCGAGCGGTGCGAAGAGGTCGCGCGCGCGTGCGATGGCGCGGTCTTCCGCTTCCCAGCTCGTGTCGGGATCGAAATAGAAGATGTCGTAATCCTTGATGCCATAGTCCGGCGCGCGACCGGTCAACGCATTCCAGACGGCCTGAAAGAGACTGCCCGACACAAGCCATGCGTCGGGCAGTCCGAGCCCAGGCAAACGGTCGAGGATCGTGCGGTTGGTGTCGTTGGCGAGCGCCAGCGAAAGAAACCGCGCTTCATTCACAGCTATTCGGCTGCTTGCTTCGGTGCCGGCGGCATCCAGCGCAGCACCGGGCTGCGGGCGGCTGCCGTTTCGTCCAGACGGCGGCGGGGCGACAGATAGGGTGCGCCGGTGAAGCGCTCCTTGTCATTCGACTTCGCCGCACGAGCGAGATCCTTCAGGGTTGCGATGAACAGGTCGATGGCCTGTTTCGATTCCGTTTCGGTCGGCTCGATCAGCAGCGCGCCATGCACGACCAGCGGGAAGTACATGGTCATCGGGTGATAGCCTTCGTCGATCATCGCCTTGGCGAAATCGAGCGTTTCAACGCCGGTGCCTTTCAGGAAACGATCGTCGAACAGCGCCTCATGCATGCAAGGGCCTTCGAAAGGCGCTGAAAGATCGTTCTTCAGCGACGCCAGCACATAGTTGGCATTCAACACCGCATCCTCGGCGACCTGGCGCAAGCCGTCCGAGCCGTGGCTCATCATGTAAGCGAGCGCGCGAACGAACATCCCCATCTGGCCGTGGAAAGCCGTCATGCGACCAAAGGGGGTCGTGCCGTCGGCTTTCGCATCTTCGGCCGTTTCGACAAGCCGGAAGCCGTCCGGCCCGTGCACCACATAGGGACGCGGCGCGAACGGCACCAGCGCTTCGGAGAAAACCACCGGTCCCGCGCCAGGCCCGCCGCCGCCATGCGGCGTCGAAAAGGTCTTGTGCAGGTTAATGTGCATGGCATCGATACCAAGATCGCCCGGCCGCACGCGGCCGACAATGGCGTTGAAGTTGGCGCCGTCGCAATAAAAATAGGCGCCCGCTTCATGCACCGCATCGGCGATTTCGATGATGTCGCGCTCGAAGAGACCGCAGGTATTGGGATTGGTCAACATGATCGCGGCAACGTCCGGACCGAGCTTCGCCTTGAAGGCTTCGAGATCGACGCGGCCTTCTTTCGTCGCCGGAATGGAATCGACCTTGTAGCCAAGCAGCGCCGCCGTGGCGGGATTTGTTCCATGCGCCGACTCAGGCACCAGCACGCGGCTGCGCGCTTCGTCTTCGCCGCGCGCAATCAACGCGGCACGAATGGCCATCATGCCGCAGAGTTCGCCATGCGCACCCGCCTTGGGCGACAACGCAACGCCCGGCATGCCCGTCAGTTCCTTCAGCCAGTGGGCAAGCGTGTCCATCAGCTCCAGCGCGCCCTGCACCGTCTTCACCGGTTGCAATGGATGAATGTCGCCGATGCCCGGCAACCGCGCCATCTTCTCGTTAAGGCGCGGATTGTGTTTCATCGTGCAGGAGCCGAGCGGATAGAGACCGGCATCGATCGAATAATTCTTGGCCGACAAGCGCACATAGTGGCGCACGACCTCAGGCTCCGAAACGCTCGGCAAACCGATCCGCCCCTGCCGTTCGAAATTGCCGAGGCGCGCGGTAAAGGGCGCGGGCTCGTCGAGATCGACGCCGCAGGCGCCCGGATTGTCGAGTTCGAAGAGCAGCGCTTCCTCAAGCTGCAGCGCACGATTTCCCGTGAAGGTCTCGTGCATGACCGGAATTGCGCCGCCGATCGAGGTCGGACGTCCCTGCTTGTTCATTCCCGACATCTAGAGCACCTCCTCAAGCGCGGCGGCATAGGCGGCGCGATCGTCATCGGTATTGATTTCAGTCGAAGCGACGATCAGCAGATCGTCGAGCCCTGCACCTGGCAGCAGGCGCGAAGCCGGCACGCCGCCGAGAACGCCCCTGTCGGCCAGCGCATCGACGACGTCCGCCGCCGGTTTGGACACACGCATCGTGAACTCGTTGAAAAAGGCCTGATTGAGAATCTCGACACCCGGCACTTTCGCCAGACGTTCCGCCAGATCGACGGCCGCCGCGTGATTGATCCGCGCCAGGCGTTTGTAGCCCTCCTCACCCAGGAGCGACATATGAATGGTGAAGGCGAGGCAGCAGAGCCCCGAATTCGTACAGATGTTGGATGTCGCTTTCTCACGGCGGATATGTTGTTCGCGCGTCGACAGTGTCAGCACGAAACCGCGCTTGCCGTCTGCATCCACCGTCTCGCCGCAAAGGCGGCCGGGCATCTGGCGTATAAATTTCTGCCGCGTGGCGAAGAGGCCGACATAGGGACCGCCGAAATTGAGGCCATTGCCAATGGATTGCCCCTCGCCCACCACGATGTCAGCGCCCATCTCGCCGGGCGGTGTCACCGCACCCAGCGAAACGAATTCGGGCACGACGGCGATCAGCAGCGCACCCTTGGCATGCGCTGCTTCGGCGATGGGGCGCAAATCGACCAGTTCACCGAAAAAACCCGGCGTCTGCACGACGACACAACTTGTGTCATCGGCAATATGGGCCGCGATGTCTTCCACCTTGCCGGGCAGCGCCGGCGGCATGATTTCGAGATCGTAGCCGGCGAAATCCGACAGGTTTTTCACAACCTCGGCATATTGCGGATGCAACGTGCCCGACAAAACCGCCTTTTTTCGCTTCGTCACGCGATGCGCCATCAGCACTGCCTCGCCACAACCTGTCGAGCCGTCATACATGGAGGCGTTCGCGACATCCATGCCGGTGATCATCGCGACCTGAGTCTGGAATTCGAACAGATACTGCAGTGTGCCTTGCGTGATTTCCGGCTGGTAGGGTGTGTAAGAGGTGAGAAACTCCGACCGCTGGATCAGATGGTCGACGGCGGCCGGCACATGATGGCGATAGGCGCCTGCCCCGACAAAGAAGGGAACGGAGCTGGCTGAAACGTTTTTTGCTGCCATCTTTGCGAGCGCGCGCTCGACTTCGATTTCGCCCTGCCGGCGTGGCAGATCGACAAGGCCTTCGAGGCGCGCGTGTTCCGGTACGTCGCGGAACAGTTCATCGACGCTCTTTGCGCCGATGACGCCGAGCATTTCGCGGCGGTCGGTCTCGGTCAGGGGCAGGTAACGCATGGTCGCGGCATCCTTTTCGGGCTTGTGCGGGCTCGCCGATTGCAGCGCGCCTGATCAGTGCAGGCCTTCGACAAATTCCTTGTAGGCGTTTTCGTCCATCAGCTTTTCGAGTTCCGAGGGGTCCGACATGCGCAGCTTGACGAACCAGCCATCGCCCATCGCATCTTCATTGACACCGGCCGGGGTTGCTTCGATGTCGCTGTTGACGTCGATCACCTCGCCGCTCACCGGCGTATAAACCTCGCTCGCGGCCTTGACGCTCTCAACCACAGCCGCCTCGTCGCCCGCTTCGATGGTCTTGCCGACATCCGGCAATTCCACATAGACGACGTCGCCCAGTTGTTCCTGCGCGTAGTCGGTGATGCCGATGGTGGCGATGTCGCCGTCCACGCGGACCCATTCATGCTGATCGGTAAAACGAATATCGCTCATCTGAAGTCCCCTGATCCCTTGCTGAAAACCATATTCAACTACCCCGGTAAAAACGCTTTTCGACAAACGGCATCGCCGCGACATGCGCGGCGCGGCCTTTGCCGCGCACCATCAACTCGACGGCCGTTCCGGCTTTTGCATGGGCCGTGTCGACATAACCCATCGCGATGGGACCGCCGACGCTCGGGCCATAGCCACCGCTCGTCACCACGCCAATCCTGTTGCCGCCGGCATGAATCTCCGTGCCTTCGCGCGCCGGCGCCTTGCCTTCCGGTAGCAGACCAACGCGCTTGCGCGGCGCGCCGCCCGCAATCTGATCGAGAATGATTTTCACGCCCGGAAAATTCGCTTCCTCGCGGCGACGCTTGCCGATCGTCCAGCCGAGGGCGGCTTCGATGGGTGTCGTCGTTTCGTCAATGTCGTGGCCGTAGAGACAAAGCCCGGCTTCGAGGCGCAGCGAGTCGCGCGCGCCGAGACCGATCGGCTTCACTTCCGGTTCGGTCAGCAGCTTTTTCGTCAACGCGACGGCATCAGCTTCCGGTATCGAAATTTCATAGCCGTCCTCGCCCGTGTAGCCCGAGCGACTGACCATGCAGGGAATCCCGGCAACCTTCATGTCGCGCGCGGTCATGAATTGCTGCGTCGCTGCTTCCGGCGCGAAACGGGCAAAGACCTCGGCTGCCTTCGGCCCCTGCAAGGCGACCAGCGCGCGGTCCTCGAGCCGCTGGAGCGTGACGCCAGTCGGCAGATGCGCATGGATGTGGGCGAAGTCGGCGTCCTTGCAGGCCGCGTTGACGATCAGGAACAGGCGGCCGTCGGTCCGTGTCCGCGTAACCATCAGGTCGTCGCGGATACCGCCCTTGTCGTTCAGCAACAGCGTGTAGCGGATAGCGCCGGGCGCGAGGCCGAGAATATCGCCCGGCGTCAGCGCCTCGACGGCGCGTGCAACCGTTTCGTGATCCGGCCCCGTGAGAAAGGCCTGCCCCATATGCGACACGTCGAAGAGGCCCGCCGCCGCGCGCGTATGCAGGTGCTCGGCCAATACACCGTCGGGGTATTGAACCGGCATGTCGTAGCCGGCAAACGGCACCATCTTCGCGCCCGCTTCGACATGGAGCGCGTGAAGAGGTGTGATTTTCAGCTTGTCCGCGGCAATGGCAGGTTCCGACATAGGGCTTCCAGGCTCGTCACTTGGACGAAAGCGAATCGATATGGGTCGCTACATCGGCGAATCGCTTCGCCCGTAGCGCCCCACTCTGTCGCGGTACCTGAGAGATTTCGCGGTGGCTCGATGCCCGTTCCGCTTACGCCCTTCGGTGAGTCCGGCAAATCGGCCGCCGGCCTGCTTTCCAGAGATTCATCCCCCTGCGGTCCTTTGTGCCTGAGAGTTTCCGGGGCGGTTGCTCCTTCGGCGTCGGAATCCAGTATTTATTTAGGTTCCGATCTCTCCCGCAGAGTTCATCTGAGTTGAGTGCCGCCGATCATATGGGCCGACCGGCAAGAGTCAATGCGGGCGCCCAAAATACGCCGATCACGCAGAAATCAGCGGTTTTCAGCGGATCGGAACATAGGACACCCGACGGTTGTATTCGAGCTGCTCCGCCGTCAGCTGGAAGCCGACGAGAATCTGGTAGATGCGCCCGTCGGCCGTGCCGCCGTAAGGCAGGACCGTTCCGTCGACCGTTTTGAGGAAGCGCACCTGCCGCTGATCTGCCGGGAAATTCACGGGAATCTGATAGATCTGTTTCTTGTCCAGCGTCTCGAAACGGCGGGTTACGGCCACGAAAGCGTTGAAAGTGAGGTCGCGCGAGGTCGCGGCCGGGCCCAGTTCGGCGACGCCGTCAAAGGCGAGATCGACGGTGATTGTTGAGTCGTCTGTGTTGTAGGTGCATTTGGAGACGACCTTGCCGATTTCGGCGCGCGCGACGATGTCGGTGAGGTCGGCGCCGGCGCCGCGCAACAAGGTCATGTGGTCGGTTTCGCCCAGCACCCCAACCTGTGGACAGGGGAGCTGCGCGGTGCCGCCTTCCTTGTCGCCACTGCCGAACGGGTTGAGCGAGGCGCAGCCTGCCAGCGCCAGCGACGCGGCGAGCGTCAGGGAAAGTCTGCTAAGGCGTTGCAGCGCAATCGAAAACGGCATCTGATCTCACTCTGTTGTGGCTGGCGCGAGCGGCAGGACGCCGGTCGGCGGCTTTCTTGACTTTCCCCGGCGGGGCCCCTCTATTACCGACGAGAGGGGCGATCCCCCGAAAGCCTTGCATTTCATGAGGTTAGCAAGACGGGCGACCGCTCCCGACGGCGCGGAAACTCTATCGGAGTGGTCCCGAAGTCACAAGACGGCACAGCGCGTGGCCCGATTACCCCCCCTCTGTCACGAAACTGTCACATGACTGTCACAAAAGCCAAACCACCCCTCACCCTCCTCCTCGCAAGTCCGCGCGGATTTTGCGCCGGGGTCGACCGCGCCATCCAGATCGTCGAAATGGCGATCGAGAAATTCGGCGCGCCGGTCTATGTGCGGCATGAAATCGTGCACAACCGCTTCGTGGTCGAGAACCTGGAGCGCAAGGGCGCCGTCTTCGTCGAGGAACTGGACGAGGTGCCGGCGGGCGCCCGTGTGATTTTTTCGGCACATGGCGTGCCGAAAGCGGTGCCGGCCGAAGCGCAGGCGCGCGAACTCTTCTATCTCGACGCCACCTGCCCGCTCGTCTCGAAGGTGCATGTCGAGGCCGAGCGCCTGCACGAGCGCGGCCTCGAAATCCTGCTGATCGGCCATGCCGGCCACCCGGAAGTGATCGGCACGATGGGGCAACTGCCCGAAGGCGCGGTCAAGCTGATCGAAACGATTGCGGACGCCGAAGCGTTCGAGCCGAAGGACCCCGCGAAGCTTGCTTTCGTCACGCAGACGACGCTGTCGGTCGACGACACGGCGGGCATCGTTGCGGTGCTGCGCCGGCGCTTCCCCGAGATCGCCGGGCCGCACAAGGAAGACATCTGCTATGCCACGACCAACCGCCAGGAGGCGGTGAAGGCGATCGCGCCGCGCGCCGAGGCGATGCTGGTGATCGGCGCGCCGAACTCGTCGAATTCGATGCGGCTCGTCGAGGTGGCCGAGCGGGCGGGCTGCGCCTACGCGGCGCTGGTGCAGCGGGCCGCCGACATCGACTGGGCGGCGCTCGGCAACCCCGCCATTGTCGGCCTGACGGCGGGCGCCAGCGCGCCGGAAGTGCTGGTCGAGGAGGTGATCGACGCCTTCCGCCAGCGCTTCGAGGTGACGGTTGAGGATATTCCGGTGCGGCGCGAATCGGTACAGTTCAAGCTGCCGCGCGCGCTTGCGGTCTGACCGGGGAATTTCATGGCCGTCTACACGGAAGTGCCCGACGAGGAACTGACCGCCTTCCTCGCCGCCTACGACATCGGTGCGCTGCTCTCCTACAAGGGCATCGCCGAGGGCGTCGAGAATTCCAACTACATGCTGCATACCGACAAGGGCGCCTATTTTCTGACGCTTTATGAAAAGCGCGTGGCGGCGCGCGACCTGCCCTTCTTTCTCGGGCTGATGATCCATCTGGCCGAGCACGGCATCAATTGCCCGACGCCGATCCGCAACCGGAAGGGCGAGGTGCTGGGCGAGCTTGCCGGACGGCCCGCCGTCATCGTCAGCTTTCTCGAAGGCGTGCATGTGCGCCGGCCGCAACCGCGCCATTGCGTGGAGGTGGGCCGGGCGCTGGCGCAAATGCATCTCGCCGGCCGCGACTTTTCGCTGACGCGGCCCAACGCGCTCAATATCGACGGCTGGGGCCCGCTTTTCGACTCGTGCCGCGACGGCGCGGACGCGCTCGCCCCCGGCCTCGCACAGGACCTCGACCGCGAACTCGGCATATTGGCGCGCGACTGGCCGCGCGACCTGCCGGCCGGCGTCATCCATGCCGATCTCTTTCCCGACAATGTGTTTTTCATCGGCGACCGGCTTTCGGGCCTGATCGATTTCTATTTCGCCTGCAACGACGCCTTCGCCTATGACCTTGCGATCTGCCTCAACGCCTGGTGCTTCGAGAGCGACGGCGCGTTCAACATCACCAAGGCGCGCGCGCTGCTGCAAGCTTACGCGCAGGTGCGGCCGCTCAGCGCCGCCGAACTCCGCGCCCTGCCGCTGCTCGCGCGCGGCGCGGCCCTGCGCTTCCTGCTGACGCGGCTTTACGACTGGATCAACCAGCCGCCGGGCGCTTTCGTGAAGCCGAAGAATCCGAAGGAATATCTCATCCGCCTGCGTTTTCACCGCGGCGTCTCATCGCCTGCCGGTTACGGGCTCGACGCATGAGCGGCGAGACGGTGGACATCTATACGGACGGCGCCTGCTCGGGAAACCCCGGCCCCGGCGGCTGGGGCGCGCTGTTGCTGTGGAACGGGCACGAAAAGGAAATCACGGGCGGCGAAGCGGCCACCACCAACAACCGCATGGAGCTGATGGCGGCGATCATGGCGCTGGAAGCGCTGAAGCGCGGCACGCATGTGCGCATCCACACCGACAGCACCTATGTGAAAGACGGCATCACCAAATGGATTCACAACTGGAAGAAGAACGGCTGGAAGAACGCCGCGAAACAGCCGGTCA
>NZ_JBBECC010000148.1:5435-17987 GCF_040882025.1 Parvibaculum sp. | reverse complement strand
TGCCTGCGGCATTTTGGGCGCTCTCACGGGCTCACACGAGGCCTGCCGCAGCGTCTGCCTGACGCGGCAGGTAAGGGCCTCTCTTACATGAAGCTGTAGGGGTCGATATCGACCGAGACGCGGACCGCGGTGGGCAGCTTGATCGGCCCGAGCCAGGCCTGCATGAAGGCCTGCACATTGACGTTGCGCCCCGCCTTGACGAGAAAGCGCAGCCGCGTGCGGCCCCTGAGCAGCGCCATCGGCGCGGGCGCCGGCCCCAGCACCGATACCTCCTCGGCCTTCGGCACGCGCCGGGCCATCTCGCGCGCCGTGCGCCGCGCGAGATCGGCATCGGCCGCCGCGACGACGACGCCGACGAGCCGCCCGAAAGGCGGCAGGTGGACGCGCGCCCGCGCTTGCGCTTCGCGATCGAGGAACGTGTCGCGGTCGCCCGACACCAGCGCCCGCATGACGCTGTGGTCGGGCATATATGTCTGCAGCAGCACCCGGCCCGGCCGCTCGGCGCGCCCCGCCCGGCCCGCCACCTGCTGCAGCAACTGGAAAGTGCGCTCGGCGGCGCGCAGATCGCCGTTTTCGAGACCGAGATCGGCATCCACCACCCCCACCAGCGTCAGCCAGGGAAAGTGATGGCCCTTGGCGACAATCTGTGTACCGACGATGATGTCGACCTCACGCGCCTCGATGGCGGCGAAGGCCGCGCGATGCGCCGCCGGCCCGCGCAGATTGTCGGAGGAAATAACGGCGATGCGCGCTTGCGGAAAAAGCGCCGTCACTTCTTCCGCAATGCGCTCGACGCCCGGACCGCAGGCGACCAGCGCGTCTTCCTCGCCGCAGGCAGGGCATGCCGTCGGCACCGGCGCGGTGTAGCCGCAATGATGACAGGCAAGCTCGCGGCGGAAACGATGCTCGACGAGCCAGCTCGAACATTGCGGACATTCGAAACGATGACCGCAAGTGCGGCAGAGCGTCAGCGGCGCATAGCCGCGCCGGTTGAGAAAGAGCATCGCCTGTTCGCCGGCTTCGAGCGCCCGCGTCATTTCGATGACGAGGCGCGGCGACAGCCAGCGCCCGCGCTCCGGCGGATCGCGCCGCATGTCGATCGCTTCGATGCTCGGCATCTCCGCCACCCCGTGCCGCGCCTCGAGACGCAGCCGCCGGTAGCGTCCCTGATCGGCATTGACGACCGTTTCGAGCGAGGGTGTGGCCGAACTCAGCACGATCGGAAACGCACCGAGCGAGGCGCGCACCACGGCCATGTCGCGCGCGTGATAGGGAACGCCGTCTTCCTGTTTGAAGGCGGCTTCGTGTTCTTCGTCGACGATGATGAGGCCGAGTTCGGAAAAGGGCAGGAAGAGCGCCGAGCGCGCGCCGACCACGACGCGCGCGCGCGCCTCGGCGACGCCGCGCCAGACGCGGGCGCGCTCGCGCGTCGAGAGATCGGAATGCCACTCGGCCGGGCGGCAGCCGAAGCGCCCCTCGAAGCGGTCGAGAAATTGTTGCGTCAGCGCAATTTCCGGCAGCAGGATCAGGACCTGGCGCCCGCGCCTGAGCGCCTCGGCGACGGCTTCGAAATAGACTTCGGTCTTGCCCGATCCCGTGACGCCGTCGAGCAGCGTCGCAGAAAAACGATCCTCGGCGACGCGCGCGACAAGTACGGCGGCGGCTTCGGCCTGATCGGGCGCAAGCACCATGCCGACCGTATCCGGTTCGGGCGCGGGGAACGGCGCCTCGGCCGGCATCTCGACGGCAGCAAGCGCGCCGGCCTCGACCAGTCCGCGCACCACGCCGTCGGACACGCCCGCTTCGCCGGCAAGCTCGCGGATGGTGCGGGCAAAGCCGTCGCCGGCCGTTTCGACGACGCGCAGGCGCGCCGGCGTCATGCGCGCCGGCCGCGCGTCGGTGAGCCGGTAGGCGATTCGCAGCCGCGGCGGTTCGAGCGCGCCGGGCGCGCGGATGGCCAGACGCAGGACCGAGCCGCGCGGAGCGAGCGTGTAGCCGGAAATCCAGTCGATGAAACGGCGCAGCGCCTCGGGCATGGGCGGTGCGTCAAGCCGCTCGGCAACGGCTTTGAGCTTTTTCCGGTCGAACCCGCCCGCGGCCGGCCCCCAGACGACGCCGATCAGTTGCTGCGCGCCGAGCGGCACCACAACATAATCACCCGGCGACAGCGTCAATCCCGCCGGCACCGCATAATCATAGGGCTCCGGCAACGCCAGCGGCACCAGAACGGCGACGCTGGCGGCGACGGGGCTTGTGGATATTTCGGAGGCCATACGATTGTTTGGGCGATTGTTCAGGCGATTGCTCGGGCGGGTCCGCGAAAAGCGGGTCAATTCAAAACCGAGGCGACACTGTAACGCCTCATAAAGCAAGCGGCACGACTTGCCTTGCAAGAGGTCGCGCGACGAGGCAAAAGGACATGCCTTCCAGCCGCGACTGGACCG
Organism: Parvibaculum sp.; assembly: GCF_040882025.1. Taxonomy (GTDB): domain Bacteria; phylum Pseudomonadota; class Alphaproteobacteria; order Parvibaculales; family Parvibaculaceae; genus Parvibaculum. Next base: position 15,543 of record NZ_JBBECC010000148.1, on the reverse strand, counting down.
GAGCAGTTTCGCTTTTCTCTGAATCGCTCAACTGCGCCAGGTTTTTTGATTTGTCGCGTTTCCGGACGGCGAACCGCCCCCTTTGTTTTTAAGGAGGCACTTCGCCTGGAAACGCTCTAGACTGTCCGCCGAACCGAGACATCGCGTCCTTCCCTCGCCCGCAGAAGACACACATATGAAATTCTTCGTCGACACCGCCGACATTGCCGACATTCGCGAACTTGCCGATACGGGCCTTCTGGACGGCGTCACGACCAATCCCTCGCTGATCGCCAAATCGGGACGCGACTTCATCGAGGTCGTCACCGAAATCTGCGACGTGGTCGAGGGTCCGGTGAGCGCCGAGGTGACGGCGCTCGACGCGGCCGGCATGATCGCCGAAGGCCGCAAGCTGGCGAAGATCGCGACCAACATCGCGGTCAAGGTGCCGCTGACCTGGGACGGGCTCAAAGCCTGCAAGGTGCTGACCGGCGAGGGCACGATGGTAAACGTAACCTTGTGCTTCTCGGCCAATCAGGCGCTGCTGGCCGCCAAGGCCGGTGCGACCTTCGTCTCGCCCTTCATCGGCCGCCTCGACGACGTCAATATCGACGGCATGGAGCTCATTCACGAGATCCGCACCATTTATGACAATTACCCTGCATTGACGACCGAGATTCTCGCCGCCTCGATTCGCAACGCCAATCATGTCAAGGACGCCGCGATCGCCGGCGCCGACGTTGCCACCGTGCCGCCTTCGGTGCTGAAAGGTCTTGTTCAGCATCCGCTGACCGACAAGGGCATCGAGCTCTTCCTCGCCGACTGGAAAAAAACCGGACAGAAAATTCTCTGACCGCACGAATTAATGCGTCCGCCGAAAGAAACTGGAAACGCTCTCTGGGAGATGCTGAGGCCATGAGCCAGCACAATGACCGACCGGAAGCCCACCGCATCGAAGACGCCCCGCTCGCCATCACGGCAGGCGACGTCACTGCCTATCTGAGGCGGCATCCCGAATTGCTGGCGAACGATCCCGAGCTGATCGCCACGCTCGTGCCACCCTCGCAATCGACCGGCCGCAACGTGCTCGACATGCAGCATTTCATGATCGGCCGGCTGCAGAACCAGGTGCGCATGCTGCGCGACATCCAGTCCGACCTCATCGAGGCCTCGTCGCTGAACAGCTTCGCCCGCGAGCAGGTTCATGCCGCCGCCCTGCGCCTGCTCGACGCGAAGAGCTTCGAGCATTTCATCGAATATGCGACGGGCCCGGACGGCCTTGCCCGCGTACTCGGCGTGCGCGCCGCGACGCTCTGCATCGAGACGACGAACGGCGTGGCCGGCATCGGCATTCGCGGCGTGCGCGTGCTGGAACCGGGCGGCGTCGACCGCATTCTCGGGCCTGTCGAAAACTGCCGCCTTGCCGCCCATGTGCGCGGCAGCCGCGGGCTTTATGGCGGGCTTGCCGAGGACGTCAATTCCGAAGCGCTGGTGCGCCTCGACTTCTCGCCGGCAACCCCGCCGGGCCTGCTGGCGCTGGGCGGCTTCGATCCCGAACAGTTCCATCCCGACCAGGCGGTCGATCTGCTCGAGTTCCTCGCCCGCATCGTCGAGCGCTGCGTGCACCAATGGCTCGACCTGCCGCCCGCGAGGTGACGGGCGCGCCCGCGCCCGACGAGGCCGCGCGGACGATCCCCGCTCAGGACGACGCACGCCGCGAAATCCGCAACTGGTATGCCCATCTGATGGGCGAGCGCCGCGTCAGCGCCGCGACGCTCGTCAATTATCACCGCGACCTGACGCGCTTTTTCGAATTCCTGGTGGATCATCTGGGCGGACCGGCCGACCTGAAGGCGCTGGCAGCACTTGAGCTGCGCGATTTTCGCGCCTTTGTCAGCCATCGCCGGGGCGAGGGCCTGAAAAGCCGCAGCATCGCGCGGACGCTGTCGAGCTTGCGCTCCTTTTACGGTTTTCTCGACCGAACCGGCATTGCCGCCAGCGCGACGCTGAAGGCGCTGCGCTCGCCGAAACTGCCGCACGGCATTCCCAAACCGCTGACAATGAAGGGCGCGGAGACGCTGCTCGACGGCGCGCGCGGCGCCGAAATCGCGCCGTGGAAGGCGGCGCGCGACGTCGCGGTGCTGACGCTGCTTTATGGCTGCGGGCTTCGCATCTCCGAGGCGCTGGGGCTCGATCGCAAGGACGCGCCGCTGAAGGATGTGCTGCGCATCACCGGCAAGGGCAACAAGGAGCGGCTGGTGCCGGTGCTGCCGGCGGCGCGCGAGGCGGTCGAGGCCTATCTGGCGCTTTGTCCGCATGCGCTGGCGCCGGACGATCCGCTTTTCGTCGGCGCGCGGGGCGGACGCCTCGACCAGCGGCAGGTGCGCCAGACCATGATCGATCTCCGGCGCGGCCTCAACCTGCCCGACACGGCGAGCCCGCATGCGCTGCGCCACAGCTTTGCGACGCATCTGCTGGCCGGCGGCGGCGACCTGCGCGCGATCCAGGAACTGCTCGGCCATGCCAGCCTGTCGACGACGCAGGTCTACACCGAAGTCGACCCGGCGCGGCTGCTGGAGATTTACGACAAGGCGAAGGTGAAGCGGGAATGAAAATAGATGGCATCGTGACGGCGGTCAGTGTCAGCGCGACGCATACGATGCAAAAGCCGAATGCCGGGTGCATCAAACTGCTCACTGGCCTCGGCGTCGAGGGCGATGCCCATATGGGAAAGACGGTGAAACACCGCTCCCGCGTCGCGCGCGACCCGTCGCAGCCGAACCTGCGTCAGGTTCACCTGATCCATGCCGAGCTGCTGGACGAGCTGGAGGACAAGGGCTTCAGCGTCGTGCCGGGGCGCATGGGCGAAAACATCACGACGCGGGGGATCGACCTGCTGGCGCTTGCCGCGGGGACGAAGCTTCGGCTGGGAACGAGCGCCATTGTGGAAGTCACCGGATTACGCAATCCCTGTGTGCAGCTCGACGGCATCGAACCCGGTCTGATGAACGCCGTTCTCGATCGCGACGCGCAAGGAAACCTGATCCGCAAGGCCGGCATCATGGGGATCGTCATTGCGGCGGGCGAGGTGAGACCCGGCGACGAAATCCGCATGGAACCGCCACCGGGCGAGCCGGTGCCGCTAAAGCCCGTTTGAGCTTGCGTCTCACATATGGATGGGCAGGCCGGTGACCGCCAGCGCCGCTTCCTTGACCGCTTCCGACATCGTCGGATGCGCGAAACAGATGCGGGCGATGTCTTCCGAGCTTGACGAAAACTCCATCGCGATGGCGGCTTCCGCGATCATCTCGCCGGCATTGACGCCGACAATGTGAACGCCGAGCACGCGATCGGTCTTCTTGTCGGCGAGAATCTTGACGAAGCCTTCGGTCGTCTTGTTGGCCTTGGCGCGGCCATTCGCCGTGAAGGGAAACTTGCCGGCATTGTAATCGATGCCCGCTTCCTTCAGCTGCTCTTCGGTCTTGCCGACCGAGGCGACTTCCGGCGAGGTGTAGACGACGCCCGGAATGACGTCGTAATTGACCGCGCCGTAATGGCCGGCGAGCTGTTCGGCAAGCGCCACACCCTCTTCCATCGCCTTGTGGGCGAGCATCGGACCGGCGACGCAATCGCCGATCGCATAAATGCCGTCGACATTCGTCTTGTAGCCGGCGTCGATTTCGACGCGGCCGCGTTTGTCCGTCTTGACGCCCAGCTTGTCGAGGCCGAGACCGGCGGTATAGGCGACGCGGCCGATCGAAACGAGCACGACATCGGCGTCGAGCGTTTCGGCGTCGCCGCCCTTGGACGGTTCGACCGAAACCTTGAGCCCCGATTTCTGTTTCTCGACCTTCGTCACCTTCGTGCCGAGCTTGAGCGCGAAGCCCTGCTTCTTGAGGATGCGGGTGAAATTCTTGACGACCTCGCCATCCGTACCGGGGAGGATATTGTCGAGGAATTCGACCACCGTCACTTCGGCACCGAGGCGGCCCCAGACCGAGCCGAGCTCGAGGCCGATGACGCCACCGCCGATGACGAGGAGCTTGCCCGGCACCTTTTCAAGCGCGATGGCGCCGGTCGAGGAAACGATGGTCTTTTCGTCGATCTCGATGCCGGGCAGCTGCGCGACATCGGAGCCGGTGGCGATGACGATGTTCTTCGTCTCGAGCGTGCGGTTGCCGGCCTTGACCTTGCCGGGCGCTTCGATGACGCCCTCGCCTTTCACCCATTCGATCTTGTTCTTCTTGAACAGGAATTCGACGCCCTTGGTATTGCCGTCGACCGCTTCGTCCTTGAAGGCGAGCATCTGTTTCAGATTGAGCTTCGGCTTGCCGACATCGATGCCCATGCCCTCGAAGGAATGCCCCGCCTCGTGGAAAAGCTCCGAGGCATGCAAGAGCGCCTTCGACGGAATGCAGCCGATATTGAGGCAGGTGCCGCCGAGGCGGTCGCGCTTCTCGACGACGGCGACCGAAAGGCCGAGCTGCGCCGCCTTGATCGCGCATTCATAGCCGCCCGGCCCGGCGCCGATCACCACAAGGTCGAATGCGTCAGCCATTGATCTACCTCAGAGGTCGAGCAGCAGGCGCTGCGGGTCTTCGAGCGATTCCTTGACGCGCACAAGGAAGGTGACCGCTTCCTTGCCGTCGACGATGCGGTGATCGTAGGAGAGCGCCAGATACATCATCGGGCGGATTTCGATCTTGCCGCCAATCGCCACCGGTCGTTCCTGGATCTTGTGCATGCCGAGCACGCCCGATTGCGGCGCGTTGAGGATCGGCGTCGACATCAGCGAGCCATAGACGCCGCCATTCGAAATCGTGAAGGTGCCGCCCTGCAATTCCTCAAGCTTGAGCTGGCCGTCGCGGGCGCGGCTACCAAGCGCATTGATTTCCTTTTCGATCTCGGCCAGCGACATGTCCTGCGCGTCGCGCACCACCGGCACGACAAGGCCGCGATCGGTGCCAACCGCAACGCCGATATTGTAGTAATTCTTGTAGACCATCTCCTCGCCGTCGATCTCGGCATTGACGGCCGGGATTTCGCGCAGCGCATGGATGCAGGCCTTGACGAAGAAGCCCATGAAGCCGACGCGCACGCCATGCTTCTTCTCGAAGAGATCCTTGTATTGCGACCGCAGCGCCATGACGCTGGTCATGTCCACCTCATTGAAGGTGGTGAGCATGGCCGCCGTGTTCTGCGCTTCCTTGAGACGCGTCGCGATGGTCTTGCGGAGCCGCGTCATCTTCACGCGTTCCTCGCGCGCCGTCTCGTCGCGGGGCGCGCGTGCCTGAACCGGGGCGCTGGCGGGCTTCGCCTTCACGGCCGCCTCGGCGTCTTCCTTGGTGACGCGGCCGCCGCGGCCCGTCCCTTCAACCTTCGAGACGTCGAGATCGTTCTCGGCCGCGACGCGGCGGACCGCCGGCGAGGGCGCGGCATCGGCGGGCTTTGCCGGTGCTTTCGCTTCGGATTTCGGCTCGGGTTTGGGTTCGGCCTTCGGTGCTTCGGCCTTTTTTGGCTCTTCCTTTTTGGCGACAGGCGCGGCGGCCTTGCCCTTGCCTTCGCCAATTTCGCCGAGCAGCGCGCCGACCTCGACCGTCTCGCCGTCCTTGACCATGATTTCACCGAGCACGCCGGATACCGGCGCCGGCACTTCGACCGTCACCTTGTCGGTCTCGAGTTCGACCAGCGGCTCGTCGGCCGTGACCTGATCGCCCGGCTTCTTGAACCACTGCGCGACGGTCGCCTCCGTCACCGATTCGCCCAGCGTGGGCACGCGAATTTCCGTCGCCATTCGTCTCTCGCCTTTCCGAAACCGGAACTGCCCCGAAGCCTCAATCGAGCTTCAGTGCTTCCGAAAGAAACTGATTCAATTCCTGATTGTGCTTGCTGAGGAGGCCCGTGGCCGTCGCCGCCGAGGCCGGCCGCCCGACATAGGAGGCGCGGCGATAGCGCGCGCCGACATGGTCGAGCACCCATTCGATATTGGGCTCCATGAAAAACCAGGCACCCATGTTTTTCGGCTCTTCCTGGCACCAGACGAATTCGGCCTGCGGAAAGCGCGACAGCTCGGTGATCAACGATTTTGCCGGGAAGGGATAAAGCTGCTCGACGCGCATCAGGTAGATGTCGTTGATCTCGCGCCGCTCGCGCTCCTCATAGAGATCGTAATAGACCTTGCCGGTGCACAGAACGACGCGCTTGATCTCCTTGTCGGCCACCAGCTTGATCTTCTGGTCGGGCAGAAGCGCGGCATCGTCCCACAGCACACGGTGGAACGACGAGCCGGGACCGAACTCCTCGATCTTCGAGACGCAGCGCTTGTGACGCAGCAGCGACTTCGGCGTCATCATGATGAGCGGTTTGCGGAACTTGCGATGCATCTGCCGGCGCAGGACATGGAAATAATTCATCGGTGTCGTGCAATTGACGATCTGCATGTTGTCTTCGGCGCAGGACTGCAGAAAGCGCTCGAGGCGCGCTGAGGAATGTTCCGGGCCCTGCCCCTCATAGCCATGCGGCAGCAGCAACACGAGACCCGACATCCTGAGCCATTTGCGCTCGCCCGACGAGATGAACTGATCGATCACGACCTGCGCACCATTGGCGAAATCGCCGAATTGCGCTTCCCACAAGACGAGTGCATTGGGCTCGGCGAGGCTGTAACCATATTCGAAGCCGAGCACGGCCGCTTCCGAGAGCATCGAGTTGATGACCTCGAACTCGGCGTCTTCCGAGATGCTGTTGAGCGGCACATAGCGCTCTTCGGTTTCCTGATCGTTGAGGACCGAATGACGCTGCACGAAGGTGCCGCGCTCGCTGTCCTGCCCCGAGAGACGAACCTTGATGCCTTCCTCCAGAAGCGAGCCGAATGCCAGGGCCTCCGCCGTCGACCAGTCAATCCCCTCGCCGCTTTCGATCGTCTTGCGGCGGTTGTCGAGGAAACGCTGGATCGTCTTGTGAACGTGAAAGCCTTCCGGCACTTCGGTAATCTTGCGGCCGATCTCGCGCAGCGTATCGAGCTCAACTTCCGTTTCACCGCGCCGCGCCTCACCTTCGGCGCGGCCGAAGCCGGACCAGCGCCCATCGAGCCAGTCGGCCTTGTTGGGGCGGAAACTGTTGGACGCCTCGAACTCGCCGTCGAGCTCCTTGCGGAAGGCGGCGAGACGCGCGTCGACATCCTCCCGCGTCATCAGACCTTCGCGCACCAGCCTGTCCGAATAAACCTGCAGCGTCGTCGGGTGGTCCTTGATCTTCTGATACATCAAGGGCTGCGTCATGCTCGGGTCGTCACTTTCGTTGTGACCGAAACGGCGATAGCAGAACATGTCGATGACGACGGGCTTGTTGAAGCGCTGCCGGAACTCGGTGGCGATCTTGGCGGCGTGAACCACCGCTTCCGGATCGTCGCCGTTCACGTGGAAAATCGGCGCCTGCACCATCTTCGCAACGTCGGAGGGATAGGGCGAGGAGCGGCTGTGGATCGGGCTCGTCGTGAAACCAATCTGATTGTTGATGATGAAATGGATCGAGCCGCCGGTGCGGTGCCCCTTGAGGCCGGAAAGGCCGAGACATTCGGCGACGATCCCCTGGCCGGCGAACGCCGCATCGCCGTGAATGAGCAGCGGAATGACCGAACCGCGCTGGCGGTCGTGATGCTGGTCCTGCTTGGCGCGCGCCTTGCCCAGCACCACCGGATCGACAATCTCGAGATGCGACGGATTGGCGGTGAGCGACAAATGCACCTTGTTGCCGTCGAACTCGCGGTCCGACGAGGCGCCGAGATGATATTTGACGTCGCCCGAACCGTCGACGTCTTCGGGATTCGACGAGCCGCCCTTGAATTCGTGGAAGATTGCGCGGTAGGGCTTCGACATCACATTGGCGAGAACGTTGAGACGGCCGCGATGCGCCATGCCGAAAACGATTTCGCGCACGCCCAGCGCACCGCCGCGCTTGATGATCTGTTCAAGCGCCGGGATCATCGCTTCGGCGCCGTCGAGACCGAAGCGCTTGGTGCCGACATATTTGACGCCGCAATATTTCTCGAAGCCTTCGGCCTGGATCATCTTGTCGAGGATTGCCGAGCGTCCCATGTCGGTGAAGGAAATTTCCTTGTCAGGCCCCTCGATGCGTTCCTGTATCCAGGCCTTTTCTTCCGGGTCGCCGATATGCATGAACTCGACGGCGAGCGTGCCGCAATAAGTACGGCGCAGAATGTCGAGCATTTCGCGCACGGTCGCGGTTTCGAGACCGAGCACATTGTCGATGAAGATCGGACGGTCGAGATCGTCTGGTCCGAACCCGTAGCTTTCGGGCTGCAGTTCGGGATGCTGCGACTTCGGGCGCAGGTCGAGCGGATCGATATCGGCATCGAGATGACCGCGAATGCGATAGGCGCGGATCATCATCAGGGCACGGACGGAATCGAGCGTCGCGGCGCGGATTTCGTCCAGACTGGCCGCAGGCGCGCGCTCGGCAATCTTCGCTTTCATGCTGCCGGCGACGAATTCCGGCACATCCCAATTGCCATCGAGCGCGCTGACAAGCTCGCCATTGACGGCAGGCGGCCAGTCGTCGCGCCGCCACGATGCGCCGCGCGCTTCCCGCAACACATCTTCCGGGCTGTCTTCAAGGCCGTCGAAGAATTCGCGCCATTCGGCATCGACCGACTGCGGGTCGTGCTGGTACTTTTCGTAGAGCCCTTCGACAAAAACGGCGTTGGCGCCGTAGAGAAAGGATGTCCGCTCGAAGCGGTCATTCGCGCCGTTGCTGCTCATCGGAACCGATCCATGTGACGAAGGCGCCGCCGCGGAAACCGCGGGCGCCGGGAGAACTGTTTCGCCGGAGAGAAAATCATTGGGCGTCACGGCACCGCCCGTCGCCTTGAGAATGGCGTCGAGCGTCGGCCATTCCGGCCGCCGCTGGCCGTTCATGCAGCGCGTGACCGTGGACACGGAAACACCCAACTGCTCGGCAAAGGCGCTCGCCGTCAGATTGTTGGTTTCAAGCCATTCGGAGAGTTTCATGATCGAAATTTGCCAGAGAGGCAATCCAGCGTCAACGCGATTTGCCTTGTAGGCACATTCTGGAACCAAACCAGATAAGCGCGCAAATCAACCCTGGAGAACCAGAATATAGTAACTCGATGACAAATTAGCAGGCCGGGCCTCAACAAAGGGTTCCAAATGCGCCGCGGGGCTCCCGGAAAACCCGGAAACCCCACGAAAATCGCCGGAAACAGCCGGAAATCAGCCCTTCAGAACTTCGACCAGCGTGGTCCCGAGCGCCGAAGGCGACTTGGCGACGGTGATTCCGGCCGAGCGCATGGCCTCCATCTTGTCTTCCGCGCCGCCCTTGCCGCCGGAAATGATCGCGCCCGCATGGCCCATACGGCGCCCCGGAGGGGCCGTGACGCCGGCGATGAAGCCGACGACCGGCTTCTTGACCTTCGAAGCCTTCAGGAATTCGGCCGCGTCCTCTTCGGCCGAGCCGCCGATTTCGCCGATCATGATGATCGAGGTCGTCGCCGGATCGCCGAGGAACATCTCAAGGCAGTCGATGAAATTGGTGCCGTTGACCGGGTCGCCGCCAATGCCGATACAGGTCGTCTGGCCGAGGCCGGCCGCCGTGGTCTGCGCCACAGCTTCATAAGTGAGTGTGCCCGAACGCGAAACGATGCCGACCGAGCCCGGCTTGTGGATGTGGCCCGGCATGATGCCGATCTTGCACTCGCCGGGCGTGATGACGCCGGGGCAGTTGGGCCCGACGAGGCGCGTCTTCGAGCCCTGCAGCGCGCGCTTCACCTTGACCATATCGAGAACGGGAATGCCTTCGGTGATGCAGACGGCAAGTTCGATGCCGGCATCGATCGCCTCGAGGATCGCATCGGCCGCGAAAGGCGGCGGCACATAGATCGCCGACGCGGTCGCGCCGGTCTTCTCGACTGCCTGCGCCACCGTATCGAAGACCGGAAGGCCGAGATGCGTCGAACCGCCCTTGCCGGGGCTCACGCCGCCGACCATCTTCGTGCCATAGGCGATCGCCTGTTCCGAATGGAACGTACCCTGATTACCGGTAAAGCCCTGGCAGATGACCTTGGTGTTCTTGTCGACGAGAACGGACATTA
>NZ_JBBECC010000148.1:0-5335 GCF_040882025.1 Parvibaculum sp. | reverse complement strand
TTGCCGTCGGGGCCCGTCTGATGCGTAACGAGCGTGGAGCCGAGAAGCCGCGCGGCTTCCGTCTTCACATCGTCGACCGACTTCACGACCTTGACGCCGCCCGCCTTGCCGCGGCCGCCCGCATGGATCTGCGCCTTCACGACCCAGACCGGACCGCCCAGTTCTTTCGCTTTCGCAACCGCTTCATCCGGCGAGAAGGCCGCATGGCCCCGCGGCACCGGCACGCCATACTTCGCAAGCACGGCTTTGGCCTGGTATTCGTGAATGTTCATGCAAGGACCGTCCGGCTGATCGGCGTCGCGGGAACCCGCGTGCCAGGGAAGGAAAAATCGCCCGATAGCTATGTCGGATGGGGCGGAGTTATACCACCCGAGCGAGCGGGTGCAACCGGCAGATGGGCAAGGAGGCGGCCATGAAGCCGCCCCGGCAACTTACAGGAAACTCAATGCCGCCAACGGGATAGCAGGTGACGCAGCGTCACATGAGATTGGACGTCTCGATTTCCTTCGAATTGGCCGGCAGCGTCACCAGCAGCCCGTCATAGCCGAGGATGGTATCGCCCTCGCCGCGCGCTTCCGCGACGCCGCGCATGAAAATGTGGCGCGCCAGCGCGTTGGGCAGCGGCGGCACGAGATGCGTCAGCACCAGCAGCGGCACACCCGCCTCGCGTGCGATTTCGGCGGCTTCGACCGGCGAGGCGTGATAGTCGAGCGTGTCGTGAACCATTTTTGCCAGCCGCTTGTTGTCCGTTTCGGTCAGCGCCTCGAAAATGATGCTCGACATCTCGTGATTGAGCGCCTCATGCACGAGAAGATCGGCGCCCTTCGAAAACAGTTCGACGCTTTCGGTCTTCTCCGTGTCGCCGCTGATGACCACGACGCGGCCGCCATATTCGACGCGGTAGCCGAACGCCGGCTCCACGGGATGATGGTTGACGAGGAAGGCGGAAATCTTCAGCCCGTCCTTGTCGAAGACCGACACCAGCGTGTTGGGCGCGGGGCGGGCAATCTCATGCCCGATCATCCGCGCGCCTTCCGGCGAGAGATAATCCGTGCCGTGATGGAGGATACGGTAGCCCGAATCCGAGTCGAAGGCTTCGGAAAAGCCCTTCACCACTTCCACCGTTCCCGATGAGCCATAGGCATGCCCCTCCGAATTGAGCGGCGGCACGCTGCCTTCGAGTTTGCCAGGCCCGTAGACCTCGAGCGGCACGACGCGCCCGCCGATCCAGCTCTGCACGGCGAATTCGCCGAGTGCGCCGATATGGTCGGAATGGAGATGCGTCAGCAGCACCGTATTGATCTTGCCCGCCGGCAATTTGCTGGCGACGATGCGCGACCAGGAGCCGGGGCCGGTGTCGATGACGACAATGTGTCCGCCGGCGATCACCGCCGTGCAGGCATTGGCCCGCGTCGGATCGGGCATCGGCGAGCCCGTGCCGCACAAAAGGACATGCAGCGAATTATCGGTGAGAAGCGCCGAATTGTCCCCGCTGCCGATCCGGCCGAGCGCGGTGCGCTTCATCATCCCGTCCTGGAGGGAAGGCGACACCCAGACAATCCCGAAGCCGACCGCCACAAGGGCAACCAGACCGGCCAGACCGATCACGACCAGACGCCTCATCGCTATCCTCCCAAGACCCCGCACGCGGAGACCATTCAAATTTAATGGGTTACATTAAACACTTTTCCGGGCGCGCTGCAAATTATATATTGACACCATGAATGCCAAAAGAAAAAGGCGGGCCCAAAGGCCCGCCCTGTCTCGATGGACGTGATCTCAAAAACCCGCCCAAACGGTCACTTTTTCTTCTTGCCGGTCTTGCCGGAAGCGCCCTTGGCAACGGCCGGATCGATCTTCTTGCAGGCGTCGACCAGACCCTTCACGGCATTGACCGAACCCATGAACTGCTTCTTTTCGGCCGCGTTGAGATCGATCTCGACAATGCGCTCGACGCCGCCCGCGCCGATCACCACCGGCACGCCGACATACATGTCCTTCACGCCGTACTCGCCATTGATATAGGCAGCGCAAGGCAGAACGCGCTTCTGATCCTTGAGGTAGGCTTCCGCCATCTGAATGCCTGAGGCGGCGGGCGCGTAGAAGGCGGAGCCTGTCTTCAGGAGCCCGACGATTTCCGCGCCGCCGTCGCGCGTACGCTGGATGATCTTTTCGAGCTTCTCTTTCGTGGTCCAGCCCATCTTGATGAGATCGGGGAGCGGAATGCCCGCAACCGTGGAATAGCGCGCCAGCGGCACCATCGTGTCGCCATGGCCGCCCAGCACGAAGGCGGTCACATCCTCGACTGAAACCTTGAACTCTTCGGCGAGGAAATAGCGGAAACGCGCGCTGTCGAGCACGCCGGCCATGCCGACGACCTTGTTGTGCGGCAGGCCCGAAAACTGCCTGAGCGCCCAGACCATCGCATCGAGCGGATTGGTGATGCAGACGACAAAGGCGTTCGGCGCATATTTCGCGATGCCTTCGCCGACCTGTTTCATCACCTTGAGGTTGATGCCGAGCAGATCGTCGCGGCTCATGCCGGGCTTGCGCGGCACGCCGGCGGTGACGATCACCACATCGGCACCCTTGATGCCCTTGTAGTCATTGGCGCCGGAAAGCGCCGAATTATAGCCCTCGACCGGCGAAGTCTGGGCGAGATCGAGCGCCTTGCCCTGCGGCAGGCCTTCGGCGATGTCGAAGATGACGATGTCGCCGAGCTCCTTGAGCCCCGCGAGAAGTGCCAGCGTACCGCCGATCTGGCCGCCGCCGATAAGTGCGATTTTCTTGCGCGCCATGGTGAGAAGCCTCCGGAATGCCTGCGCCCTGTCTGATCTGGCAGCCTAGTAACCTGAATCCGCCCGCTCCGCAACGGAAGGACATGGCCCCGGTAACCGGATTTTAACTATGAATGCGGTATCAGATTGACACAGTTGCCTTCGGAGCAGCATGATTTCCAATAGGTGAGATGGGTTCCGGCGCGCGCGTATGTCGCAAGTTTGCGATGATCGGCCGGAACGAAGCGCAAGGTCCGGGGGGACCGGGGCGCAACCATCCGGGGCTGCAGGTTGCGGCCAGCCGACGTAACAGGGGCGTGCGTAATGTCAGTAAAGCGGACCCACATGGGTCAGCGAGGCGGGGCCGCCAAAGCGGTTCTTGCAGTTGCGGTTTTCCTTGGCCTTTCGGGCTGCGCGGCGCCTGTTGTCGGCGCCCTGACCATCGGCGAAATCCTGACGATTGCCGGCATCTCCTCCAGCATCATGACAGGTCGCGATCTTGGCGAGCATGTCGTGTCGGCATTGACCGGCAAGGACTGCCGCTTTCTCGAAAGCCTGCTCCGGAACGGCCGCGCCTTTTGCGAGGAACCGGGCTCCGACGCGACACAGGACGATTTCGGCGGCGTGATCGCGCTTCTGGAGGGCGAGGACGGCCGCACGCAGGAGACGCTTGTCGCTGCATCTGCGCTCGATCCGCATGTGCTGGGCTTCGTGCCGGTCGACCGCCGCGCGGCACATGAATTTTCGCTCGAGATCGCCCGCGAGGCGGCACGCGGCAAACCGCGCGAGAGCGTTTCCTTCGGCATGATGTCGGCAACCTTCGGTCAGTCCTTCGACTACCGCGTGGATATGGAACCGCAGGGCTCCTTCCCGGCGCAAGTCGCCGAAAGCCCGGCGCCGGCCGACACGAGCCTCGACCTGCGTCCTTCGTTCTCGGCTTCCCAAAAGCTCTGACCTGCTAGTCGGCGCTTCTGAGCGCCAGATAGTCGAAGCTTTGCATCTCGATCAAGCGTGACACGGTGCGTTCGAATTCGAACGCGCCGTCGCCCGTTTCGTAGAGCGCTTGCGGCAGCGCGGCGGCAGAGAGAATGAGCTTCGTTTTCGCCTCATAAAGCGCATCAATCAGCGTGACGAAACGCCTGGCCTCGTTGCGCCGCTCCGGGCCCATGACAGGCACGCCGCGAATGATGACCGTGTGGAAGCTCTGCGCGATCTTCAGATAGTCGGCGGCCCCGAGCGGCTTCGCACAGAGATCGGCGAAGGAAAAGCGCGCAACGCCATGCGCGGCCTCCGGCACCTCGACCGCCCTTCCCTTCAATGCGAGCGTGATCGGCTCGCCATGCGCCATGTCGGTGAGCGCCGCGAACGCCGCGTCGAGCGCGGCATCGGCGTCGGGCCCGAGCGGCGCGTGATAGACGGGCAGTCCCTTGAGGCGATCCATGCGGTAGTCGGTTGCGCTGTCGAGATGCAGCACATCCATCTTCGTCTTCACCAGGTCGATGAAGGGCAGGAACCGGTGCCGGTTGAGGCCCCCCTCGTAAAGGCCGTCCGGCGCGCGGTTCGACGTCGCGACGACGACGACGCCGCGCTCGAAGAGTTGCTCGAAAAGCCGACCGAGGATCGAGGCGTCGGCAATGTCCTGGACCTGAAACTCGTCGAAACAAAGAAGCGCCGCCTCGCGCGCAATGGCGCCGGCAACCGGCGGGATCGGATCGGCGCCCTTGACCTGACCCGCCTTTTCCCGTTGCCGCCAGTCGTGAATGCGCTCATGCACCTCCTGCATGAAGGCGTGGAAATGAACGCGGCGGCGCGGCTCTATCGAGACGGTCTCGAAGAGGAGGTCCATCAGCATCGACTTGCCGCGTCCGACGCCGCCCCAGATGTAAAGGCCTTCCGGCGGCGTCACCGGCTTGCCGAAGCCCGCCCAGGCAAAAGGCCCGACCTTCTTGCCGGGCATCCAGTCGCCAAGATCGTCGGCAAGATGCTGCAGCCGCTCGGCCGCATGGGCCTGCGCCGCGTCCTCGGCGATCTCGCCCCGCGCAACCTTCGCGCGATAGACCGAAAGCGGCCCCGAACTCATGCGCTACCGCGAAGAACATTGCATGAACAATTCGACTCAGCCATCATCCGTGGCCACCATTTCAAAGGTCCATGCACATGCAGCATCTGGTCAGGCTCGCCGGGCAGTTCGAGGAAGCGTCGCAACGCTACGCCGTGACGAACGGCATAACGCGAAACGACGACTGGTTCATCCTCAAACTTCAGGAAGAACTGGGCGAGCTGACGCAGGTCTGGATCAAGCTGACCGAGCGCGGTCGCCGGCGCGGCCTCGGCGAGGCGGAACTGCGCGAGGCGCTGGCCGACGAAACCGCCGACCTGCTGGGCCATATCCTGCTGTTTGCGCAGAAGAACAATATCGACCTTGCGCCGGCCATTGCGCGCAAATGGCGGTTCGAGCCAAAGGCCTAGCCACCCGACATTGCCCGCCACCCGTCGAGATAGGGCTCGATGGCGAGCGCCTTCTCCTCTTCGGAAAGCCTGATGCCGAAATGGGTTCC
>NZ_JBBECC010000147.1:0-2760 GCF_040882025.1 Parvibaculum sp. | reverse complement strand
CCCGCCATGTCCTTTCCCAAGTCCTTCCTCGATGAACTGAAGGGGCGCATCCGCGTCTCGGAGGTCGTTGGGCGCAAGGTCAAACTGACGCGGCGGGGCAGGGAGTTTGTCGGGCTCTCACCCTTCTCCAACGAGAAGAGCCCGAGCTTCACCGTCAATGACGACAAGCAGTTTTATCACTGCTTCTCGTCGGGCGAGCATGGCGACATCATCTCGTTTGTCGAGAAGACCGAGAACCTCTCCTTCCTCGAAGCGGTGGAGCGGCTGGCCGCCGAAGCCGGCATGGAAATGCCGCAGCGCGACGCGCATGAAGCGCAGCGCGAGAAGGAGGCCGCCACCCTTATCGACGTGATGGAAATGGCGGCGCAGTTCTTCCAGCAGAAATTGCAGGAAGGCGTCGGCGCCGAGGCGCGCGCCTATCTCGAACGCAGGGGCATGAAAGGCAAGACGCTGGAGGATTTCGGCGTCGGCTATGCGCCGGGCGACGACCGGGCCGAGCGCATGGCGCTGATGCGCTACCTGAAATCGCGCGACGTGACGCTCGAACAGATGGCGGAAGCCGGGCTCGTCATTCACGGCCCCGACATCGCCGAGCCCTATGACCGCTTCCGCAACCGCGTCATGTTTCCGATCGCCGATGCGCGCGGCCGCGTCATCGCCTTTGGCGGGCGGGCGCTGGCTTCCGACGCCAAGGCCAAATATCTCAACTCCCCCGACACGCCGCTCTTTCACAAGGGCCGCGTGCTCTACAACCTGCATCGGGCGCGGAAAGCCGCGCATGACGCAGGCACGGTCGTTGCGGTCGAGGGCTATATGGATGTCGTCGGGCTCGCGCAAGGCGGCATCGATCATGCGGTGGCGCCGCTCGGCACCGCGCTCACCGAAGACCAGATCGCGCTTCTCTGGCGCATGGCGCCCGAGCCGATCCTCTGTTTCGACGGCGACAAGGCGGGGCTTCGCGCCGCCTACCGCGCGGTCGAGCGTGTGCTGCCGCTCTTGAAGCCCGGCCATTCGCTCCGCTTCGCGCTCTTGCCCGAAGGCAAGGACCCCGACGATCTGGTGCGCGAGGAAGGATCGGCGGCGATGCGCGCCGTTCTCGATGCGGCGCGGCCGCTTGCCGAAATGGTCTGGGAAAAGGAAGTCGCCGCTGGCACCTGGGACACGCCCGAACGCCGCGCCGCGCTCGAAACGCGGATCGAGACGGTCGTCGGCATGATCGGCGATCCGAAAGTGCGCGGCCACTACGCCGAAGATCTGCGCGGCCGCATCGCGCGGATGTTCGGCCGCGGCGAGCGCCGAACGGGCGGGCAGGGCGGCTTTGCGCCGAACAAACGCCCCTTCGGCTCCGGCAATTTCGGCGGCAACCGGCCCTGGCGCGGCCGTCAATCCTTCGGGCAGGGCGGCTCTTTTGTGCCGCCCGTGACGCCCGAGTTGCGCCGTTCGGCCATCGCCAGCGGCTCCGCGGCGGGTCGGGGCCGCGAGGGCCTGCTGGTGCTCACGGTGCTTAACCACCCGGAACTCCTTGAGAATTACGCCGAGGAATTTTCGAGTGTCGAGATTCGGGCCCCGGCGCTTGACAGATTACGCAATGAAATCATAGATATAGCCGCCCTTCATACGCCTCTTGAAAGGGAGGCGCTCAAGGACCACTTGCTGAGCAGGGATTTGGCGGAAATTGCGCGGCGTCTTGAGGCCGGTCCGGCCTTTGCCGGCGACCGTCATGCTTGGCCCGACGCACCGCCCGACGAGGCGGAAGCGGGCTTCCTGCACACATTGGCGCGGCACCGGCGCGCAATCGTGCTGGAGGCCGAATTGAAGGCCGCCGAGCGTGTGCTTGCCGAGGAGATGACGGAAGAAAACTACGCCCGGTTCAGGGCCATTCAGGAGCAGCTTGAGCGCTCCGAACTGGCCGATGGCTTGGGCTGACGGTTTCGATTTTGAGTTCAAGGGATCGGGTCAACCAGCGGGATTTTCGAGGGCAGAGCGGCGCCGGCGAGGTGATGGCTTCAACGTCATCCGGGGAAACGAAGGCGCATCGGGGTTCAGACGAGAGCGAGGGAAGCGTAGCGGCCGGGCGGCGTCCGGCGGCGCCGTTCCTTTTATACGTTTGGCGATGCGTTCCCTGCTGGACCTCGGCCCCTGTGGCCCTAAATGACAGCATAACCCCGGCCTTCGCGCCGGGCCTCAATCAGGCGGAGACGGACTGAATGGCGAGCAAGACGGCGGAACAGGCAGAAGCACCGGAAGTGGCCCCGGAGGCGCCGCAGGACGGTCCGCTTCTCGACATGTCCGATGCGGCGGTCAAGAAAATGATCAAGGCCGCCAAGTCTCGCGGTTTTGTCACCTATGACGAGCTCAACAAGGTTCTGCCGTCTGAAGAGTTTTCCTCCGAACAAATCGAAGACACGCTCTCGATGCTCTCCGAAATGGGCATCAACGTGGTCGAGAACGACGAGGTCGAGGAGCAGGCCGAAGGTGACCGCGAGCGCGACGCCGAAGCGGACGGCGAGAGCGACGACGAGGACCGTCCCGCCGGCAAGGCGGTCGCCACCACGACCACCACCAGCACCGCGCTCGACCGCACCGACGATCCGGTGCGCATGTATCTGCGCGAAATGGGCTCGGTCGAGCTTCTGTCGCGCGAGGGCGAAATCGCCATCGCCAAGCGCATCGAGGCCGGCCGCGAAGCCATGATCGCGGGGCTGTGCGAAAGCCCGCTGACCTTCCAGGCCATCATCATCTGGCGCGACGAGCTCAACG
>NZ_JBBECC010000146.1:0-18538 GCF_040882025.1 Parvibaculum sp. | reverse complement strand
GCTGTCGATTTTCGCTGTCACAAACCGGGTTATCCCCGCCCCTCGGGGGCGTGCGAAAATGCCGTTTCGGTTCCCTAGTTGGCAAAGCGGAAATGCATCACATCGCCGTCCTGAACCACATAATCCTTGCCCTCAAGACGCATCTTGCCGGCATCCTTCGCGCCCTGTTCGCCACCGAGCTTGACGTAGTCGTCATAGGCAATCGTCTCGGCACGGATGAAACCCTTTTCGAAGTCGGTATGGATGACGCCGGCGGCGGCGGGCGCGCGCGTGCCGCGTGTGATCGTCCAGGCGCGCGTCTCTTTCGGGCCCACCGTGAAATAGGTGATGAGATCGAGAAGCGCATAGCCGGAGCGGATCAGACGCGTGAGGCCGGGTTCGGAAAGGCCCAGCGTTTCGAGATATTCCTTGCGGTCGCCGGCCGGCAGCTGCGCGATTTCTTCCTCGATGCGCGCCGAGATCACGACGGCCTGCGCGCCTTCTGCCTTCGCGCGCGCCTCGACTGCTTTCGAATGATCGTTGCCGGTCGCGGCGGATGCTTCCTCGACATTGCAGACATAGAGGACCGGCTTCGAGGTCAGGAGGTTCAGACCCTCCCACGCCTTCATGTCCTCGTCGGAAATCTTTCCCTGCACCGTCGCGATCCGCGCGGGCTTGCCTTCGCGCAGAAGTTCAAGCGCCACCGACATCAGATCGAAAAGCTGTCTTGCTTCCTTGTCGCCGGCCTTCGCCTTTTTTTCGGCCGCCGTCGCGCGCTTTTCGAGGCTTTCGAGATCGGCCAGCATCAGTTCGGTCTCGACGATTTCGGCATCGGCCAGTGGGTCGATGCGGTTCTCGACATGGGTGATGTCGTCGTCGACGAAACAGCGCAGCACATAGGCGACCGCGTCGACCTCGCGGATCGTCGCGAGGAACTGGTTGCCGAGTCCTTCGCCTTTCGACGCGCCCTTCACGAGACCGGCGATGTCGACGAAGGTCAGCCGTGTCGGAATGATTTCCTTGCTCTTCGCGATCGCGCAGAGCTGTTCAAGCCGCGGGTCCGGCACCGCCACCTCGCCGACATTCGGTTCGATGGTGCAGAACGGATAGTTCGCGGCCTGCGCGGCGGCGGTCTGCGTCAGCGCGTTGAAAAGCGTCGACTTGCCGACATTGGGCAGTCCGACAATGCCGCATTTGAAACCCATGGCCTACGCGTCTCCGTTCCTTGTCTCATCGGTCTTTTTCTTCGGCGGCTCGGGGTTGAGCGCCAGATGGATCCTGTTGGCGAAGGTTGCGTCCTTGCCTTCGGCGAGCAGCGGGGCGGCGTCCGCGATGGCGTCGATCAGCGGTTCGACCCAGTCCTTCATTTCGGCCTTCGAAAAGTCGCCCAGCACCGCGCCCAGCACGCGCTCCTTCTCGCCCGGATGACCGATACCGATCCGTACACGGCGGAAATCGGGTCCGATATGCGCGGCGATGGAGCGGATGCCGTTGTGGCCGGCCGTGCCGCCGCCCGTCTTGATGCGCAGTTTCGCCGGTGCGAGGTCGAGTTCGTCGTGGAAGACGACCACGTCGGCGGGTTCGATCTTGTAGAAGCGCATCGCCTCGCCGACGGCGCGCCCGCTTTCGTTCATGTAGGTGGTCGGCTTCAGCACGATCGCCTTTTCGCCGCCCAGCATGCCTTCGGAGACGATGCCCTGAAAGCGCGCGCGCGGCGCGGCAAAGGAATGGCGGCGGACAATCGCGTCCGCCGCCATGAAACCGATATTGTGTCGATTGCGGGCGTATTTCTCGCCCGGATTTCCGATACCGACGAGCAGGATCATCGCCGGCTCCTTTCAGGCGACGCGGATCAGTCTTCCTTCCCGGAAGCCTTCTCCTCGCCCTCTGCTTCTTCTTCGGTCTTGGCTTCTTCCTCGCCGGCGCCGGCTCCAGCCGACACGACGGCGGCAGGCGCCGCAATCGTCGCGATGGTGAAGTCGCGGTCGGTGATGGTCGGCTTCACATTGGCGGCAAGCTTGACGGCCGAAATATGAATCGACGAACCCATTTCGTAGCCCGTGAGGTCGATGTCGAGCTGCTCGGGGATCGAGTCGGCCGGGCAGATCAATTCGACTTCGTGGCGCACGACGTTCAGCACGCCGCCGGCCTTGAGGCCCGGCGAGGCTTCGTGATTGTGGAAGTGCACCGGCACGTCGACGGTGACGGTCGCATTCTTGCCGAGACGCAGAAAGTCGACATGGATGATGAAGTCGCGCACCGGTTCGAACTGCACGTCGCGCGGGATCACGCGTTCGGTCTTGCCGTTGACGTCGATGTCGAGCACATGGCTCATGAAGGTGCCGGTTCCGTAAAGGGCGGTGACGTCCTTGTAGGGAATGGCGATCAGTTCGGGCGATTTCTTGTCGCCATAGATGACGGCGGGGACGCGGCCTTCGCGACGGAGCGAGCGGACAGCCCCCTTGCTGCCTTTCTCGCGCGTCTCGGCCTTGAGCGTCAATGTCTCGGCCATGACAAATTCTCCAATAAAAACGGGGCCTTAGCGGCCCACGCGATGACCCGCAAGTCTCCTCCAGGGGTGTGGAAGTGCGGGATTGCGGGCCTTATAGCCGCCAATCGGGCAAAACTCAACCGGGGCGGGGAAGGGCGCTTTATGTCCCAAGCACAGCTTCGTCCGGCGTCATTCCGGCGAGGGCGACGCTCGCCCGCCAGAGTTCGCGCGCCTTTTCCGCGTCATAGGAAAGATCGGAGGAGGGGGCGTCGATGAGCTTGTTCTTCCCGCGGGCCTCAAAATAGCGCCCGCTGACGCCGTTCCAGGCGGGGTCGACGGCAAGCTTCGCCAGGTGTCTGCCGGAGCGGTCCATTGAGCTCGCCGCGGAGGTGAAGTACGGCAGCAGAAGGAAGACCGAGTTCCACAGCAAGCGGGCGGGCAGAGCGTATTGCCGCGCAAGGCCGGAGCCCGGCATCAGGCCCGGATCGAAAGCCAGGACCGTGACCGGCAACTTGTGTGCTTCAAGGCGGCGAGCGAATTCATGGACGCAGAAAACGTTGCAGAGCTTGGACATCGCATAGGCGCGGCGTCCGGCTTTGCCGAAGGACTCGCCGTCATCGGCAATCTGCGCGAGCGCTTCGGCGGTCGTCCATCTCGGTGCGGGCAAGGGCGTCTTCCGGGCCGGGTCGTGCGTCCCGCTGGAAACGAAGACGATCCGTCCGCCCGGTTCGATATGCGGCAGCATCAAATTGGCCAGAAGAAAATGGGCGAGATGATTGACCGCAAAGGTGAGTTCAAAACCGTCGCGGCTGAGTTCGGGTTTTGCAATGACCTGAAGGCCGGCATTGCAGACAAGTGCCCGCAGGGGCGGCAGCTTCTGGTCGGCGAACCCTGCGGCAAAGGCGCGAACGCTTGCGAGCGATGCAAGGTCGAGGGGAAGGGAAATCGGGGCAGGACCCTTGCCGCGAAGGCGGGCGGCTGCTTCCCTGCCTCTCGTTTCGTCGCGGCAGGCGAGCACGAGCTGGGCTTTCGGATCGAGCCTACGCAGTGCTTTCGCCGCGCCGAACCCCAGCCCCTGATTGCCGCCGGTAATGATGATGGTTCCTGGCAAGGCGCATCTCCCGATTGGTTGACGTTGTCAACTAACCTAGGAAAGGAGGTTGACATTGTCAACTAAAGAGACGAAATCGGCCGGACAGGCTACCCTGCTGACAATGAAAAAAGACACACGCAGCATGCTCATCACGGCGGCCGCGGAATTGCTCGATCAGGGCGGTCCTGCGTCGGTGACCCTGCGCGAAGTCGGCAAGCGCGCCGGTGTTTCGCACAACGCGCCCTACAAGCATTTCGAGAGCAAGGACAATCTTCTCGCGGCGGTTGCGGCGCGGGAACTGGCGCGCATGTCCGAGACGATGGATATGTCGAGCGGCGGGAAGGTGACGATAGCGGCCGTCCGGAGGGTGCTCCACGCCTATATCGATTGGGCGCGGACCTATCCGGCGCGTTTCCATCTGACATTTGGCCCCCTGCCGGGCGCGGACGTCGAGCAGAAAACCACGGCGGGGGAGTCGCGGAAGCTTCTTGTCGCGCTCGTGGGAGCGGCACAGAAGGCAGACCTGCTGCCCGGTGCCAACGCGGACCGCATGGCGTCATTGCTGCAGGCGCTGGCACATGGCGCCGCCGATCTTGCGCTCAACGGGCATTTGTCGGCGACGGGAAAAGGGCGGGCGGAGCCGGAAGACCTCGTCGACGATCTGCTGCGCTATTTGCGCGCCAGCGTCCGGGCGTCCTAGTCGAACAGGCTCGAAACCGAGCGTTCCTCGGCGGTGCGGCGCATCGCTTCGCCGATCAGCGGGGCGATCGTCACGACGCGAACATTGTGGCTGACGCGGACGGCCTCGGTCGCCTGGATCGAATCCGTGATGACGAGTTCCTTGAGCTGCGAGGCGGAGACGCGGGCGACCGCACCGCCGGAGAGGACGCCATGCGTCACATAGGCCGAAACTTCCGTCGCGCCTTCCTTCAGCAGCGCTTCCGCCGCGTTGCAGAGCGTGCCGGCCGAGTCGACGATGTCGTCGACCAGAATGCAGGAACGGCCCTTCACATCGCCGATGATGTTCATCACTTCGGATTCGCCGGCGCGTTCGCGGCGCTTGTCGACGATGGCAAGGTCGGCGCCGATGCGTTTGGCGATGGCGCGGGCGCGCACCACGCCGCCGACGTCGGGCGAGACGATCATCACATTGCCGTTGGTCGGGTAGTGCTGTTCGATGTCGCGCGTCAGCACGGGCGCCGCAAAGAGATTGTCGGTCGGAATGTCGAAAAAGCCCTGTATCTGCCCCGCATGAAGATCGAGTGTCAGGACGCGGTCGGCCCCTGCCGTCACCACGAGATTGGCAACGAGCTTCGCCGAAATGGGCGTGCGCGCGCCGGGTTTGCGGTCCTGCCGCGCATAACCGAAATAGGGGATCACCGCCGTGATGCGCCGCGCCGAGGCGCGCCTCAAGGCATCCATGATGATCAGCGTTTCCATCAGGTGGTCGTTCGCCGGGTAGGAGGTCGACTGGATCACGAAGACGTCCTCGCCGCGGACGTTCTCCTGAATCTCGACGAAGATTTCCATATCCGCGAAACGGCGGACCACCGACTTGGTGAGGGGCAGGTTCAGATAGGCGGCGATGGCTTCGGCAAGCGCCCGGTTTGAATTGCCTGCGACCAGTTTCATGCCGTGATCCCCGTCATCCGCCCCTGAGTCTCAAATCGCCGCCACAGGCCCCGCCGACGTTGCGACAGCCCGGTGACGGCGCGAGCGCCTTGTAACAAGGGGACCCGACCCTGTAAACACGCAACTCCCCCGCCCGAACGTGCCTGTTTTTGCGCCAAACACGGCGTTCAGGACTTGGCCGGCGGCGGCGCCAACAGCGCCATCACCCCATCGGCGGCGGCCTCCGCCGCGTTTTCGGCAAGCGCGCCCCAGTTCCCCGCGATACGTGCCGCATCGAGCGCATTCCGCTGTGTCACCTCACCCAGCGTTTCGCCGCTGGCCGATGTCACAACCCAGCGGATCGAAACTTCGGTGCGGCCGTCCCTGCGCGATGCGGTGACGACGCTTCCTTCGACCTTGTAGCCCCCGTTGTGCAACCATGTTGCGCTCGGCACCCGGCGCGCCAGCGCGCCGTCGAGGGCGCGCGAAAGCGCCCTGTTGCCGTCCCCCGGCGCCGCGCCGACGACGATGTCGAAGGGCAGACGGGTCTGCCGCGTCTGCGGCCGTGGCGCTTGCGCCGTGCCCGGCGCGATGCTGCCGGTGGCGATACCGTCGTTGTTCTCGGTCGCCGCCGAGATGCCTTCCGCCTCGGTCTCGCCGGCATACCAGACGGCAAGCTGCGCCGCGGCGTCGCCTGCGATGCGGCGCAGATCGCCCCGGCCGACATGGGCCCATGGGTCACGGCTTTGCGTACGGAGCGGCAAGGTTTCCTCGTTGACGAGGCGATGGACCCTTGTGCCCGCCACATCGCGCACATCGATCACCGTCACGATATACGTGCCTTCGGCGCTTTCGCCAGCGCCCATCGCGCCCGAGACCTCGTAAGCGCCCATGCCGCCATTTGCAACCGGCAGCCGCGCCTTCGCGGCTTCTTCCTTCAACAGCGCGGCAAAAATATTCGCCTCCGACGCTGGCACGCCGCTCAAGGCGGCGATGGCGATGCGGGGCGGGCCGTCGGGCAGGGCGGTCATCTCCACCGCGTCGGCGGATCGCGCATTGCGGTCCGACGCCGCCTCATCGGCGCAGGCCGACATTGCAAAAATGGCAATTGCCGCGCCCACGCGAAGGCGATGCGCGCCGGTCCGTTTCCAGTCCGAAGCGTTTTCGTTGAATTCTCGTTGCGTTGTCGTCAGCACCGCCGGATAGCCTCAATGCCCCGCCCAAGCGGCGGGCGCCCCTGCGGGACAGTCTAGTCCGATTCGGACGGCCATCGTCGGGTTGTCGTTTATTCGGGCTTGAGGACGATGGCCGATATTTGTCGCCCATAATCCGGTTCGTTCCGGTGAGTCGCGCGGCGATAGGAAAAAAATCGCTTCCGGTCGCGATAGGTGCACTGGCCGATAACGGCGACGGCGCCGATTTCGGCGGCGGCCAGTCGCGCCTCGGCATAACCGGGCAGGTCGAACATGAAGTGACCGGGCTTTTCGGACGCCGCGAACCACCTCGTGTTGGCGGCGTCGGCCTCGACGAAACGCGTCCGGAACTCGGGGCCCACCTCATAGGCCTCCCGCGAAATGCAGGGGCCGATGGCGGCCTCGATGTGGTTGCGCGTCGCACCCAGCCTTTCCATCGCCTCGATTGTCGCTTCCATGACACCCGTCAACGCGCCCTTCCAGCCGGCGTGAGCCGCGCCGATAACACGCGCATTCTTGTCGGCGAAAAGCACCGGCGCGCAATCGGCCGCCAGGATGCCGAGTACGATTCCCGGCGCGGCTGTCACCATTGCGTCCGCTTGCGGGGCGTTTTCCCAGGTCCATGGCGCCGTTACCGCAATCACATCGGGGCTGTGAATCTGATGGACGGTGACCAGATTGTCCGGCTCGACACCGAGCGTCTGTGCGACGCGGGCGCGGTTTTTCTGCACCGTCGCCCGGTCGTCGCCGGAGCCGAGACCACAATTCATCGAGGCATAGATGCCCTTCGACGTACCGCCTTCCCGCGTGAAAAATCCATGCCGTACATGGGAGATGACCTCAAGGGGCTTCGCAGTCAGCATGGACGCTCCCTCACACAAATCCAGCCGGCGCCTGTGCGCCGCGCGGCGCGATCCCCAGCACCTTGAACAGGCTGCCCATCTCGCCGGATGCGGTCAACCTTTGCAAACTTGTCTCGATATTGCGCGCCTGGATTTCGGTCGCCTGATTGCAAAGGGTCGCCGCGCGCGCCTCGATGCCAAGCGCCCTCAGGAACGCGCCCTGTTCAGCCGGTCCATATGCCGCCGCGCCGCCCGCGCGAACCGCGCGCGCCAGGGCCTCGAAATCGACATGCGCCGTGAGGTCAGCTTCGCCCGGCGCGTCGAAGGGATCGGCATATTCGTGGCCGCGCAGGGCCTGCAGCGTTTCGCCGGGCGCGCTGCGCGTATGGCCATAGTCGATGACAAGGGCCGCGCCGCCATGCGCGACAATGCGCGACGAAATAGTCTCCGCGATCGCGGCCGAAGCGGGTGCGATTTCGGCAATGGCCCCGATCGGTGCGGCCCGCATGGCGGCGGGGAAGCTCTTGTCGTTCACGAGCGGGATCGGCGCGAGCACCGGCGCCAGGCGGCCTTCCGAAAGACCGATGTAGCGTTCGCACCAGCCGCGCTCGGTGCGCTGGTACTGGACGATCGGAAGGGCGTCGAAGAATTCGTTGGCGATCAGGAAGAGCGGCCGGGCAGGCAGTGTTTCGACGCTGTCGTGCCATGTCGCCTGCGGAACGCGCTTCTTCTGCGCCTCGCGCAGCACTGGGCTCGTTTCGACGAAGTGAATCTCCACCGCGTCGACCATGCCGGAGACCGCGCGTATCGCGCGCAGCGCATCGGCCATCAACGTGCCGCGACCGGGGCCGAGTTCGGCGAGCGCGAAGGGTGCGGGCGCGCCTTGCGCCATCCAGGCATCGGCGAGGCAGAGACCGATCAGTTCGCCGAACATCTGGCTGACTTCGGGCGCGGTGATGAAATCGCCGCGCATGCCCAAGGGATCGCGCGTCATGTAATAGCCGTGTTCGGCGTGTCCGAGCGCGAGCGCCATATATTGCGAGAGCGGGATCGGACCCGTTTCCTCGATCAGCCGGGCGATGTGACTGGCGAGCGGTGTGGCGTCCGATGTCATTTCCGCTTCGGCTTCGATGTCCCGGCCCTCGCGAATTTCCAGATGATCGCGGCGCCGATCAGTGCCATCGGCACCGACAGCACCATGCCCATGGTCATCCAGCCGCCGTAGAGGAATCCGATCTGCGCATCGGGCTCGCGGAAAAATTCGACAATGGTCCGCGCGATGCCATAACCGGCAATGAAACCGCCCATGACGACGCCCGGTCGTTGCAGCATGCCGAAACGATGGGTCAGCAACCGCAGGACGAGGAACAGCACGATACCTTCCAGCGCCGCCTCGTAGAGTTGGCTTGGATGGCGCGGAAAGGGACCGGCGCCCGGAAAGATCACAGCCCATGGTGCGTCGGTGACGCGGCCCCAGAGTTCGGCGTTGATGAAATTGGCGAGGCGGCCGAAGAAGAGGCCGATGGGCGCGGCGGCACTCACAAGATCCATCATGGTGAGCGCGGAGAAGCCGCGCTTGCGGGCAAACCAGAACATCGCGACGAGAACGCCGAAGGCGCCGCCGTGGAAACTCATGCCGCCCTGCCAGACATAGAGAACTTCGAGCGGATTCTGAAAGAAGTAAGCCGGGTTGTAGACCAGCACATAGCCGAGGCGGCCACCGAGAATGACGCCGAGCGCCGCCCATAGCAGCGCGTCGTCGACATCGAGCCTCGTGACCGGCGACTTGCCGGGCCAGAGCCTCGGTGTTTCGGCGAGCGCCACGACATAGCGCCAGCCGAGGATCAGACCGGCGATGTAGGCCAGCGCGTACCAGCGAATGGCAAAGGGGCCGATCTGGATCAGCACCGGGTCGATATCGGGGAAGGGCATGGGGTTCGGCCTCGGTGTGGCCCGCGCAACGGGCGATGGCGCGCTAGTTTGCCTTCGGGCCCCTTCATGTCAAGGAAAGCACCGTCGGGGGCCCGCGTCGTTCGGTCCGGTTCGCATTCGCGCCTCGAAGCGCTATCTTCCACCCACGAGGCCGCAACCGGAGACCCGCCCATGACACAGACGCAGAACCGCATTCTCGACGAGCTCGGCCGGCTTTTCACTAATGCCGCCGGCGCGGCGCAGGGCGTCCGCACCGAGGTGGAGACGCTGATCCGGGCTCAGGCCGAACGGTTGGTTGCCGATATGGATCTTGTCGGTCGCGAAGAGTTCGAGGCCGTGCGTGCGATGGCGCAGCTTGCGCGGGAAGAGAACGAGGCGCTGAAGACGCGGATCGAAGCGCTGGAGGTGGCCGTGGCGGCGAAAAAGGCCAAACCCGCCAAATCCTCCACAGGCGGCGGCACCGACACTGGCATTTGATCGACCGGGGCCGTTTCCCACAGCTTTTCTGCCAATTGCGGCTGGAGGACGTCCCTCAGGGTTGCGCCGACTCAACGCATCATGCACGTTAGGTATCGTGTTCAGGGGCAGGAGCGCCTACTAGATATGGGGTTTCAACCTCGGTCTATGGCATCCGATGCGGGGGAGCGAATGAAAGGTACAGTCGCCGAGACTGCGGAATTCGACGGCAATCCCCTCGACCTTCTTGAACAGGTGGCATCCGTTCGCGACTGGTTTTTCGAGCGCAGCCACGAGGATGAGCTGAATATCTGCGTGGCGGGCGACTGGCGCGACTATCAGATTTCGCTCAACTGGCGCGACGACCTTTCCGGCCTTCATGTTGCCTGTGCGCTCGACCTGCGCGTGCCGCCTGAAAAGCGGCCGGTCATGCGCCATCTTCTGACCTTGATCAACGAGCAGCTCTGGTCTGGCCATTTCGACATCTGGTCGGACGATGGGGTTGTGCTGTTTCGCAACAGTCTCCTGTTGTGCGGCGGCGCGGCGGCGACGCCCGAGCAATGCGAGGCACTGCTGCGTCTCGCGGTCGAGGCGTGCGAGCGCTATTATCCGGCGATGCAGTTCGTCATGTGGGCGGGCAAATCGGCCGAGGAAGCGATTGCGGCGGCCATGTTCGAGACGCAGGGACGGGCCTGACCCGGCCTCTTCCCTGTTCCGACGATTTCATTCAGGTGACGGTTTCAGCCATGACACTTTCTCTCGAGCGCCCGCTGGTTCTGGTAGGCGCCGGCAAGATGGGCGCTGCGCTGCTTTCAGGCTGGCTCGACAAGGGGTTGTCGCCCGCGCAGGTTTTCGTCCGCGATCCCGCGCCAACGTCCGACATCGCCGAACTGGTTGCGGCCAGAGGCATTGCGCTCAACGCGACGGTGCACGACATGGCGGCGGCGCGGCCCTCCGTCGTGCTCGTTGCCATCAAGCCACAGGCCATGGGTGACGTGCTGCCGGCGCTTGCACTCCTGGTGCATGCCGAAACGATGTTCATCTCCATCGCCGCGGGCACGAGCCTTCACCGGCTGAAAGAGCTTCTAGGTGCCGACGTGCATGCGGTTCGTGCCATGCCCAACACGCCGGCGGCGATCGGGCGCGGCATCACGGTTGCCTGCGCCAACGAACGAGTAACGGCGGCGCAGCGTGAGATCGCACAGCAGCTTCTTGCCGCCGTGGGCAATGTCGACTGGGTTGAGAACGAAGCGCAGATCGATGCCGTGACGGCTATTTCCGGCAGTGGTCCGGCCTATGTGTTCTATATGGTCGAATGCCTCGCAGCGGCAGGGGAGGCGCTTGGCCTCGATCCGGTGCTGGCGATGAAACTCGCACGCGACACGGTGAGCGGTTCGGGTGAGATGCTGCATCTTTCATCCGAGCCGGTTTCCCAACTGCGCGCCAATGTGACTTCGCCGGGCGGTACGACCGCCGCCGCGCTTGACGTTTTGATGGGCGAGGGCGGCCTGTCGCCGCTTCTCCGGCGAGCCGCGCTTGCGGCGCGAGATCGGGCGCGTGTCCTCGGCAAATAGACGTTTGGCGCCTCGTCAAATGAGCCGCGACGCCCTATCTTTCGTTGCTCACGCGTTTCGAGGAACGAGACATGGCTGCCAGACGCGATCCCGAGGACAAAATCATCGACGCGGCGCTGAGACTTGCGGCCTCGCGCGGCTGGTCCGGTCTGTCATTGGCCGAAATTGCGAAATCGGCGAAGGTCGGCTTGCCGGCGCTTTCCGTCCTTTTCGGTTCGAAGGGCGAAATCCTCGCCGCTTTCAGCCGGCGCATCGACGCCGAGGTGCTGAAGGCAGCATCGGCCGAAGACCTCGCCGACGAGGTGGCGCGGGACCGGTTGTTCGACGTGTTGATGATGCGCTTCGATGCGCTGACGCCACACAAGCCGGCATTGAAGCGCATTGCACAGGATCTCCGGCGCGATCCGGTGGCGGCGGCGGGGCTGATGCGGCCGATGTTGCAATCGCTGGGCTGGATGCTCGAGGCGGCGGGCATCGACAGTTCAGGCCTTGCAGGTGCCGTGCGTGTGCGAGGCCTCGCACTGGTCTGGGGTGCCGCTTTCCGTATCTGGCTCGACGATGGTGACGATCAGGCGAAGACGATGGCCGAACTCGACCGGCGTCTGCGTGGTGGGGAAGCATTTCTCGAACGCTTGAACAATTTTGGACGACGCAGGCGCGAGGCCGACGAGGCCGCATGAACGACTAGAAATGGAACACGCGACAAGCCGTAATGCAGTCGTCCATCCATTCAAGGATTTCGACAGCGCGGCTACGCCCTTCCTCATTGCCGTCGATAACGCGCCAATATTCAATCGAAGCTCGCCCGGCACTGTCTTTCTCCTCCGAAATCGTACCGAGAATATCGGCCCTGAAACTCTTGAGCCGGCCCGCCGACGCTTCGGCATAACTGCGGATTTCGGCGCGCCCGCGCAGCGTTCCGTCAGCGCGTTTCATTCGCTCGATGACGACCGAACTCATATGTGTGGCGTCGGGTGCGTAGATGGCCTCGATGCGTGCGGGGTCGAGACTTTCCCATGCCGCCTGCCAGCGGCCGACCATGTCGGGCAATGTCATTGGCGGCGCTCCTGATGGCTTTTTTACGGTGCGATCGCACTATCCATGCATGCAGATTCTAATATGTCAATAGTGCTGACCTATTAGAATCTGCATGCCATGAGGCCGGATACGTCAGACCGGGACATGAATGATGGCGCGCAAACCGCCCATCGGGCTTCGAGCCAGCGTGATGTCACCGCCATGGCCGCGCGCGATGTCGCGAGCAATCGCAAGTCCCAGGCCGGAACCGCCATCCTCCAGGTTGCGCGCCGCGTCGAGCCGGTAAAAGGGACGGAAAACCTCTTCGAGTTGGTCCTCCGGGATGCCGACGCCGTCGTCGTCGACCAAAATGTCGATGCCGCCGCCGCTGTCTGCATCGTCGGTGTCGCGGATCGCTGTTACCCAGACATTTGCCGCGTGCTTGCAGGCATTGTTGACGATGTTGGTGAGGCAGCGTTTGAAGGCGTTGCGCCGGAGCGGCAACACGAGATCGCCATGCATATCAAGTCGCAGGTCGTGACCCTTGCGCTGCACGTCGGCGCGAACTTCCTCGATCAGCTCGACAAGGTCCGTTTCTTCCGACGACTCGCCCTGATGTCCACGCGCAAATTCGAGATAATCGTCCAGCATACGTTCCATCTCGGCGATGTCGGCACGCAAATCTTCAATTTCAGGGCCGTCGCCCAGCATCGCGAGTTGTAACTTGAAGCGGGTCAGTGGCGTTCGGAGGTCGTGGCTGACGCCAGCCAGCATTGCTGTGCGCTGCTCGATCTGACGCCGTATGCGTGCGCGCATGTCGATGAACGCCTGCGCGGCGCTTCTTACTTCGGAAGCACCTTGCGGCCGGTAGCTCGGCACATCGCGTCCCATGCCAAAGGATGTCGCGGCTTCGGCGAGACGCTCGATGGGGCGAATCTGGTTCCGCAGGAAGACGATCGCCACGATGATCAGCACGACCGATGTGCCGAACATCCAGACCAGAAAAATATGCGAGTTCGACGCATACACATGCGACGCCGGCGTGAGGATGCGCATCACGCCGCCGTTGTAGGCAATGCGGATGTCTACATACTCGGTATATTGTGCAGTGTTGATCCAGAAAGGCCGCGCGATACGCAGGCGCAGTTCTTCATTGAGCGAATCCTCGAGCAAGCCGCCCGTCGAAGACGGCGCTTCGGGCAGGACTTCGCCATCGAGGAATGCGATCGGCAATCCGATATGGGCATTTGTCCGTGCCGCTATCCTGGCAGCTTGTTGGGGTGTTGGACTTTCCTCGAATTCGGAGAGTATCAACGCGATTTCGGCAACGGTCTTTGCCGACAATCGCTGTGTCACGAGTTGCCAGTGGCGTTCCAGGAAAACATAGGTCACGACGAACTGCAGCAGCACCATCGGTGCGACGATGATGATCAGCGAACGACCGTAAAGGCCGCGCGGCATCAATCTCTTTATCATCTGAAAGGGACGCCACGTCATGGGCGCCGCTCTCGCGCGCCCGGATTGCGCATTCATATGAACCTCGGTTTGCATGTCTCTCGCCGTCAGTCGGGCATCAGCGTGTAGCCTTCGCCGCGCACGGTCTGGAGATATACCGGATTTCGCGGATCGCTCTCGAGTTTGCGCCGCAGCCGGTTGATCTGAACATCGATCGAGCGTTCGGCGGCTTCGTTGTCACACAAATCCATGCGTGACAGGGGCTTGCGCGGATTGGCCGCGAAGAGGCGCAGAAGCTGGATTTCACGTGTCGTCAGCCGGATTTGCGTGTCGCCATTCCAAAGCTCGCCGCGCGTGACGTTGAAACGACATGGCCCCAGAGAAATCTCGTCGTGCCGCACCGCACCCGGCGCCTGCGCCCGCCGCAGGATCGTGCCGATGCGCAGCAATAATTCGCGTGGCTCGAAGGGCTTGGCGAGATAATCGTCGGCGCCACGCTCCAGCCCGTCGATACGATCGCTGGCCTCGCCGCGCGCTGTCAGCATCAGGATCGGTACTGTCGAGTTGCGGCGAAGGTCGCGGGTCAGGTCGAGGCCGCTTTCACCGGGCATCATCACGTCGAGCACAAGCAAGTCGAAAGACAGTCCTGCAAGCCGTGCCCGCGCCTCGGCAGCGTTCTCGGCTGCGGTCACACGATAGCCGTTGTCGGAAAGGTAGCGTTTCAGCAACTCGCGAATACGGCGATCGTCGTCGACGACCAGAATATGCGGTGCGTCGTCGGAAGGCCCCGACTTGTCGGCCGTCCTTGTCTGGGTACCTGTCGTCGTGTCCGCCGTCACCTGTGAGCCTTCCCGGTGGTTTCCGCTCAGCCTGCGGATGTTTTCGCGATCAGGGATTCGACTTCCGGCCGGTGTTCCTCATTCACCAACGCCAACAGAACGGCACGCCATGCGCTGTCTGCGCCAGGACCGGCTTTTGCCAGCGCACCGGCGACACGTGCGCGCTGCGGCGCTGCCAGACGCTGGTCGAGCTCCCGGCCCGTCGCGGTCAGGAAGAGCATTCGCTGGCGGCGATCCTGCTTGCCTGTTTCCTGCTCAATGAAGCCTCGGTCGATCAGCTGTTTCAGCACCCGGGCGAGGCTCTGCTTGGTGATGCGCAAAATGTCCAGCAGTTCGGCCACGGTAATGCCCGGATGGCGGCCCACGAAATGAACCACGCGGTGATGGGCGCGACCAAATCCGTATTCGATCAGGATTTCATCGGGGTCGCTGATAAAATCGCGATAGGCGAAAAAAAGCAGTTCGATCGCTTCGGTCAAGTGATCGGCGGAGCTTCCCCCGGCCGCAGGCGGCACGGTGCGTTCCGGAATATGCTCAGGCTTTGTCCGGGTTTTTCCCATGGGTTTGCCGATCACCACCATTTTATGTCAGCCATGTTGACATATTTTTTCCAGAATGCTACCTCTTGCCGACTGCTTGGGACAGAATAGGTCACGGTCGGAAGCGTCGAATCTTCTCACCACTATAATAGACGATTGCAGCGTAAATCTGTTTCCGGCAAATCCCGGGAGTCGGGACCGCGGAAGCGGGACAGGGCGACGGCCGACAACGGCGAGAGCCCGTGATGCGGAAACACCAGGAAGTCAGGCGATGGCAGATATTCCTTTCGACAAACGCGACGGTTTCATCTGGTTCAACGGCGAACTCGTTCCTTGGGCGGATGCAAAAGTGCATGTGCTGACCCACGGCCTGCATTATGCGAGCAGCGTATTCGAAGGTTGCCGTGCTTATGGCGGTGAAATTTTCAAGCTGCGCGAACATTCCGAACGCCTGATCAAATCGGCCGGGATTCTCGGATTCGAAATTCCCTACTCGGTCGAAGAGATCGACGAGGCCTGCCGCATGGCGCTCGGCGCGCAGAAGCTGGTTGACGGCTATATCAGGCCGGTTGCGTGGCGCGGCAGCGAGATGATGGGTGTCAGTGCCCAGAAGAACCGCATCAATTTTGCCGTCGCGGCGTGGGAATGGCCGTCCTATTTCGATCCGGAGCAACGCAAGGTGGGCATTCGTCTCGACATTGCGAAATACAAGCGTCCGTCGCCGGAAACGGCGCCATCAATGGCCAAAGCGGCCGGCCTCTACATGATCTGCACGATCTCCAAGCATGCGGCCGAGAACAAGGGCTATGCAGACGCGTTGATGTACGACTATCGCGGCTATGTCGCGGAGGCGACCGGTGCAAACATCTTCTTCGTCAAGGACGGCGTCATTCACACGCCAACACCCGATTGTTTCCTCGACGGCATTACGCGGCAGACGGTGATCGCGCTTGCCAAGGCACGCGGCTACGAGATTGTCGAACGGCACATCATGCCCGACGAGCTTCCAGGCTTCTCGGAATGCTTCATCACCGGCACGGCCGCCGAAGTGACACCGGTCGGCGAAATCGGTCCGCATCGCTTTACGCCGGGGATCATCTCCGCGACGCTATTCGAGGACTACATGGCGGCCGTCAATCCCAAGGTCGCCGCGAAGGTTGCGACAGCCTGATAGCGTTCGCTGTCGATTTGAAAGGGCGGCCCATGGGCCGCCCTTAATCCATATCTACCGGCGTTTCACAACGCTGAATGTGCCGTTCGCCCGCGCGCAGGGTTTCCCGTCGGCCGTGACCAGGCATTGTCCGAAACAAAGAGACGATCCGGTTTTCACGACTTCAGGCCGCACCTCGAGCCACTGTCCGATCCGCGCCGTACTCAGAAAATCGACCGTGAGGCCGACCGTCACCAGCCCGGCGGCGTTTTCGAGCTTCAGGCCACAAGAAAGCCCCATGGCGTTGTCGGCCAGAGCGGAGATCAGCCCACCATGCGCGAAGCCACGTGAGTTTGTGTGCGGAGCGGCGAGGTGGAGACCGATGAAAACGGCGTCGCCTGCGTTCCGTGAATAGAGCGGCTCCCAAGGGTCGGTGAGCGGGCTTCGCCGGTAATGGCGGGCGAAACCCTCAGCTGGGGCGATGGCAGTTTCGGCGTCGGGACTGGAATCAATCATGGCGATGATCTCTCGATTATTTTGATTTAGACCAGTCTATATATTTTTTGAGTACAGAAAACGACTCATTTTCGCGAAAGCCATCTAGCGGTGCTTCCACCGCGCTGCCGCCTTGCCGTCATTCTCGCGCGCATCGACCCAGCGAGCCTCGCCTTGTCCCTCCTCGCGCTTCCAGAAGGGGGCGCGGGTTTTCAGGTAGTCCATCAAAAATGTTGCGGCCTCGAAGGCGGCCTCGCGATGGGCAGAGGCCGTGACGACAAGGACGATATTGTCGCCCGGTTTCAGTTCGCCGACGCGGTGGACGATCAGCGTCGCCTGTAGCGGCCAGCGCGCATGGGCTTCGGCTTCAATGCGCGCAAGTTCTTTTTCCGTCATGCCGGGATAGTGTTCGAGCTGCATCGACGTCACTGCCTGGTCGCCGCTTACATCGCGAACGAGACCCGAGAAGGTCACGACCGCGCCGATATCGGTGCGGCCCCGGGTCAATGCCGCCACTTCGGCGCCGACATCGAAATCCTCGGCCTGTACGCGGATCATGATCTCAACCGCCCGTCACCGGCGGGAAGAAGGCGATTTCCATTGCGCCCGCAATCGGGGTGTTGAGATCGCCATGTTCCTGGTCGACTGCGCAGCGGATGATATCGAGGTCGGCGAAAGCCGCTTCATACCGGTCGCCACGTGTCTTCAGCCAGGTAATGAGGCCGTTGACGTCGCGAATATCGGCAGGCGGCACGACGTCTTCCTCGGCCGTTCCGGCCTTCTGCTTCACCCATGCGAAATAGAGGAGCTTCACGCCCGTCCATCCTGTTCCGTGACTGGTTTGGCGGCTGCCGGCGGCTCATGCCGTTTCGGCGTTTCATCCGTCAGGTGGTGAATACCGGCGCGAAAATAGTCGATGCCTGTGTAGAGCGTCAGGATGGCCGCCGCCCAGAGCAGGGTGATGCCCATTTCGGTGACGCCGGGAACAATCTTGTCCGCCGCCGGGCCCGCCAGCAGGAAGCCGAGCGCAACCATCTGGATCGCCGTTTTCCATTTCGCAAGCTGCGTGACGGGCACGCTCACACGCAGTTCGGCCAGAAACTCGCGGAGGCCGGAAACCAGAATTTCGCGACAGAGAATGATGATCGCGGCCCAGAGCGAAAAGCCTGCAATGACATCCTGCCACGTCAGCGCAATCAGCACGACAGCGACCAGCAGCTTGTCGGCGATGGGATCGAGCATCCGGCCGAGGTTCGATTGCTGCTCCCACGCGCGGGCCAGATAGCCGTCGAAGAAGTCGGTTGCACCGGCGACGATGAAGAACGTCAGCGCAGTCCAGCGGCCGGCGTCGCCTGGTATGTAGAAACAGACAACCACCGCCGGCACCAGTGCGATGCGGAAGTATGTAAGGAGATTCGGAAGGTTGGTCGCCATTTGGGGTCCGTGCTTCGTGGAACAGGCAGTCTAGCATCCCCATGGCAAATGTCGCGAGCGGACGCCGAATTATCAAGTCGCCCCGTCTGGATTCCCGTGAAAATGATCGTAGACAGCCCGTGCCACTTTGGTGCTGATTCCTTCCACCGACTCGAGATCGGTGAGGCCGGCGCGGGCCACGGCGCGCGCCGATCCGAAATGCTTCAGCAGCGCCCGTTTGCGTCCCGGACCGACGCCAGGCACTTCATCGAGCGGATTGACGCCGATTGCCTTCGAGCGTCGTGCCCGATGGCTGCCGATGGCGAAGCGGTGCGCTTCGTCGCGCAACCGTTGCAGGTAGTACAGAACCGGATTGCGTGGTTCCAGCATGAAATCGCGGCGGCCTGCCATGAAGAAGCGTTCGCGGCCCGCGTCGCGCTCCGGCCCCTTGGCGACGCC
>NZ_JBBECC010000145.1:0-2864 GCF_040882025.1 Parvibaculum sp. | reverse complement strand
GCTATGCGCGCCCCCGCGTCGACGCAAGCCTCGCCTTCGACATCAAAGGCGGCCGCCACCCGGTCGTCGAAGCCGCGCTGGCGCGAACCGGCGAACAATTCGTGCCCAATGACTGCAACCTCTCGGCGGATGGCTCAAGCATGGAGCAAGGAGCCCGCAGGTCCGGTGATGAACCGGACCGCACTCAATCAAGCTCCCGCCGCGACGCGCCACACAGTGCCGAGCAAGGAGCGGCGTCCCGCCGCGAGGCACCACTTCAAAAGAGCATATGGCTCTTGACCGGCCCCAACATGGCCGGCAAATCGACCTTCCTGCGCCAGAACGCCTTGATCGCGGTGATGGCGCAGATGGGAAGTTTCGTGCCGGCGGAAGAGGCGCATATCGGCGTTGTCGACCGTCTCTTCTCCCGCGTCGGCGCCGCCGACGATCTGGCGCGCGGCCGCTCGACCTTCATGGTCGAAATGGTCGAGACGGCGGCGATCCTCAATCAGGCGGGCGAACACGCGCTGGTCATTCTCGACGAGATCGGTCGCGGCACCGCGACTTATGACGGTCTGTCGATCGCCTGGGCCGCCGTCGAACATCTGCACGAGGTCAACCGTTCGCGCGCGCTCTTCGCCACGCATTACCATGAACTGACGGCGCTCACCGAAAAACTGCCGCATCTCGCCAACGCCACCATGCGCGTGCGCGAATGGCAGGGCGATGTCGTTTTCCTGCATGAGGTGGGGCCGGGTGCGGCCGACCGTTCCTACGGCATCCAGGTGGCAAAGCTGGCGGGCCTGCCAGCGCCCGTCATCGCCCGCGCGCAAGCCGTCCTCGCCGCGCTCGAAAAAAGCGGTGAGGGGGCAAGGACCGCCAGACTGATCGACGATCTGCCGCTCTTCTCCGCGACGGCAAAACCATCTCCCGTGGTGAAGACAAGCGTCGCCGAAGAGGAACTGAAAAAACTCAACCCCGACGAGTTGTCGCCGAAGGAAGCGCTGGAACTTCTCTATCGGCTGCGGGCGCTTGTGGCGAAAGAATGAAACAGACCGCCGGCGCGCTTTTTTTCAGGCGAGGCCAGGTGCTTCTGGGCAGGCGCGCGCCGCACAAGAAAGCTTATCCGAATTGCTGGGACGTGATCGGCGGTCATGTGGAGGCGGGCGAGACGGTCGAGCAGGCGCTGGTTCGCGAGGCGAAGGAAGAGGTTGGCGTGACGCCGCTGCGATTCACGGCGATCGGACGTTTTCGCGAGCCGAATGCGGACCTGTACGGCGACGCGATGCATCATTTCTTCGCGGTGACCGAGTGGGCGGGCGGCGAACCCGAGCCGCTCGGCGACGAGCATACGGAAGTCCGCTGGTTCGATATCGCGGAAGCCTGCACGCTGGAAGGGTTGGCCGCCGCCGAATACCGGCCCTTGTTCAAGCGCCTGCTGCCGCTGCAAACAAAAGGCTGAGCGGAAAACCCCTCACTTCCGCGCGATATAGATACACTCGTCGCGCAACAGCCCCCACTTCGCTTCCTCCTCCGGCTTGCGCCGATAGGTCTCGACCGTAAAACCCGCCGCTTCGAGCTTCGCCGCGAAGTCGCGTGCGTAGAAGCGCTTGTGGTCGGTGCCGCCGAAATGCACGAAGCGCTCGTCCGGATCGGTGATGGCCGGGTTCTCGTAGGTCTCGTCGCGCGACAGGTTGATCGGCACCGAAAAGAAGCCGCAGCCGCCGGGCTTCAGCACACGGAACATTTCGCGCATCGCCGCCTTGTCGTCGTCGATATGCTCGAAGACATGGTTCGCGATTACGACGTCGAAAAAATTGTCCGGCCGGTCGATGGCCGTGATGTCGAGCCGGAATTTCGCGATCTTCGCGTAGAGGTCGGCGGGCTCGTAATCCGGGTTCCCCTTCATCGCCCGCATCAGCCACTTCTCCGGACCGAATTGCAGGATCTTTTTCGTCGCGAGGTCGATGCTGTGCTCGTCGAGATAGAGCTGCATCAGCCGGTGCCGTTCGCGCGAGCCGCAATTTGGGCAGCGCGAATCCCAGCGCGACGGCCGCCCCACCGAGAGAAAAATCCCGTGATAGCCGCAGACGGGGCAGGTGCGGTGGATTTTCTTCCGCGAAAACTGCACGCGGTCCTTCCACCAGCCTTGCAGCAGCCGGCTGAAGACTTTCCGTCGGTCGATCGCCGTTTGTTTGCCGCTCAAAGCCCGCTCGCTCAACTCTTGCCGCCTTCGCCATGGCTACCCTGCGATAGGAGGGCACAATGCCGACCTCTGAAAAGCCTTGTCAAGCAGCGAGCGGCCGGGCCTCAAAGCCTGTCGGGTTCCACCCCGATCTTCGCAAGCGCCTCCTCAAGCTCCGCCGCGCCCGCCGCCGCGTCGCCGCTTTCGCATTTCTCGACGCCGCTTCGATACAGCGCCCGCGCTTCATTGGCGTCGGGAAAGTCCTTGCGGTACTTGAAATCGAACTGGAACCGGTAGTTGAGCTCGTCGCAAAGGACCCCCATGTCGCGGTCCGGCGTCTGCGCGCGCGCGGCCGGCGAAACCGGAAGACCGGCGGCGATCAGCGCCGCGCCCAGCGCCGCGACAAGCACCGGGATAGGCGCGGCATCTTTCGGGAAGGTGACTGTCTTGCGCATGATGTTCCTCCTTGCCTGTCGGCCTGTCGCCCGGCGGGGGGGGGGACGGCAGCCCGGCAGCCGCCCCCGGACCTTGCATTGTCCCGTCCCGCGGCGGCGCTCAGGCTGCCGGTTCGACCAGCAGCGTGCGCAGCGCCTCGCGCAACTGGTCGGCGCCCTCCTCGGTGTTGCCCGCGCGGCAATTTTCGACGGCCGCTTCCTGCGCCGCGCGCGCCTCGTCCGCATAGGGCAGATCCGCCTTGAAC
>NZ_JBBECC010000144.1:16451-18813 GCF_040882025.1 Parvibaculum sp. | reverse complement strand
GACTGGGCGCTGGCGGGTCACGGCATCATGCTGAAATCCTGCGCCGACATTTCGGACGATCTCGACAGCGGCCACCTCGAGCGCGTCCTTCCCGAATGGCAGAGCGAACCCGCGCCGATCTACGCGCTCACCCTCTCCGGCCGCCACCGCGCGACAAAAGTCCGCACCTTCCTCGACGCCGCGAAAGCGCGCCTCTCATTTGCCTCCGCGATTCGCAGCCGCCCCCGGGGATAAGATTTTTTCAGAAAAACTTATCTCCGCGCCGGATTCGCCGGATGTTAAACACGCCGCATTTTTGCGAGGGGGTCGGAAAGAGGCTCGATATTCATTTATGACAGTTTTATGACAGTTCGATGACAGAGGGGGGGTCCGCTGTCGTTTTCGCTGTCAAAATCGCTGTCACAAACGCCCGTTCCGCCCTCAACCGACCTTGTCGAGCACCCGTTTGAAGCGCGCAAAAATATCGTCGATCTCGTCCGCCGAAACGATCAGCGGCGGCGAGAAGGCGATGCTGTCGCCCGACACCCTGACCATCATGTTCTCGTCGTGAAACGCAAGGCGCATCGCATCGAAGCCGCGCTTGCCGGGCAGTCCGTCGACGGCTGCGAGATCGACGGCGGCGACGAGCCCGATGGTGCGTACATCGAGCACCAGCGGATGGCCTTTCAATGTCATCGACGCTTCAGCGATATGCGGTTCGAGTTTCTTCGCCCGCTCGAACAAACCTTCGTCGCGGTAAAGATCGAGCGTCGCCAGCGCGGCGGCCGCGGCAAGCGGATGACCCGAATAGGTATAGCCGTGAAAGAGATCGATCGCGTGGTCGGGTCCGGTCTGGAACGCTTCATAGATGCGGTTATGCACCACCGCACCGCCCATCGGCACCGTGCCCGAGGTGATGCCTTTCGCAAACGTCATGATGTCGGGCGCAACGCCGAAACGTTCGGCCGCCGTCGCGTGGCCGAGCCGTCCGAAGCCGGTGATGACCTCGTCGAAAATCAAAAGAATGCCGTGTTTATCGCATATTTCGCGCAATCGCTTCAGGTATCCCTTCGGCGGCGGCAGCACGCCGGTCGAGCCCGCCATCGGCTCGACAATGACCGCGGCAATCGTCGAGGCGTCATGCAACTCGACCAGCCGCTGCAACTCGTCGGCCAGATGCGCGCCCCATTCCGGTTCGCCCACCGTGAAGGCCTGTTCGGCGCGATTATAGGTATGCGGAAGATGGTCGACGCCGGCCAGCAGCGGCCCGTAGAACTTGCGGTTGGCGACCATGCCGCCGACCGAAATGCCCCCGAAGCCGACGCCGTGATAGCCGCGTTCGCGGCCGATCAGTCGCGTGCGCGTGCCATCGCCATTGGCGCGGTGATAGGCGATCGCGATTTTCAGCGTCGTGTCGGCCGCCTCCGATCCCGAATTGCAGAAGAACACATGGTCGAGATCTTTCGGCGCCAGCGCCGCGATCCGGCTCGCCAGTTCGAAGACCTTGGGATGCGCGAACTGGAAGGACGGCGCGAAGTCGAGCTCGCCGGCCTGCTCCTGGATCGCCTTGACGATCGGCGCCCGGCAATGCCCGGCATTGGAACACCATAAGCCCGCCGTCGCGTCCAGCACCGCCGTCCCGTCCGGCTTGTAATAATGCATGTCCTTCGCCCGCGCGATCAGCCTCGGTTCGCGCTTGAACTGACGGTTCGGCGTAAACGGCAGCCAGAAAGCTTCAAGATCATTCGGTGTCAGGGTATTCATCGGTCGGGACTCCGCTGCGCGTCGCGTGATCGGCGTTGCGCGATTGCAATATTGCACGATTCAAAATCCGCCGCCGTTCGAAAGCAAGCGGCGTTTGGCGTGACTCTTCGAAAGCCGTTGAGTATCTTAAACGAATGACAGGAGACTTCCGCCGCGCCCACAGCTCCGCGCCCCCGGTCGAGACCGGCGAGGGCGAACAGAAAGGCCCCGATGTCGGCGCGCGCCTGCGCGAGCTGCGCAAGATGCACGGGCTGTCGCAGCGTGAGCTGGCCAAGCGCGCCGGCGTCACCAACGGCACCATTTCGCTGATCGAGAAGAACAGCATCAGCCCCTCCGTCGGATCGCTGAAAAAGGTGCTGGGCGGCTTCCCAATCTCGATCGCCGATTTCCTGACCCTGGAGTTGAAGCCGCGCAAGAAGGTCTTCTATCAGGCGAAGGAGCTGCGCGAGATCGCGAGCGGCGAGGTCAGCTTTCGTCTGGTCGGCCGCGACACGCGCGGCCGGGCCATCCAGATGATGCATGAGCGCTATGCGCCGGGTGCCGACACGGGCACGGAAATGCTCTCCCACACCGGCGAGGAATGCGGCATCGTCGTTGCCGGCGTGCTGGAACTGACGGT
>NZ_JBBECC010000144.1:0-16351 GCF_040882025.1 Parvibaculum sp. | reverse complement strand
GGGGCAGAGGGGCAAACTCCTGCACATAGCCGGCCACCCGACATTTCGTTGATGCGAAGGACCGCGTCATGACGAGGACCGGGCGGCGCTTGCGCGCTGCTTTTGGATGTGCGCTCGCTTGCGGGGCCCTGCTGGGACCGCTCGCCGCGCCCGCGCGCGCCGCGACATTCGCCGGCGCTCCCGACGCCGCAATCTTCACCGATCATTTCGCCCTGCTCCAGGAGCACGAACGTGCGATCGATCGCGCGCCCGCCGCCGCGCCGGCGCGCCCGCCGATCTCGAGCCTTGCCGTCCGGCAGCGTCGCGCCTCGCTACCGCCGCTGCCCGACATCCACGAGGTGAAAGGCATTACCGCCAGGCTGCTGCTCGAAAAATCCGGCTGCCTGGCCTGTGCCCCCGGTCCCGCCGCGGCGGCAACGGGACTTCCCGTAGGCGTCTTCGAAACGGCGCTGCGCCGGGCCGTCGAAGAAGGCTGGCTCGCGGGCTATCGTGAAATGCGCGCCGCCGCGCCTCGTGCCGTGCCGCCCGGCGTCAAGGGCGCGGCCGCCCGCGAGGCGCACTCCCTTCGCTACATCCGCAGCATCGTGCATGGCTGGCAGGTCGCCGTCGTTCGCACATTGCGCGCCCGCAACAGGATCACCGTCCGCGAAGCCGAGCGCTATCTCGCCGTTCTCGATCGCACAATGCCGCCGCCCGGGCGGCATCCCCATGCAAAGCAGCGCATTCGCACCGGCTGGGTGTCGGACGCCGAGTTGGATCGGCTCGACCGCCGCCACGCGCCGCCGGTGCCGCAAAAGCGGCTCGCCGATCCCGATACGCGCCGGATCGCGGAGACCTTCGTCGCGCCGACCGGGAAAAAGCCGCAAACCTCGCAATCCGCCGTCGAAGGCAACAGCAACGTGATACCCTTCGCGCGCCTTGCGACGGGCTATGCCGATGACATGCTGCTCGACCGGGCGCGATCCTTCCTGCCGTCCGAAACGCAGATATGGAGCCGCGCCGGCGGCAACTGGACGCTCGACGGCGCCCTTCAGCGTGTGGCGGTCAGCGGCGGTGTCGCTTGGCCGCTCGGCGAGGCGACGCGCATCGGCACGGCCGTCACCTGGGGTCGTGGGTGGCGCGACAACCGGAAATCCTGGGTCGGCGAATCGCTTTTCATTTCACCCTTCGTTTCGTATGCGATGAGCGCGCACGTGCGCCTGCGCGTCTATGGCGGCGTCGGCTACCGGTCCGATCGCGTCGACGCCGCAGACGACGGTCTCAGCTACACGGGCAACAGTTTCTTCTCGGGCGCAAGCGTCGAGGGCGCGTGGCGCTTCGGCAATTTGCGTTTTTCGCCTTCCGCGCGTATCGGCGCGAGCCGCGTTCGGCTTGCCTCGCCCGAAGCGTCCGGGGAGGCGCGGTCGCGCGGTCGCGCGACCTACAGCAACGGTTTCAGTTACAAGCTGCCGGCAACGCGCCACTTTTCGAAGATCGAGCCTTTCGCCGATTTCACGACGCACTGGACCTTCGATCGAGTCGAGCGCGAGGCGGCTCTTGCGGAAATTCCGGTCAAGAGCGAGATCGCGGGTGCCATCGAGAGCGGCGTCTTGCTGAAGGCCCTCGACGATTTCGTCGGCGCGCGCCTTGCGGCCGGTGTCGCCGACATCGGCGCCAGGGACGAGACGAACT
Source organism: Parvibaculum sp. (assembly GCF_040882025.1). Lineage (GTDB taxonomy): Bacteria > Pseudomonadota > Alphaproteobacteria > Parvibaculales > Parvibaculaceae > Parvibaculum. Next base: position 14,680 of record NZ_JBBECC010000144.1, on the reverse strand, counting down.
ACACCGTATCGGGCCAGCTCAAGCTCGCTTTCTAGCCGCGCGCCATCTCAAGCCGCGGGCTTGTGGAACTGGATGTTCGCCGGCGGCTTGGAGAAGGCGGGTTTCTCCGCCTTCAGCGCGTTGAGCGCTTCCTCGCGGTCGGCCGCGCTGAAATTTCCCGTCGTCAGGCAGAATTCCACGAAATTGCCGTTCGGGTCCTTCGTGTAGACCGAGTGGCACCAGTTGTGGTCGATCTCCAGCACGTCGAGCCCGGCATCGAGCCAGCGCTGGCGGCGGCGTTCGAGATCGGCGCGGTCCTTCACGTCGAAGGAGATGTGGTTGATGTGATCGGGGACGCCGGCGGCCTTGGAGAGATTGGTCTCGAAATTCTCGGTGCCGGGAATGTCGTGCATCTCCCAGAAGGCGATGAACTTCGAATCGTCTTCCATGCGGTAGAAGAAATGCTTCGCCCAGCCGCCTTCCGGCGCGGGGCCGACTTCGACCTTCACAAGCTCGAACCCCATCACGCCTTCGTAGAACTCGTGAATGGCCTTCATGTCGCGCGCCGCAAGCGCCAGATGATGATAGCCCATGGCTCAATCCTTCCCTTGCTTGTCGACCATGCTCATGACGTCCGCCGACGCGCCTTCGGGCGCGGCGATTTCCACCACGCGCTCGTCCACATCGTCATATTCGAGGCGGAGCGCGCGTGACATGGTGGCGTGCATGTCATAGGTCGCGGTGATGTAGGTGAATTCGAGAATCTCTTCGTCGGAGAGATATTTCTTCATCGCCTCGAAAATCGCTTCGGGCACGCGGCCGCCCTGCAGCACGAGGCAATCCGTATAGGCGAGCAGCGCGCGCTCGACCGGCGCATAGCAATCGGCGATCTGCCAATGCGGGATCGCCTCGATCTGTTCCTCGCTCAAGCCCACCTCGCGGCAGGCCTTGCAATGCTGCGAGAAGACGAATTGCGAGCCGCGCGCGAAGCCGGCGCGGATCTGGCCGAGTTCGCGAAGCTTCGGATCGAGCTTGCGGTTCTTGCTGCGATAAAACTGGAAGCCTTCGGTCGTGTGCTTGAAGGCGTCGGGCACCAGCGCGAAGACGGTCCACCAATTGCCGGGCGTGCCTGTCGCCGTGCCCGGTTCCTTCACCGGGTCGCGCTCGCCGAACAGCATCTTGTAAATCTGCTGCGCCAGCGGGTCGGCATCCGCCTTGCCCACTTGTCTCAGTCTCGGCATGCCCATCCTCCCGTTGCATGACGGACAAGAATGTAAGATAAACTGACGAATGGCTCAAGCGGAGATTCAGGCGATGCAAAGACAGCCCGGCGTGTTGATGGCGCAGCTTCTCAACCGCTTCATGTGGTTCGACGGGGCCTTGCAGAAGAGCCTCGACGCGCGCGGCCATGGCGGCGTCCGCCGTCTTGAATCCATGGCCATGGTCTATGTTCATTCGGGCGTCCGCCGGCCGAGCGATCTGGCGCGGCTGCTCGGCGTCACGCGGCAGTCGATGAACACGGCGCTGCGCGAGCTGGAGGAAAAGCGGCTTGTCTATATGGCGCCGGACCCCGAGGATGCGCGCTGCAAGCTGGTGACCTTCGCGCCGGAAGGAGCAGGGATGCGGGCGGAGGCGCTGGAGATCGTGAGCGGCCTCGAAGCGGAACTCGAAGCGCGGCTCGGCGCGAGGACGGTCGAGAACCTTGCGCGCATTGTGAGCGCGGATTGGGGCGAGGCGCCGGTGATGGCGAAGCCGAAACGGGAAAGAAAGAAAGAAGCATGACGAGCCTCGGCGATCTTCTGGCTGCGCCCAGCATTCTGGTGGCGCCCGGCGCCTATGACGCGCTGTCGGCGAAGCTCGCGGCGAAGGCGGGCGCGAAAGTTGTTTACATGACGGGCTTCGGCGTTGCGGGCGCAAGCTTCGGCGTGCCGGATATCGGGCTCGTCAGCGCGGCCGAGATGAGCGAGCGCGTGCGCGCGATCGCGGCCTCATGCGCGCCGGTGCCACTCATTGCCGATGGCGACAACGGGCATGGCGGTCCGCTGAACGCGGCGCGGCTGACGCGCGCTTATGAGGCGGCGGGGGCCGAGTGCATCCAGATCGAAGACCAGGTGTTTCCGAAACGCTGCGGTCACATGGAAGGGAAGGAAGTCGTGCCTGTCGCCGAGGCGGCGGCGAAGATCCGCGCGGCGGCGGAAGCGCGCGCGAGCCGCGACTTCAAGGTGATGGCGCGGACGGATGCGCGCGCGACGCATGATCTCGACGAGGCGCTCAGGCGCGGCGAGGCTTTCCTGAAGGCGGGCGCCGACATTCTTTTCATCGAGGCGCCGCGCGACGAGGCGGAATTGCGGAAAGTCGCGGAGACGTTCAAGGGTGTGCCGCTGGTCGCCAATATCGTCGAGGACGGCAAGACGCCTTATCTCGGTGCGAAGGCGCTGGAAGCACTCGGCTTCAAGATCGCGCTCTTTCCGGTCTCGGCCCTGCTCGCCGTGACGGCGCGGCTCGAAAGCGTCTATGCGACGCTGCTGAAAGGCGAGGGCTTGCCCGAAGGCGAGGAGCGCGTCAGTTTCCAGCGCTACAACGAATTGATCGGGCTGCCGGAAATGCTGGCGGATGCGGCGGCGATAACGAAGAAAACGGAGACGTGATGCCGAGCTGGGGGAACATTCTGAAGCGGATTGCGGCGGGCGAGATGGAAAAGGCGCCGCCGCATGTCGCCGCGCTGAAGCTATATGCGGGAAAGCTCACCGTCATCGAGCCCGGCCGCATCCGCTACGACTGGCCCGTCGACCCCTCCTTCCTCAATCCCGTCGCCGTTTTCGGCGGTTATCTCGCGACGCTGGCCGACCAGACCTGCTCTTTCGCGCTGATGACCCTGCTGAAGGACGACCAGAATTTCACGACGAGCGATCTGCAGACGCATTTTTTCCGTCCTGTGACGGGGGGCGTGCTCGCCTGCGAGGGGCACGTGCTGAATGTATCGAAAACGCAGGCCTATGTGGAAGCGACCTTCACCAATGGCGACGGCAAGCTGGCGCTGAAGGCGCGCGCGGTGGAGCGGATTATTGCGGCTTGAAGAAATATTTTTGGGCTTAAAATAAACAGTGTCATTCCGGCGAAAGCCGGAATCCATGGGCCTTTCGGCGTTTTCGTTGAGTCAGATGGTCCCCGGCTTTCGCCGGGGTGACACTTTTTGGGGGAGAGGTTGAGAGTCACTCCACCCAGGTCACAAAAATCTTCCGCTTCTCCCCGCTCGCTTCCATCTTCGCCAGCCATTCATCCACGCGCGCTTTCCAGGCTTCGTCCTGCGGCAGCAAATAAGCCTTCTCGGACTGCGTAAAGGGCGCGTCGGGATGGATCGCGCAGAGCTCGGGATGAAGCTTCTGCATGATCCGCGTCTCTATGGCGTCGGTGATCATGAGGTCGGCGCGGCCCGCGACAATTTCCTCGAAGATCGAGGCATTGTCCTTGTGGAGGATGATCTTCGCCGTCTTGATGTTCGCACGGGCGAATTTTTCGTTGGTGCCGCCGGGATTGACGATGACGGTGACGCCGTCGCGGTCGATCTGGTCGAGCGTCTGGAAGCGCGCCGCTTCCTCGCAGCGCGCGATCGGCGTCTTGCCGTCGCTGAGGAGCGGCGTCGAGAAGAGGGCGACCTTGGCGCGTTCCTCTGTAACCGAGATGCCGCCCATGCCGATGTCGAACTTGCCGGCGTCGAGGTCTTCCATGAGGCTCGGCCAGCTTGTCCTGACGATCTCGAGTCGGGCGCCGAGATCGTCCGCAAGGGCGCCCGCCATCTCGACATCGAGCCCCTCGAAATGCCCCTCCGGCTCTTCCCAGGAGAAGGGTTTGTAGTCGCCGGTAAGCCCCACCCGGACGACGCCCGAGGCCTCGATCCGCTCCAGTGCCAAAGGTTCTCCGGCGCCGGCCGGGGCGGCGAGCACAAGGATGAGGGCCAGGGAGACGGCAAGGCGGTGGAAAAGGCGCATGAGGCGGACTATAGGTGCAGGAACCCCGGCCCCGGAAGCCCCCGCCTTTGCTGGACTGTTAACGGATCGGCTGCTAGAAACGCCGCCATGAAAATCATCGGTCTTCGCAGGCTCTGCCCCGCCATATATGCGCGAATTACAGGCCCGGCCTGCCGCTGAGGGACCTTGCCGGTCCCGCGCGGCACGAGCCGGGTGACCTGTCCTCAAGATCGCGCAACCCCGAATAGCCAGGGCGTCCCATGTCCACCGATACCAAGTCTCCCGATCAGGCCGCTGCCGAAGAGCCCGGCCGCGACTACCGCGACACGCTCTTCCTGCCGACGACCGATTTTCCGATGAAGGCAGGGCTTCCCCAGCGCGAGCCCGAATGGCTGGCGCGCTGGGAAAAGCTTGGCCTTTATGAGCGCCTGCGCGCGGCGGCGAAGGGCCGCGAGACCTTCATTCTTCATGACGGCCCGCCCTACGCCAATGGCGACATCCATATCGGCCATGCGCTGAACAAGATCCTGAAGGACCTCGTCGTCCGCTCGCAGCAGATGATGGGCAAGGACGCGGCTTATGTTCCGGGTTGGGACTGCCACGGGCTGCCGATCGAATGGAAGATCGAGGAGAAGTACCGCAAGAAGGGCAAGAACAAGGACGAGGTGCCGCCGCTCGAGTTCCGCCGCGAATGCCGGGAGTTCGCGCAACACTGGGTCGATGTGCAGCGCGAACAGTTCAAGCGCCTCGGCGTTTCCGGCGAGTGGGACAATCCCTACCTCACCATGTCCTTCGACGCGGAAGCGAAAATCGTCGAGGAGTTTCAGAAATTTCTGATGAACGGTTCGCTCTATCGGGGTTCGAAACCGGTCATGTGGTCGGTGGTGGAAAAGACGGCGCTCGCCGAAGCGGAGGTCGAGTATCACGACCATGTCAGCCACACGATCTGGGTACGCTTTCCGTTTATCCAAATACCTACGGGGCCCTTTGTTGATGGCTTCGGAACAGAAGCAAAAGCTGCGCTTGATCTCCTTCAGAAAGCCTCTGTAGTCATCTGGACGACGACGCCCTGGACCATTCCCGCAAACCGCGCGATCTCCTATTCCAACAAGATTGATTACGGCCTTTACCGCGTTGAGGCGGTGGGGGACGGTTCGCTTGCACGTCCGGAAGAGCTAATCATATTGGCCGATGTGTTGGCCGACGAGGTTTTCAAGGCTGCCGGTGTGACTGCTTGGGAACGCAAGTTCCAAGTCACCGCCGATATGCTCGACTCAGCCGTCTGCGCGCATCCCTTCCGTGGGTCCGGCTACGACTTCGACGTGCCACTCCTCGCCGGCGATCATGTAACCGAAGAAGCCGGCACCGGCTTCGTCCACACCGCGCCCGGCCACGGTCAGGACGACTACATGATCTGGGTCGAGAATTTTGGGCAGAAAGGCATCCCCGAAACGGTGAACGAGGAAGGCGGCTACTACGATCATGTGCCTCTCTTCGCCGGCAAGTTCGTGCTGACGCGGCAGGGCAAGGAAGGCAACGCCAATGCCGCCGTGATCGAGGAACTCGAAAAAGCGGGCGCGCTGCTCGCCAAGGGCAAGGTGACCCACTCCTATCCGCATTCATGGCGCTCGAAAGCGCCGCTGATCTTCCGCAACACGCCGCAATGGTTCGTTTCGATGGATGCAAAGATCGAAGCGGCGGGCGGCAAGCCCTTCCGTCAGGTCGCGCTTGAGGAAATCGAGAAAGTGCGCTGGGTGCCGGCGCGCAACCGCAACCGCATCCATGCGATGGTCGAGACGCGGCCCGACTGGGTGTTGTCGCGCCAGCGCGCCTGGGGCGTACCGCTGACGCTTTTCGTGAAGAAGTCCGATGGTGCGTTGCTGCGCGACGAGAAAGTCAATGCACGCATTGTCGAAGCCGTCGCGAAGGAAGGCGCCGACGCCTGGTTCGAGCACCCGGCAAGCGACTTCCTCGGGCCCGACCACAAGGCCGACGATTACGAGCGCGTGACCGACATTCTCGACGTCTGGTTCGATTCAGGCTCGACGCATGCTTTCGTGCTCGAGGCGCGTGGCATGCCGTCGCCGGCCGACCTCTATCTCGAAGGCTCCGACCAGCATCGCGGCTGGTTTCAGTCGTCGCTGCTCGAAAGCTGCGCGACGCGCGGCCGCGCGCCCTACAAACAGGTCCTGACGCATGGCATGACGCTGACCGACAAGGGCCTCAAGATGTCGAAATCGCTCGGCAACGCCATCGAGCCCGAAGCGATCATCAAGCAGAACGGCGCCGACATCCTGCGCCTCTGGGTTGCCTCGACCGACTACTGGGAAGACCACAATATCGGCAACGAGATCGTCAAATCGAATGCCGAGGCCTATCGGAAACTGCGCAACACTTTCCGCTATCTGCTCGGCAATCTCGCGGGTTTCGCGGATGAAGAGCGCGTCGCCGTTGCCGACATGCCGGAGCTTGAACGCGTCATCCTGCATCGTCTTGCCGAACTCGACGAACTCGTCCGCAAGGCCTACACGGATTATGACTTCAAGCGCGTGACGCATACGCTGTCGAATTTCATGAATGTCGATCTCTCGGCCTTCTATTTCGACATCCGCAAGGATGCGCTTTATTGCGATGCACCGTCGAGTCTTCGCCGCCGTGCCTGCCGCACCGTGCTTGATGAGCTTTTCTCCTGTCTCACCGCCTGGCTCGCGCCGGTTCTCTGCTTCACGGCGGAGGAAGTCTGGCTCGCCCGCTTCCCGTCCGACGATGCGTCGGTGCATTTGCGCACCTTCCCGGAAGTTCCGGCGGGCTGGCGCGACGAGGCGCTCGCCGAAAAATGGCGCGAGGTGCGCGAACTGCGCCGCGTCGTCACGGGCGCGCTCGAGGTCGAGCGCCGCGAGAAACGCATCGGTGCGAGCCTCGAAGCGGCGCCCGACATTCATGTGGCGAATGCCGATCTGCTGGCCGCGATGAAGGGTATCGATCTCGCCGAACTTGTAATCACCAGTCAGGCGACGCTGATCGAGGGCGAGGGGCCGGCTTCGGCCTTCCGTCTCGACGACGTGCCGGGCGTTGCCGTGGTGCCGAAACGCGCCGAAGGCCGTAAATGCGCGCGCTCCTGGCGCGTTCTGCCGGAAGTCGGCACCGACCCTGAATTTCCCGATCTCAGTCTCCGGGATGCGGCGGCGGTCCGGGAATACGACGCGCTGGCCGCGCGCCAGCGGGGAGCGTGACGCAATGGAACGTCTCTTGCGCGAAACCTTCTGGGGCCCCTTGTCGCTGTTCGGCTTCGCCGTCGCCATCGCCGGTTTTCTGATCGATCGCCTCCACAAATGGTGGATGCTCGATATTTACGAGATCGGTTCTCGCGGCCGCGTCGAAGTGACGTCCTTTTTCGATCTGGTCATGGCCTGGAACAAGGGTGTCAGCTATGGCCTTTTCCAGGCCGAAACGGCCCTCGGCGTCCTGATCCTCGTTTCCTTCGCACTTGCCGTGATTTTCGGCTTGGGCCTCTGGCTGGCGCGAGCCGAGCATCGGGCGATCGCACTAGCTATCGGTCTGATTATCGGCGGTGCCGTCGGCAACGTCGCCGACCGCCTCGTTTACGGCGCCGTTGCGGACTTTTTTAGTTTTCACGCCTTCGGATTTTACTGGTATATCTTCAATATTGCCGACATCTGGATCGTTCTGGGTGTGATGCTGATCCTTTTGGATTCGCTCTGGCCGCAGGCGTTTGGCCTTGGCGCGAAGGACAAAAAAGGCGGAAATGCAGGCGACAAGGCCGCTTGAGCGGCGCGCCACCGCGAGGGAGTTGACCGACGTGATCACCGAACCGAAAAACCTCTGCCGCGCCGGCCTTCTGGCCGCGCTTGCCTTCTCGCTGACGGCGTGTGGCGGCGACAGCCTTAGCGACACGTTGGGTTATGGCAAGTCCGCTCCGGACGAGTTCACGATCGTCACCAAGGCGCCGCTGGTCATGCCACCGGATTTCTCGCTGCGTCCGCCGCAGCCCGGCGCGCCGCGTCCGCAGGAAGCGAATTTGCAGCCCTCAGTCGGCGCACAGCGCGCGCTGACAGGCAATGTCGAAGTGAGCGACCCGGCAAGCCAGGGCGTCACCGAAGGCGAACGCGTTCTTCTGGCGAACACGGGCGCCGACGCGGCCGATCCGCGCATCCGCCAGGTCGTCAATAGCGAAACGCGCTCGCTGATCGAACAGGACAAGACATTTGTCGACGACGTGATCTTCTGGCGCAAGCCCGGCACACCGCCCGACGAGCGTCTGGTCGACTCGCGCGCCGAGGCCCAGCGCATTCAGCAGAACGAAGCCGAGGGCAAGGCTGTGACGGAAGGTGAAACGCCGACCGTGACGCCCAAAAAAGAAGGCTGGTTCTCCGGCATTTTCTGAGCGTGTGGCGTTTCCCGCCGCTTTGGGGGCCGGTGCCCTGACGCCCGGCCTTTTGGAGTGAAGTATTGTCCCGGTCCCGATTTCTCGCGCCGCGCGTTCTAGGCTCCGCTCTTGCCGTCATTCTGATCGTTGTGCTTGGCGCGGCGGTCTGGTTTTGGCGCAGCGGCGGCGAGGCCGTTTCGGGCGCGCCGCTGAGTTTTCGCCTCGCCAATGGCATGGAAGTGCTGGCGATCCCCGATCACCGTGCGCCCGTCGTCACCCATATGGTTTGGTACCGCGTCGGCGCGGCTGACGAAACGCCCGGCAAGACAGGTCTCGCGCATTTCCTCGAGCACCTGATGTTCAAAGGCACAAAGGACATCGCGCCCGGCCAGTTCTCGCGCATCGTCGCGCGCAATGGCGGCCAGGACAATGCCTTCACGCATTACGATTTCACCGCCTATTTTCAGGTCATTGCCAAGGATCGTCTGCCGCTCGTTATGGAGATGGAGGCGGATCGCATGACCGGTCTTAAGCTCACCGATGCCGAGGTGCTGCCGGAGCGCGATGTCGTTCTGGAAGAGCAGCGGACGCGGATCGAGAACAGCCCGATGTCGCTGCTGCAGGCCGAAATGAACGCAGCCCTCTACGACGCTCATCCATATGGTCGCGACATTATCGGCCACAAGGAAGAAATAGCGGAACTGACGACAGAAGATGCCCTCGACTTCTACGATCGCTTCTACACGCCCAACAATGCAACGCTGATCGTCGCCGGCGATATCGGGCTCGACGAATTGCGGCCTCTGGCGGAAAAATATTACGGGTCCATCGCGCAACGCGCGCCGACTTTCGAGCGCGAACGGGCGCCGGTCGTGTGGCCGGACGCGGACCGCCGCGTCGTTCGCCGCGACGATCGCGTGCAGGAACCGACATGGCTGCGCTTTTATCCCGCGCCGGACTATGCCGGCGCCGGTGCCCGCGAAGGCGCAGCCTTCGACGTTCTGGCGGAAATTCTCGGTGGCGGACAGACGAGCCGCCTTTATCGAAATCTGGTGATAACGCAGGGCATCGCGGCCAGCATCGGCGCCTGGTATGAGGGTAGCCGTCTCGATGCCGGCAAATTCGGCCTCTATGCCTTGCCGCGCGTCGGCGGTGCGCTCGCCGACCTCGAAAAGGCGGTCGATGCCGAAATCGGGCTTCTGCTCGCAGACGGCGTGACGGATGAAGAACTCGAGCGCGCAAAGACGGTTATCGCAGCAGGCGCCGTCTACGCCCGCGACAGCCAGCGCAGCATGGCCTATGCCTATGGTGAGGGCCTGATGACCGGCATGTCGGTGGCCGATATTCACGAATGGCCCGATCGGATCCGTGCCGTCACGGCGGACGACGTCGTCGACGCGGCGCGTTCGGTTCTGTCCGGGCGCGTTTCCGTAACCGGCGAATTGCTGCCGGGAGAGGGCGCATGATCGCCCGTGCGCCATTCGGCGCTCTCATGGCGACATTTCTCCTTCTCGCGACACCGCTCGCCGCGTTCGAAATCGAACGCGTGGTCAGCCCCGGCGGCATCGAGGCCTGGCTTGTCGAGGAACGCACGGTCCCCGTCATCGTGATGGAAGTGGCCTGGGAAGGCGGCACCGCGACCGACACCGCCGAAAAAGCCGGTACGGCGAACATGGCGGCCTCGCTTCTCGGCGAAGGCGCGGGCGATCTGCCCTCGCAAGCCTTTCAGGCGCGCCTCGACGACATTGCCGCGCAGCTCTCGTTCTCGGTCGACAATGACTATTTGAACGCCTCGCTGAAAACGCTGGCGGAGGCACGCGACGAAGCTTTCGCGCTGTTTGCGCTTGCCATTGCCGAGCCGCGTTTCGACGACGATGTGGTCGAGCGCATTCGGGCCCAGATTGGGGTGGCGGTCGCGCGCAATCGTCAGTCGCCCGACTGGCTGGCGGCCGATGCCTGGTATCGTGCTGCCTTGGGAAGTCATCCTTACGCGCTGAATGGGCAAGGCACGCCCGAAACCTTGCCGCGTATCCTGCGGGACGATCTGACCGGCTACACCAAAAATGTGCTGGCGCGCGACAATATGAAAATTGCGGTGGTCGGTCCGATCTCGGCCGAAGAACTCGGCGCTCTGCTCGACCTGACCTTCGGCGTCTTGCCGGCCGAGGCTGTATTGCCGGATATTCCCACAGTCGAAGTGGCGAAAGGCGCGCAGACCGTCGTCGTCGAGCGCGATTTTCCGCAGAGCGTCGTTATCTTCGGTTCGCAAGGCATGGCGCGCGACGATCCGGATTTCATTCCGGCCTTTATGATGAATTACATTCTGGGCGGCGGCAGCTTTTCCTCGCGATTGATGACGGAAGTGCGGGAAAAGCGCGGCCTTGCCTATTCGGTCGGCACATCGCTTTCACCCTTGAAAAGGGCCGCCATGATGTTCGGCCAGGTGGCGACGCGCAACGAGCGTGTCGGTCAGTCGCTGGCGATCATTCGCGGTGAACTGCGGCGCATGGCGGAGGAGGGCGTCTCGGCCGAGGAACTTGCCGACGCCAAGACTTATCTCACCGGCTCCTACCCGCTGCGCTTTACGTCCAACAGCTCCATCGCTAATCAGCTGATCGGTATTCAGACCGAGAACCTCGGCATCGATTATGTGAAACGCCGCAACGGCCTGATCGAGGAAGTAACGCAGGACGACATTGCGCGTGTCGCTGCGCGTCTCTTGCGGGCGGACGATCTGGTGGTTGCAATTGTCGGCCGGCCGAATCTCTCGCCGACGGTCGAGAATCTTCCGGAAACCGGCGATATGGCGCCATCCGCGGCGCCTGACCGGCAGCACTAGCGGCGTCTGGCGGGCCTCTGGCTGGCCGCGTGGCTTCTTGTTAGGCTTCTGCGTGCCGCGCCGATTCCGGTACGTTTCAGATTCCAGATTGGAAAATCCGCATGGCCGTTGCTGCGCCCTATACCCAGTCGATCGATGCCTGCTTCAGCGACGCCATCGGCGAAGGCGGGCTTGCGCGGCCCGACTATGAGGCGGCGTTGGGCAAGGCGGAAAAGGCGCTGGAAAAGCTCCGCAAGGCGCATGATGACGGTTCGCTGCCGCTGCTCCACGTGCCGGCGCGGCGCGACGACTTTCCTGCGATCGAAACCGTCGCGGCGACGCTGCTCGACAATACGACCGATCTTTTTATCTTCGGCATTGGCGGCTCGGCGCTCGGCGCACAGGCGCTGGCGCAGCTGACGGGCTGGGGCACGCAGGCGCATGTCCAGAAGGGCGTCCGCATTCATGTTCCCGACAATCTCGACGCCGCCACCATGGAGGCGGCGCTCTCGAACGCCGATCTGCGCACCACGCGGTTTCTGGTGGTTTCGAAATCGGGCGGCACCGTCGAACCGGCGATCCAGACGCTCGCCGCCATGAGCGCCATCGAAAAGGCCGGCGGCGGACAATATATGAAACACCACTTCGCGGTGCTGACGGAACCGGCGAAGAACGGCAAGTCGAACCCGATGCGCGCACTGGCCGAAGCATATGATTTCCCGACGCTCGATCACGATCCGGGTGTCGGCGGGCGCTATGCGGTGCTCACCAATGTCGGTCTGCTGCCCGCATGCCTGATGGGCCTCGACATTGCGGCGGTGCGCGAAGGCGCGGCATCCGTGCTGGCACCGGTCCTGTCCGGTGCGCCCGCAAGGGACGTGGCGCCCGCAGCGGGGGCGGCTCTTTCGCTGGCGCTGGCGCAAACGAAGGGCGCCGGCATCTCGGTTTTTCTGGCCTATGCCGACCGGCTGGAGCGCTTTCTTTCCTGGCATTGCCAGCTCTGGGCCGAAAGCCTCGGCAAGAACGGCAAGGGCACGACGCCGGTCAAGGCGCTCGGCCCCGTGGATCAGCACAGCCAGTTGCAACTCTGGCTCGACGGTCCGCGCGACAAGCTTTTCACCGTCTTCATGACCGAGGCCAAAGGCAAGGGTCCAATGGCGAATGCGGCACTCGCTGAAGGCACGGGCTTTGCTTTTCTTGGCGGCCGGACGGTCGGCGATCTCGTCGACGCCGAGCAGCGCGCAACGGCGGACACGCTGGCAAAAAACGGTAGACCCGTCCGTACCTTCCATCTGCCTGCCCTCAATGAACGCGTACTCGGTGCGCTTTTCATGCACTTTATGCTGGAAACGATGATTGCCGGCGACATGCTGGGTGTCGATCCGTTCGACCAGCCGGCGGTGGAAGAGGGAAAATTGCTCGCCCGGGAATATCTCGCGCAAGGGAGCGTCTGACCCGCGCATGACCCGTATCCGCCGCCTCAGCGAGGGGACGATCAACCGCATTGCCGCCGGCGAAGTGGTCGAGCGGCCGGCCAGTGCGGTGAAGGAGCTGGTCGAGAATGCGCTCGATGCCGGTGCCCGCCATATCGATATCGCAATCGATGCCGGCGGCCGCGACCTGATCCGCATCGCCGATGACGGTTTCGGCATGAGCGCCGAGGAACTGATGCTGGCCGTCGAACGTCACGCGACCTCGAAGCTCGGTGTCGATGGCGACGGCCGTGAGGACCTCCACAACATTGCGACTCTGGGCTTTCGCGGCGAGGCGCTGCCGTCGATCGGCGCGGTCGCCCGTCTTGCGATCGTCAGCCGCCCGCGCAACGGTGCGAACGCTTATCGGATTTCGGTCGAGGGCGGTCAGGTCGGTGCGGTCGAGCCGGCGCCCGGCAAATCCGGCACCGTCGTCGAGGTGCGGGATCTCTTTTATGCGACGCCCGCACGCCTCAAATTTATGAAAAGCGAGCGGGCCGAGGCCCTTGCCGTATCCGATGTGGTAAAGCGCCTCGCCATGGCGAATGCCGAAACGGGCTTCACGCTGACGAGTGGTGGGCGGCATCTGCTTCGGCTCGAGCCCGAATTGCCGGGCACGAGCGGCCGCCTTGCCCGGCTGGGCGCGATCATGGGGCGTGACTTCGCCGAAAACGCGTTGTCCATCGATGCTGTGCGGGAAGGCGTCGGCCTTTCAGGCTTCGCCGGTCTGCCGACCTATAATCGCGGCACAGCACAGATGCAGTTTCTTTTCGTCAATGGCCGCCCCGTGCGCGACAAGCTGATCATCGGCGCGGTGCGCGGCGCCTATGCCGACTTCCTGGCGCGCGACCGGCATCCGGCGGTGGCGCTTTTCGTCGACATCGATCCCGTCGATGTCGATGTGAATGTCCACCCGGCCAAGGCCGAAGTGCGGTTCCGCGATGCGGGCCTTGTCCGCGGGCTGATTGTGGGAGCGTTGAAGCATGCGTTGGCGGGTGCCGGCCACCGCGCCTCGACCACGGTGGCAGGCGCGGCGCTGGGAGCATTGCGTCCAGGTGTGGCTGCGCGTTCGTTTGCCTATTCGCCGAATGTCACGCCGCCGCGCGGCCTTGCCGAAAATGGAAGTGATTGGCAAGGAGCCTTTGCCGATCTGGGTGGCCATGGCGCCCGCGTCGAGCCGGCGCCGGATTTGCGCGCAGATGCCGGCAACGGCGCCGATGTGGCCCGGCCGCTCGGCGTCGCGCGGGGTCAGCTTCACGAAACCTATGTCGTTGCCCAGACGGCAGACGGCATCGTCATCGTCGACCAGCACGCCGCCCATGAGCGCCTCGTCTACGAACGCATGAAAAAGGCGATGGAAACGCGCGGCGTCGCGCGGCAGCTCCTGCTGATTCCGGAAGTGGTCGATCTCGACGAGGCCGAAGCGGCGCGGTTGACAGCCCGAGCCGGAGAGTTGGCCGAACTCGGTTTCGTGCTCGAAGCCTTTGGCTCGGGCGCCATCATTGTGCGCGAAGTGCCGGCGATTTTCGGGAAGCTCGATGTTGCAGGTCTTGTTCGCGATCTCGCCGACGATCTCTCTGAACTCGACGAGGCCTTGTCGTTGAAGGAAAGACTGGAAGAGGTATGCGGCACCATCGCCTGCCACGGTTCGGTGCGGGCCGGCCGCCGCCTGACCGCCGAGGAGATGAACGCGCTGCTCCGCGAGATGGAGGCGACACCGCATTCGGGGCAGTGCAATCACGGCCGCCCGACCTATGTCGAACTGAAGCTCGCCGACATCGAACGTCTATTCGGTCGCCGTTGAAACGGCTGGAGCAAGCGCCTCGAGAAAGCTCCTGAGATCGTCGGTGACGTGGTGGACATGCACGCCGTCCGCGCCTTCATGCGAAATCTGCTGATGCCGTTCCGGACCAGGCGCTCCCGGTCTGACCCACACGGTGGTCATGCCCAGCGCATGCGGGACTTCGAGATTGCGTGCGATATCCTCGAACATTGCAGCACATCCGGGATCTATCCCGCTCGCCTCGATCAGCCGTTCGTAGGCGCCGCGTTGCGG
>NZ_JBBECC010000143.1:0-19088 GCF_040882025.1 Parvibaculum sp. | reverse complement strand
TGCGCAAGGATACACCCCTGCCGCTTTCGGAATCGGAGCTCGAGGAACTTCGCGGCTTCGGCGAACGAATTTCGCTCGACGAGGTGTCGGAAATTTTCCTGCCGCTTTCGCGTCTGCTCAACCTTTATGTCGGCGAGATGCAGGAGCTCTATCGCGTCACCTCGGATTTTCTGGGGCGCGCGCAGGACAAGGTGCCCTATATCGTCGGCGTTGCGGGCTCCGTCGCGGTCGGCAAGTCGACCACCGCGCGCATCCTGCGCACGCTGCTGGCGCGCTGGCCCAATCATCCGAAGGTCGACCTGATCACCACCGACGGCTTTCTCTATCCGAACAAGGTTCTCGAAGAGCGCGGCCTGATGCAGCGCAAGGGCTTTCCCGAAAGCTTCGATATCAAGCGCCTGTTGCGCTTTCTCTCGGATGTGAAGGCGGGATCGGCCCGCGTCGAGGCGCCGGTCTATTCGCACTTTACCTACGATATTTTATCGGGCGAAACGATCTCGGTTGACCAGCCCGACATTCTTGTCGTCGAGGGGTTGAACGTCCTGCAGCCCTGGAAGCCGGCCGATGGCGACGAACCACAGCCGTTCGTTTCCGACTTCTTCGATTTCTCGATCTATCTCGATGCGGACGAAGAAGCAATCCGGCGCTGGTATATCGAGCGCTTTCTCAGCCTGCGTCGCACGTCGTTCAAGGATCCGGCCGCCTATTTTCATCGCTATTCGAAACTGAGCGAGGAAGAGGCCGTCGAAACGGCCGACGCGATCTGGACCTCGATCAACCTTGCCAACCTGCACCGCAACATCCTGCCGACGCGCCAGCGTGCCGACCTGATCCTGCGCAAAGGCGACGACCACCGCATCCACGACGTGTTCCTGAGAAAGATCTGAGCGGAAGGTTCTCAGAAAGCAAGCCGGCCCTTGAGGTCGTCGAACGGCACCATCACATGCGCGGCATAGGCCGGGCGGTCGCGGAGCCTCGCATACCAGGCTTCGACATTCGGCGCGTCGGGCCGCTCGATGTCGAGCCCATAGTAGCGGTAGAACATGGTTCCCGTCGGAATGTCAGCAAGCGTGATTTCGTCACCGCAGATATAGCGATGATCGGCGAGATGCTTGTCGAGTGTCCTGACGTGTTCCGCGCATCGCGCGACGGCCTGCCTGACCAGGACCATGTTCCGCTGCGGCTCGGGTGTACGATAGTAGGCCCAGAAAATTCCGCTGACGAAATTGGGGAGCAGCGAAGTCTGCGCCCATTCAATCCATTGATCGACCGCGGCGCGCGTCGCCGCATCCTCGATCCAGAATCCACCGCCGTATCGTGCTGCGAGATAGCGCAGGATCGCGTGCGACTCCCAGACGACGACACCGCCATCATCGATAACGGGAACGAGCCCGTGCGGATTGCGCGCCCGGAACGCCGGCGTATCGAGCCCGCCGAAAGGTCCACCGGCATCGACATGCTCGTGCGCGAGGCCAAGCTCGCCCGCGAGCCACATCACCTTCTGCACGTTGATCGAATTGCGTCGTCCCCAGATCCTGAGCACCGATGCCTTCCTCGATTCAGGCGAGCCCTTTTTCCTTCGCGAGTTTCGCCAGCGAAACCTGCGGCCGTGGTCCGTAATGCGAAATCACCTCGGCGGCCGCCATCGCGCCGAGACGGCCGCAATCGACCGGCCCCTTGCCGCGCGTGAGCCCGTAGAGGAAACCGGCTGCGAAGAGATCGCCCGCACCGGTCGTGTCGACGACTTTCGCGATCCTGACTGCATCGACCACATGCACCTCGCCATCCGCCACGATGACCGCGCCGGCCGCCGAGCGCGTCAGCGCCGCGAATTTGCAGTCGGCGCGCACTTTCTGCAGCGCCTCGTCGAACACGTCCGTTTCATAGAGCGACAGGATTTCCGCTTCGTTGGCGAAGAGCAGGTCGACTTCGTCCTTCGCCAGACGGCGGAACTCGTCGCGGTAGCGGTCGACGCAGAAACTGTCCGACAGGGTCAGCGAGACGAGGCGTCCGGCATCATGCGCGATCTTCGCGGCCTTGAGGAACGCCTGCTTGGCGTCCGGCTGGTCCCATAGATAGCCTTCCATATAGGTGACGGCGGCGGCGCGGATCGTCGCCTCGTCGATGTCATCGGGCCCGAGCTTCTGCGCCGCGCCGAGAAATGTGTTCATGCTGCGCTGTGCGTCCGGTGTTACCAGAATAAGGCAGCGTCCGGTCGGCGCGCCGGATGTTGCGGGCTGCGCCGGAAAATCGATGCCAAGCGCCTTGATGTCGTGCATGAAAACGTCGCCGAGCTGATCGCGTCTGACTTTGCCGAAAAAGGCGCCCTTGCCGCCGAGCGAGGCGAGCCCGGCGATCGTGTTGGCGCATGAGCCGCCCGACATTTCAACGGCCTGGCCCATACGGCCATAGAGATCGTCGGCGCGCTTGTCGTCGATCAGCGTCATCGAGCCTTTTTCGATGCCGTTGGCGATCAGGAATTTTTCGTCGGCGTCGGCGATAACGTCGACCAGCGCATTGCCGATGCCGGCAACGTCATATTTGAGATCGGTCATGGTCCTCGGATTTTACTGAAGTGCGGGGGAGGGTTCGGGGCGGGAGTATAAGGAACCTGCACCATATGTCCAAAATCCGTTCCGCAGACATTGGCCCGGTTGCGATATTGCGTCTCGACCGGCCCGCATCGACCGGGCATTCTGTCGGTCGCCGGCCCATTCCGTTTACCCGGGCCGGCGATGCACGGAGATCTAGACCATGCTGTCCGACGCCGCGCGCGCCTTGCGGGAAACCTTCTCGCCCCCTCTTCGCCGCGTCATGTGGATGTCGCTGGGTCTGACGCTGATCGTTCTGGTTGTTTTCGGCGCCGGCCTGCAATGGGCACTGGGTGCGCTGCCCGAGTTTGGCATCGGCTGGATCGATGCGGTTGTCGCCTTTGCCGCGCGTTTCCTCGCCGTCATCGTGCTGATCCCGCTGGTCCATCCGGTGGTGTCGCTGGTTGCCGGTCTCTTTCTCGAAAAGGTTGCCGCGCGTGTCGAGGAGACGGCCTATCCGTCGGACCCGCCAGGCCGCGACCAGCCCTTCTGGCAGTCGCTGATCGTCGCGATCCGCTTCACGATCGTGCTGATCGCGGTCAACCTGCTGGTGCTGCCTTTTTACCTGATCCCGATCGTCAACATTTTCCTCTTCTGGGTCGTCAACGGCTATCTCCTTGGCCGCGAATATTTCGAGCTGGTGGCGTTGCGTCATCTCGCACCGGCCAATGCAACGGCGCTTCGCCGGCGTCATCGAAGCCGCATTCTCGCCGCCGGCATTCTTGTTGCGCTCTTCGCCACTGTGCCGGTTCTCAATCTTTTCGCACCACTTTTCGGCGCCGTCTTCATGGTTCACACCTACAAGAAAGTCGCTGCACCGGAGGGCTTTGCATGAAACGCGCCTTGGTCCTTTTGTTGCCGTTGCTGCTGGCCGCATGCGAAACGGCACCGGGCACGGGAATCGAAGCGCGCGGCGGAGTCATGGCGTCGATAGCGCCGGGGCCTGTGACGCCGGCGAGCCTCGTCGGGGCCGCGCCCGCGGCCGTCTCGTCGCGTCTTGGCGTGCCCGATTTCCGCCGTAGCGAGCCCCATGCCGAGGTCTGGCAGTATTCGGGCGGCGATTGCAGCCTCTTCGTCTATTTCTACGAAACCGCTTCGGGCGCGCTCGGCGCGCGCCATGTCGATGCCCGCAAACTCGAAGGTGGTGCGACCGACAAGGCGGCTTGTCTTTCCGCCATCATGGCGCGACGCAATACGCCGATGTCGTGAGGCATCACGCCACGATCGTCTTGGCCTTGAACTGGCAAAGATCGGCAACGGCGCAGGCCGGACAATCGGGCTTGCGCGCCTTGCAGACATAGCGCCCGTGCAGGATCAGCCAGTGATGCGCATGGAGACGATAGGCCGCCGGCACAACTTTCTCGAGCTTCAGTTCGACAGCGAGCACATCCTTGCCCGGTGCGAGACCGGTCCGGTTCGAGACGCGGAAGATATGCGTGTCGACCGCGATGGTCGGTTCGCCGAAGGCGACATTGAGCACGACATTGGCGGTCTTGCGGCCAACGCCCGGCAGCGCCTGCAACGCCTCGCGGTCGTGCGGCACTTCGCCATGATGCCGTTCGATCAGAAGGCGCGACAGCGCGATCACATTCTTTGCCTTGTTGCGATAGAGCCCGATCGTTTTGATGTGCTGGATCAGCCCCGCTTCGCCGAGTTTCAGCATTTTCCGAGGGCTGTCGGCGATCTTGAAGAGCTTCTCTGTCGCCTTGTTGACGCCGATATCGGTCGCCTGTGCCGACAAGACCACCGCCACCAGCAACGTGTAGGTGTTGATGTACTTGAGTTCGGTCTCGGGCGCGGGCAAGGCGGCCGAAAGACGGCGGAAAAACTCTTCGATCTCGGGCTTTTTCATCGGCATGGTGTCGAGACTTTGGCCATAACACCGCCGCGCTGCAAGGCCGCATTGCGGGAGCTGCCGCCGCGATCTAACTTCTGCGCATGACCGCCGCCACCGTTCAGCCCGTCGATGTCCCCGCCGCGTCGCTCGCGCCGCCGCTGCGCTTCAATGCGCTGCTGACGCCACACCGTTCGCTCTCGCGCAAGGGCTTCGTCGTCGTCATGGGGTTGGTCGCGGCGGTCAATTTCACCGCCGGCGCGCTCTTCATGGCGAAGGGCGCCTGGCCGGTCTTCGGCTTTTGCGGCCTTGAAGTGATGCTGGTCTGGTGGGCGTTCCGGACCAACTACCGCGCCGCCCGTGCACATGAAACGGTGCAATTGTCGGATGAGGAGTTGCGCGTCCGTCGTGTCGACGCAAAAGGCCGCGCTCGCATTTTCAGTTTCCAGCCCTACTGGGTACGCCTGTTGCTGAAGGAAAATCCCGACGCATCGACCCATCTTCATCTGGTCAGTCACGGCCGGTCGCTGGAAGTGGCATCTTGCCTTTCTCCCGCCGAGCGCCGGGATTTCGCTCGCGCGCTCGAAGAGGCGCTGGCGGCGCTCAAGGCTGGCCGCAACGTCTGACCGCGTCAATGCGCCTCGCGCTCGATCAGCATTTCCTTCCGGAGAACATTCCCCTTGTTGTCGAGCTCATAAACGATCGGCGCGCCGGTCGCGATATTGAGCGCGAGCACTTCGGCCTCGCTGAGCTTGTCGAGCTGCATGACAAGCGCCCGCAGCGAATTGCCGTGCGCGGCAATGAGCACCCGCTCGCCCTTCAGCACACGCGGCAGGATTTCCCGTTCGTAATAAGGAAGAACCCGTTCGGCGGTCATCTTCAGGCTTTCGCCGCCGGGCGGCGGCACGTCGTAGGAACGCCGCCAGATATGCACTTGTTCTTCGCCCCATTTCTTGCGGGCATCATCCTTGTTCAGCCCCGAAAGGTCGCCATAGTCGCGCTCGTTCAACGCCTGATCCTTCACGATCTCGACGTCGCCTTGCCCGAGCTCCTCAAGCATGATGCGGTTGGTCTCCTGCGCGCGGGAAAGTGCCGAAGTGAAGGCGACGTCGAAGACGAGTCCCCGTGCCTTCATGGCTTGCCCCGCTTCGCGCGCTTCCTCGATGCCTTGCGCGGTCAGGCCCGGATCGCGCCAGCCGGTGAAGAGGTTCTTCTTGTTCCATTCGCTTTGTCCGTGGCGGACAAGTACTAGCAGGTTCGACAAGGCATACTCCAGAATATCTGTAGGCGGATTATTCAATGCCGAGCACATCGGCCATGCTGAAAAGGCCGGGCCCCTTGCCCTGCCCCCATTGTGCGGCCTTCAGCGCGCCGCGCGCGAAGACGCCGCGGTCTTCGGCGACATGGCCGAGTACGATCCGTTCCTGCGCGCCGGCAAAAATCACCTCATGGTCGCCGACCACCGAACCGCCCCGCAAACTCGCAAAGCCGATCGCACCTTCCTTGCGCGCGCCGGTCTGTCCGTCGCGTCCGCGTTCGGAATTTTCTCTGAGTTCGACACCACGCCCCTCGGCTGCCGCCTGGCCCAGCAGCAGCGCCGTGCCCGACGGCGCGTCGACCTTGTGGCGGTGGTGCATTTCGACGATCTCGATATCCCATGAGGCGTCGAGCGCGCGCGCCGCCTGTCTGACCAGGGCCGCCAGCAAATTGACGCCGAGGCTCATATTGCCGGCCTTGACGATAGTGGCATGCCGTGCCGCCGCGGCGATCCGGGCCTCGTCGGCCTCGGACAATCCGGTCGTGCCGATCACATGGACGATCCGGGCCTGCGCCGTCAGCGCCGCGAATTCGACGCTCGCCGCCGGCACCGAAAAATCCACCAGCGCATCGGCCCCGGCGATAATGCCGAGCGCATCGTCGCTTGCCGCGATCCCGAGCGGCGGCAGGCCCGCCAGCGTGCCGAGATCGGCGCCGAGATGAGGCGAGCCTTCGGCCTCGATGCCGCCGGCAAGCGCCAGGCCCGCCGTCTCGTGGATGAGGCCGATCAGCGTCCGGCCCATTCGACCGCCCGCTCCCGTCACCGCGATCTTGATGTCATCCGCCATATCGATGTTTCCAAGCGTTTGGGGCGGTATAGCAGCCTGCAATCAGCCCCGGAAGACGAAATAAGCCCCGAGCGCGATCAGCGAAAAGCCGATCAGCGTGTTCCAGGTCGGCCCCTGCCCCAGATAGAAGGCTGAGAAGCCAACGAAAACCGTCAGCGTGATGACCTCCTGCATCGTCTTGAGCTGCGCCGCCGTGTAGACGGCATAGCCCATTCGGTTGGCCGGCACGGCCAGCATGTATTCGATCAGCGCGATGCCCCAACTGATCAGAATGACGGTCAGGATCGGCATGGCTCTGAACTTGAGATGCCAATACCAGGCGGCCGTCATGAAGACGTTGGAGGCGACGAGCAGTACCGCCGGCAGGACATGGTTTTGCATGGGGTGCACCGGGCATGAAAAAGGCCCCGCGAGGGTCGCGGAGCCCCTCCAGAATAGCTCAGCGCCTCAATTCTGGAAGCCGTCCCAGAATTCCTTGACCTTGGCGAAGAAGCCCGAGCTTTCGGGGTTGTTGCTGTCGTTCGACGCGGCTTCGAACTCTTTCAGCAAGTCTTTTTGTTTCTTGTTGAGATGGACCGGCGTTTCGACCGTGATCTGGATATAGAGATCACCCGTCTCGCGCGAATTGACGATCGGCATGCCCTTGGCCTTGAGGCGGAACTGGCGGCCGGTCTGCGCGCCTTCCGGTATTTTCACCTTCACCCGCTTGCCGCCCAGCGTCGGCACTTCGATCTCGCCGCTCAGCGCTGCCGTCGCCATCGAGATCGGTACGCGGCAAAAGAGATCGGCGCCGTCGCGCTCGAAAAGTCTGTGCGGCCGGACCGAGAGGAAAATATAGAGGTCGCCCGCCGGCCCGCCCCGCATGCCGGCCTCGCCTTCGCCGGCCAGCCTGATGCGCGTACCGTCTTCGACGCCGGCCGGAATGTTGACCGACAGCGTGCGTTCCTTCTCGACGCGACCCTGTCCGTGACAGGCGGAGCAAGGCTTGTCGATGGTCTGTCCGCGCCCGTGGCAGGTCGGACAGGTCCGTTCGATGGTGAAGAAGCCCTGGGAGGCGCGCACCTTGCCGTGCCCCTGACAGGTGGTGCAGGTAATGGGGCTCGATCCCGGCGCCGCGCCCGAACCCTTGCAGGTTTCGCAGGCCACCGAGGACGGCACGCGAACTTGTGCCTTCTTGCCCTCGAAGGCCTCTTCGAGGTCGATTTCCATATTGTAGCGCAAGTCGTGTCCGCGCATGCGGCCACCATCGCCGCGCCCGCCCCGCCGGCCGCCCATGAACTCGCCGAAAAGATCGTCGAATATATCCGACATCGAGGCGCCACCGGCAAAGCCGCGCGCGCCGCCGCGTGCACCCATGCCGCCGTCGAAAGCGGCATGGCCGAACTGGTCATAGGCCGCGCGCGACTGATCGTCCTTCAGCGCGTCATAGGCCTCGT
This sequence comes from Parvibaculum sp., assembly GCF_040882025.1. Classification (GTDB taxonomy): domain Bacteria; phylum Pseudomonadota; class Alphaproteobacteria; order Parvibaculales; family Parvibaculaceae; genus Parvibaculum. The sequence goes on along the minus strand of NZ_JBBECC010000143.1, from coordinate 11,122 downwards.
TGAGTTCCTTGAAGCGCTGCTCGGCTTCCTTGTCGCCCTGATTCTGGTCGGGGTGATACTTCTTGGCGAGATTGCGATAGGCCTTTTTCAACTCGTCGGCACTTGCATCGCGGCCGACCCCCAGGACGTCGTAAAAATCACGCTTCGACATCAGGGATCACCATAGACGGGAAGCCGCTGCGGGCGCGCCTGTGCGCACCCGCGGGGCATTTTGTATGGAGAGAAAGGGCGTCATTTCGATGCCCCGGATCAGGCGGATTTGCCTTGATCTTTCTTGTCGTCGTCGACTTCTTCGAAGTCGGCATCGACGACATTCTCGCGCCCGCCATCTGCATCGGCGTCGCCTGCATTCTCGTCCGACTGCGCTTCGGCTTGCGCGGCCTTGTAGAGCGCCTCGCCAAGCTTCATCGAGACTTGCGTCAATGCGTCGGTCTTCGCCTTGATGTCGTCGCTTGCGCCCTCTTTCAGCGCCGTCTTCAATTCCTCGAGCGCCGCTTCGACTTCGGCCTTCACATCGGCGGGCACCTTGTCGGCGTTCTCGGCGAGCATCTTCTCGGTCGAATTGGCCAGCGCCTCGCCATGGTTGCGGGTTTCTGCCTCTGCGCGCCGCTTGCGGTCTTCTTCCGCATGCGCCTCGGCATCTTTCACCATCTTCTCGATATCGGCTTCGGAAAGTCCGCCCGATGCCTCGATACGAATGGTCTGTTCCTTGTTGGTTGCCTTGTCCTTGGCCGAGACATTGACGATGCCGTTGGCGTCTATATCGAAAGCGACTTCGATCTGCGGCACGCCGCGCGGCGCGGCCGGAAGACCCACAAGATCGAACTGGCCGAGCAATTTGTTGTCGGCCGCCATCTCGCGTTCGCCTTGGAAGACACGGATCGTCACGGCCGACTGATTGTCTTCCGCGGTCGAGAAGGTTTGTGCCTTCTTGGTCGGGATCGTCGTGTTGCGTTCGATAAGACGGGTAAAGACGCCGCCCAGCGTTTCGATGCCGAGCGACAGCGGCGTCACGTCGAGCAACAGCACGTCTTTCACGTCGCCCTGCAACACACCGGCCTGGATCGCGGCGCCCATGGCGACCACTTCATCCGGGTTGACGCTCATGTTCGGCTCTTTGCCGAAAAACTGTTTCACCGCATCGCGAATCTTCGGCATGCGCGACTGGCCGCCGACCAGCACGATCTCGTTGATCTGCCCGGCGGTGATGCCGGCATCCTTCAGCGCCGCCTTGCAGGGGTCGATCGTGCGCTGGATCAGATCCTCGACCAGCGCTTCAAGCTTCGCCCGCGTGATCTTCATGGTGAGATGCTTCGGACCCGAAGCGTCCGCCGTGATGAAGGGCAGGTTGACTTCGGTCTGCGTCGCGGAGGAAAGCTCGATCTTGGCTTTCTCGGCCGCTTCCTTCAGGCGCTGCAGCGCGAGCTTGTCGCCGCGCAAGTCGATGCCGTTTTCCTTTTTGAATTCGTCGGCGAGGTAATTCACGAGGCGCATGTCGAAATCCTCGCCGCCGAGGAACGTGTCGCCATTGGTCGACTTGACCTCGAACACGCCGTCGCCGATTTCGAGGATCGAGACGTCGAATGTGCCGCCGCCAAGGTCATAAACAGCAATCAGCTCGCCTTCCTTCTTGTCGAGGCCGTAGGCAAGGGCTGCCGCCGTCGGTTCGTTGATGATGCGCAGTACTTCAAGGCCCGCGATCTTGCCGGCGTCTTTTGTCGCCTGGCGCTGGGCGTCGTTGAAATAGGCGGGAACGGTGATGACGGCCTTTTCGACTTTTTCGCCGAGATAGCTCTCGGCCGTCTCTTTCATCTTCTGCAGAATGAAGGCCGAAATCTGCGACGGCGAATACTTCTCGCCATGCGCTTCCACCCAGGCGTCGCCGTTCGGCGCCTTGACGATGTCGTAGGGCACCATGCCCTTGTCCTTCTGGGTGGTGGGGTCCTCGTAGGAGCGGCCGATCAGGCGCTTGATGGCAAAGAGCGTGTTCGAGGGGTTGGTGACGGCTTGCCGTTTGGCCGATTGGCCGACCAGGCGCTCGCCGTCGGCGGTAAAGGCGACCATGGAGGGCGTGGTGCGTGCGCCTTCGGCGTTTTCGATCACCTTGGCGGTCTTGCCTTCCATCACGGCGACGCAGGAATTGGTTGTGCCGAGGTCGATACCGATGACTTTAGCCATTGTCTGTAGTCCTCACGTTGCGGCGGGCCGGGCGGGCCACATTTGGCGCCCACTGGTCTCCGGAGTGCGCCCGCACGGGCGCTCCCGGTCGAAACCGGCCCCCTGAAAAGGGGTTGTCCGTCCCGGCGGGCGAAGGGCTCCCCAAGGGCGAGCTCTCAATGCCCCCGGGTCCGGGGGTTGAAACGGTTGCGCTGTATATAGGTTTGGGTTTCACGCGCCGCAAGCGTTGATGCGGCAATATGGCCACAGGACGCGGGGCTTTCGGGACTCAGGGGTCCCGCAGAGCATTCCTTTTCGGAACCCCGGTCGTCAGGTGATGGCGAAATGCGAAACGGACGGCGTGTACCCCGTCCGCCGCCCGTCCGCCTTCGGTCTGTTCAGAACTGCCAGCCCTTCAGAGCTGATTGTCCGGATAGACCGCGTTCCACTCGCAGGCTTGGGCCTGCCAGCTCTCCTGCCGGAGCCTCGCCTGCATCCTCTCTGGCGCCGTCATATCCTCGCTGAGCTCGGCGGCCTCCTCGGCCGCGTCGTCACTACCGGCCTCGGCCGCGAGGTTGAACCACATCAGCGCCAGCGGCTTGTTCTCGCGCTGCGTCGTTACCAGCGCGCCGAGTTTTGCCGGTGCGTTCATGCCGCGCACGAGATCGCCCGCATAGATGCGCCCGAGTTCGTATTTGGCGCGCGGTTCGCCGGCCTTCGCGGCCTTGCAATACCACTCGGTCGCCTTCTGGTTGTTGAGAACGCCGGCCGACCCGGCGATTGTGCAGCAATGCGCATCGCCCATTTTCATCTGCGCCTTGACGTCGCCGGCCGCGGCCGCGCTTTCATTGCCCGCGATCACCGCATTGTCCTTGGCCCGCGACGCGCCTTGAATGGCCACCGCCGCACATCCAGACAGCGTTGTCGCCAGCAGCAAAATCCCGATCAGTCTCATCATCGCGCACCCCCTCCGCCCCGGATTGATGCCGGGCAATCCGACGCCCGGCGGCGCGATAATATGACATTATAAGTGTCACAAGTCGAGTGCCGTTCTTTCGGGTTAGACTGTGTCCATGAAACCGGTCGATACGGGATTTGAGGGTCTGGCGCTCTATCCGCGCTTTGTGGACGAGGCCGCGCAGGCGGCGCTTGTCGCCGAGCTTGTGCGCGCTTTCGAAAGCGCCCCGCCCTATCGTCCGCGGATGCCCCGCACGGCGAAGCCCTGGTCGATCCGCCAGACGAATTTGGGACCGCTGGGCTGGGTATCGCGGCCCGGCGGCTATTCCTATTCGTCAACAAACGACGTTAATGGCCGCCGCTGGCCGGCCATACCGGGAGCCCTACTCGCCTTGTGGGAGGAACTGGCGGCATTTCCCGCCCCGCCCGAATGCTGTCTCGTCAATCTCTACGAGCACGGCAAGGCACGCATGGGGCTGCACCGCGATGAGGACGAAGAGGCGCTCGAGGCGCCGGTGGTTTCCCTCTCGCTTGGCGACACATGTGTTTTCCGTGTCGGCGGATTCGCTCGCGGCGACAAATCGAAAAGCTTCAGACTCTCGTCGGGCGACGTGCTGGTGATGGGCGGTTCGTCGCGCCTGCGTCTTCACGGCGTCGACCGGGTGATTTTCGGCTCCTCGCGTCTGCTGCCCGGCGGCGGCCGCATCAACCTGACACTGCGCCGCGTGAACAAGCCGGCGTGAGTTTCGTCAATACGGATGCCAGCCCGGCACCGGCGAAACGCCGAAAGCCCATAAATGCCCGTAAAACAAGGCGCCGAAGACGACAAGAGCGGCAAGGATTCGCCACCAGCCAAGTTCGCCGAGATTCAGGCTGTTGCGTCCGGCGATAATGGCGAGGAAAGGGGGGTTCGAGGTCTTCGAGGCGAAATCGCGCCACCCCGCGCCCATTTTCTTCTCGCGCTTGTCGTCGATCGAGAAAGTGCCGAGTAGGGCCAAAAGCGCGAAGGTGCCGAAGAAGATGATCGCCGCCTGGTCGCCGTTAACCAGCACATGCCAGCCGGCCCAGATCGCGACGCCCCAGAGAAAGGGATGCCGTGTGATCCGCAGCATGCCCTGAACGGTTTCGGGCTTCTCGGCCAGCGCCTCGGCGCCGACGGCGGTCGGGTTCGGCGTCGTGATCCCGACAACGGCGAAGAAGGCCGCGATGAGAACGATGAGCGGCGACAAATGCAGCGCCCAGAGCGGGGGTGCCCAGTAAAGCGGGTTGGGGCCGAGCGCGGCCGCGTTGTAGGACATCGCCAGCCAGACGATGCCGCCGAGTGACGCGAGCGAGAAAAGCCCGAGATAGGGCTTCTCGCCGATGACCCCGACGATCCTGCCGCGCAGGCCCGAGCCCGCGACAAGAAGATGTATTCCCAGAAAAAATGCCGCCGCGGCCCAAAGTTCGAGCATGATCTGCCTCCTCCTCCGCCCAGTATATAACAGCGTTATAACTATGGACTCCCGCATCGCCTCTTTCAAGGCATACGACAAGGATGAAGCTTCGCTTTTTCAGGCCGTCGTGTCGATATTGGCGCCTTTCTCGGCACCCTCGGCCTTGGCGACGCCGACCCGCGCGGCGCGCAGCAGCCGGTCGCCGATCGTGTAGCCGCCTTCGAGCACATGGACGACCGTGCCGGCCGGATGTTCGGTGCCCGGCACCTCGAACATCGCTTCGTGGAGGTTCGGGTCGAAGCGCTCGCCCGGCTGCGGCGTGATTTCGCGGATGCCGTGGCGCTCGAAAATCGACAGGAGTTGTCGCTCGGTCATCTCGACGCCTTCGACCATCGCCTTGACGCTGTCGGCGGCGCCCTCGCGCTCGTCGTCCTTCAGCGTTCCGATCGCGCGGCGCAGATTGTCGGAAACCTGCAGCATGTCGCGGGCGAAATTGGCTGCCGCATAACGCGTCGCATCGGCGCGGTCGCGTTCGGCGCGCTTGCGGGTGTTTTCCATTTCGGCCGCCACGCGCAACAGCCGGTCCTTGAGTTCGGCGATCTCGGCCTCGAGCGCCGCCACATCCGGTCCGGCTGCGGCATCGGGCTCAGCCTCGCCCTGCCGGGCTGGCTCAGCCGCCAGAATTTCGGCCAGTTTCGCGGCCGTTTCAGGCGTTTCAGGGTCGATTTTGCTGTTTTCGTCGCTCATGGGGCTTCCGTTTGCGTCCATGTCAGATTTACCGGGCTTTCCGGCGAGTGCATGTGCGCGCCGAAGGCCGATATGTCAACCCGTCGGTCCCTCCTCAATTGATCAGTCGGCCGACCAGCTTGGCGGTGTAGTCGACCATCGGGATGACGCGCGCGTAATTGAGCCGCGTCGGTCCGATCACGCCGAGCACGCCTACCACATGCTGCTGGGCGTCCATATAAGGGCTGACGATCAGCGACGAGCCGGAAAGCGAAAAGAGCTTGTTTTCGGAGCCGATGAAAATGCGCACCCCGTCGGCCTGTTCGGCAAGCCCGAGCAACTGCACGAGATCGCGCTTGTTTTCGATGTCGTCGAAGAGCAGCCGGATACGCTCAAGATCCTCCATTGCATGGACGTCTTCGAGAAGCCGTGAGCGCCCGCGCACGATCAGCGACTTGCCGAGTGGATCGTTGCCGCCGCCGCCCGTACCCGACCAGGTCGCAAGCCCTGCCCCGATCACCTTGGCTGTCAGTTCGTTGAGCTCGGCCTTGCGCGTCTCCATGTCGCGCGCCAGATGCGTCTTGGCCTCGTCCAGCGTCTTGCCGCGCAACTGCGCGTTGAGGTAGTTGGTCGCTTCGGCGAGCGCCGAAGGCGTCAGCCCCTTGGGAATTTCGATGACCCGGTTCTCGACCGCGCCGCCCTCGGTGACGATCACGACCAGCGCGCGCTCGCCGTCGATCGGCACGAATTCGAGATGCTTGAGTGCCGCGTCATAGGTCGGCGCGACGACGAAACCCGCCGCATGGCTGAGACCTGACAGGAGCTTCGAGGCCTCGTCCAGCACATCCTCGACATTCTTGTGCGACCCGGCCACCTGCCGTTCGATCGACTGGCGCTCGTCGTCACTGAGATCGCCGATTTCGAGCAAGCCGTCGACGAACATGCGAAGCCCGGCCTCGGTCGGCAGGCGGCCGGCGCTGGTATGCGGCGAGAAGATCAGTCCGAGTGCCTCCAGATCCGACATCACGTTTCGGATCGAGGCGGCTGAGAGCGAGATCGGGAGCTGCCGCGACAGGATACGCGAACCGACCGGCTCGCCGGTTTCGAGATAACTCTCGACCACACGGCGCAGGATCTCGCGCGAGCGCTCGTTGAGATCCTTGACGGCCACCATGCGCTGTCCCTGTCCTTTCCGTAAGTATCTGAAAGAGAGGACAAATCTAGGTAGCGCGTGAGCTCACGTCAATTCGCCGGCGTCGTTCCTTTACGCATGGCCCCCGTCAAGGTAGTAAAGCCAGCAATCCCGTCTGCAAACCCCATGAAACAAGAATCGGAAACCCGACAATGCGTCCCTCCGGCCGTCAGCCCAATGAAATGCGTCAGGTCTCGTTCGAACCGGGTGTTGCCAAACACGCCGAGGGCTCCTGCCTTGTCCGCTTCGGCGATACGCATGTTCTGTGCACCGCGAGCCTCGAAGAACGCGTGCCGCCTTTTCTGAAAGGCGGCGGAAAGGGCTGGGTGACAGCCGAATACGGCATGCTGCCGCGTTCGACCCATGAGCGGATGCGCCGCGAGGCCGCGGCCGGCAAGCAGTCGGGCCGCACCCAGGAAATCCAGCGTCTGATCGGCCGTTCGTTGCGCACGGTCGTCGATCTCCGCGCGATGGGCGAGCGCCAGATCTCGGTCGATTGCGACGTCTTGCAGGCCGATGGCGGTACGCGCACGGCATCGATCACCGGCGCCTGGGTCGCTCTTCACCAGTGCATCGAATGGATGCGCGCCCGCTCCATGATCTCCGGCCCGGTGCTGAAGGACCACGTCGCGGCGATTTCCTGCGGCATCTACAACGGTCTGCCCGTCATCGATCTCGATTATGCCGAGGATTCCGAAGCCGGTACCGACGCGAATTTCGTGATCACCGGGAAGGGCGGCATCTGCGAAGTGCAGGGCACGGCCGAAGGCGAGCCCTTCAGCGAGGACGAGCTTGCGAGCCTTCTCGGTCTCGCGAAATCGGCCATTGCCGATCTCGTCATCAGACAAAAAGAGGCGGTCACGGGATGACACGCAAATTCGCCGGCGGCCGTCTTGTTGTCGCGAGTCACAATCCGGGCAAGCTGCGCGAGATTGCCGACCTGCTCGCGCCTTTCGGCATCGAAGCGGTCTCGGCTGCCGAACTCGGCCTGGTCGAACCCGAAGAGACCGGCGCGACCTTCCGCGAAAATGCCGAATTGAAGGCGTTGGCCGCTGCCCGGGCCGCGGACCTTCCGGCGCTTGCCGACGATTCCGGACTCTGCGTCGAGGCCCTGTCGGGCGCGCCGGGCATCCATTCGGCGCGCTGGGCGGGCCCGACGAAGGATTTCGATTTCGCGATGGAAAAACTCCGCCGTGGCATGCTCGAAACCGGACCCGTCGATGCGCGTGCACATTTCATTTGCGGGCTGGCGCTTGCATGGCCCGACGGTCATGTCGAATATTTCGAGGGCAGGGTGGACGGCGAGCTGGTCTGGCCGCCGCGCGGGGAAAAGGGTTTCGGCTACGATCCGATTTTCGTGGCCGAAGGCCACGACATCACCTTCGGCGAAATGGAGCCGGAGAAAAAGCATGGTCTCTCGCACCGCGCCCACGCCTTCCGCCGGCTTGCCGATGCCTGCTTCGACAAAAACTGATCCGCTGACGGACGATCCCCGCGCGCCCGGCTTCGGTATCTATGTGCACTGGCCTTTCTGCCAGTCGAAGTGTCCCTATTGCGATTTCAATTCCCACGTCGTTGCCTCGGTCGATCAGGCGCGCTGGGCGGCAGCCCTCGTCCGCGAACTCGAACATATGCGGGAGCTGACCGGGCCCCGCCGCGTGCGTTCGATCTTCTTCGGCGGCGGTACGCCGTCGCTGATGGAGGTCGCGACCGTCGAGGCGGTGCTGGCGCGCATCCACGCGCTCTGGCAGGTCGACGAGGATGTCGAGGTAACGCTCGAAGCGAACCCCACAAGCGTCGAAGCGGCGCGATTTCGCGGCTACGCTTCGGCCGGCGTCAACCGGCTCTCGCTCGGCGTCCAGTCGCTCGACGACCGTGAGCTCAAATTTCTCGGACGCCTGCACACGGCCGACGAAGCGCTCGGCGCCATCGCGCTGGCGCGCAACACATTCCCCCGGCTCTCCTTCGATCTCATCTATGCGCGCCCCGGCCAGACGCGCGACGCATGGGAAAGGGAACTGCGCGCCGCGCTGGCGCATGCCGCCGATCACCTCTCGCTCTATCAACTGACCATCGAACCCGATACCGCTTTCGCGCGGCTTTACGAAAAGGGCGCCTTCGCCCTGCCGGCGGAGGAAGATGCGGCAGCGCTCTACGAACTCACCGGCGATATCTGCGCCGACGCGGGCCTCGCGGCCTATGAAGTCTCGAACTATGCAAAGCCCGGCGCCGAGTGCCGCCATAATCTCGTTTACTGGCGCTATGGCGACTATGCCGGTGTCGGTCCCGGTGCGCATGGCCGCATCGGGGCAGGGCGCGCGCATCTCGCGACGCGCACCTGGCGCGCACCCGGGCAATGGATTGAGGCGGTCGAGGCGGGCGGCCACGGACTCGAGGCGTCGGAGGAGATTGCACCGCCGGAGCAAGGAGACGAAATGATGCTGATGGGTCTGCGTCTCGAGGAAGGCGTATCGCTGGCGCGCTACGCGAAGCTCGCAGGCCGCGCCCTCGACGAAACGCGCATTGCAGGTCTCGTTACGGATGGATTGCTGCTCAGGGACGGCGAACGCGTCCGCACCACCGCCAAAGGCCGTCTCGTCCTCAATGCGCTGCTGGCCCAGCTTCTCTCTTAAAAGCCTTCGACGTAGTCGGGCTGCGCTTCCGGCGCGGCGGCCTTGAAGGCGTCGAGCGTTTCGCAATGCGCGACAACGGCATTGATCCGTGGATAATCGTCAAGCGGAAGGCCGAAGCGGCGATAGTTCAAATGCTGCGGCACCAGAAAAATATCGGCAATGCCTGGTGTCTCGCCGAAACAGAACGATGTCGCCGGCTGTGCCGCCAGCGTTTGCTCGAGCGCCATGAGGCCGCGCTTTGCCCAATGCGCATACCATTGCCCGCGCTTCTTTTCGTCGAGCGCCATCGCGCCGGCAAGATAACGATGCACGCCGGAATTGTTGAGCGCATGCATCTCGGCGGCGATGGCGCCGGCAAAGGCGCGCGCCCGCGCCCGCGTCAACGGCTCCGCGGGCAGCAGCGGCGGCGCGGGAAAACATTCGTCCAGATATTCGATGATCGCGCCCGACTGCGTGATGATCTGACCGTCATGCACGAGCGTCGGCACGAGCCCCTGCGGATTGAGCTTGAGATAGGCCTCCGAGTTCTGTTCGCCGGCGGGTCCGATATTGACCGACACATATTCGTAGTCGAGGCCCTTCAGGGCGAGCGCGATGCGGACGCGGTGCCCCGCCGAGTTTCGAAAGAAATTGTGAAGCCGCAATGTCATGCGATCGCTCTAGAAAACCTGCGGGCGAAAACTCGTCGGCGCCGGATCGACGACGACGGCGCCGCCGGGCCTGACTTCCATGACCGCCAGGCCCCGTTCGGTCCGCCCATCGGCCATGAACCGGAAAATTCCGTCGACGCCGGCAAAGCCGTCCGGATCGGTCAGCGCCGCGGCGGTGAACCGGTCGCTTTCGTCGCGCGTCGCCAGCGCCACAGCAAGGCTCGCCGCATCGTAGCCGAGGCTGGCGATGCGGGGCGGCGTGGCAGGTCCGTAGGCGCGCTTGTAGCGCGTCAGGAACTGCGCATGGCCTTCGGGTGGCGGTGCCGGAAACCAGGCGCCGTGAAGCGGCGGTTCGAGCGCCAGCGACGGGTCGTCCCAGAGGCCGGTGCCGAGAAATTTCACCTGACGCGGATCGAGATCGTAGTAGGGGAGCAGCGGCGAAATCGTCTTGAGCTGCGCCCCGCCTTCGGGCAGAAACAGCGCCTGGAAGTTGCCGTCGCCATAGCTAGCCGCGATGCGCCGTGCGGGCTCGTACATGCCTTCCGAACTCGACGGATAGGAGGTCGCGGCAACCACCCGTCCGGCCCGCGCCGCGACGGCGCGTTCGAATTCGGCCTGCGCCCGGTTGCCATAGCTGCCTTGCGGATAAAGCGCGCCGAAGGACTGGATACCCTGCAGCGTCGCGAACTCGACGATCCGGTTGATGTCTTCATGGAGCGGAAAGGAGAGTAGATAGACGCCGTTCCCGGCGACCGCGCTGTCGGAGGAAAAGGCAACCACCGGCACATTGTGTTGCGCGGCAATCGGCGCGACGGCGACGACCTCCTCGGCAAAGAGCGGCCCGAGAATAAGATCGGCACCGGCGCTGAGCGCTTCCTGCGCAGCGCGCTGCGCGCCGCCCGACGTGCCGCCGGTCGCTTTGGGGATCAGCAATATCTGCCGGTTGTCGAATTCGAACAGCGCCAGCTGCGCCGCATTGTAGAGCGAATTGGAAAGCGTCCGCACATTGTCGCGTGGTGAATTGAACGGTAGCAGCAGCGCCACCCGGATCGGCCGTTCGCCGGCCATATGCGCGGGCGTATAGAAGCGGGCGGGATCGCGCATGGCCGGCGCATCGACGCGCGGCGGAGGTTGCACCTGCGTGGTGGGCGGCGGCGCAACGACCGGCGGCGGCGCGCTGCGCCCGCCAAGCCCGTTGCAGGCGGCCAGCATCAGGCCGAAACACAGGACAACGACCGCCCGAAGGCCGGAGGAGGAGGGTCGGGCGTCTGTCACCGGAATTTTCCTTGAACGAACGAAAGTGAGGGCCGCTTTTCCGAAGGGTACTGTCCGCGCCCGGTCAAGTAAACCTGAGCCTTCTTGCCAAAATGT
>NZ_JBBECC010000142.1:0-2970 GCF_040882025.1 Parvibaculum sp. | reverse complement strand
AGGGAAAACGGACCGGGCTGAAAACGCTTCGCTCCTCGAACCCCCTCCTCCGAAATGAAGATCGTCTTCCGAGAAGAGGGATGCACCCGGGGCGCGGGAGTTCCGTCAGCCGGGCAGGGTTCCGAGGCGCTTGAAGCGGCCCGGACAAGGCAATCGCCCGAAAGTGTCCATCAGCGCTCCGGGGCGGGGCAAGGATACCGGGCCAGAACTTCTTAGCATCCAAACGGGCCGTGCCGGCAAGGCCGGAAGTCTGTGTGTGCTGGAAGTCCGCTCAAGCGGGCGCGAAATCCGAAAAGCGGATCGCGGCCAAGGTGGCGGATGGGTTTTGAACGAGATTCCGACGTAACCAGTAGCGAGAAATCAGACCATATGAGGCAAGGGCAAAACAACGCCAAGCGCTCGCGCGGACGCAGCGGCCGCAGGCCGCAGCATTCGACCAATCGCGCTTACGACAGCAATGGGCCGGATGTGAAGATTCGCGGCAACGCGACTCACGTCTGCGAGAAATACCAGCAGCTCGCACGCGATGCGATTTCGGCCGGTGACCGGGTGATGGCCGAAAACTATTTTCAGCACGCCGAACATTATTATCGGCTTCTGATGGCCGCTGCCCCAACGGGGCAGGAGGGTCAGGTTCGGCCGCAGAGCAATCTTGCCTATCGTCCGCCGGAAGACGAGGAGGAGGAGACGGATTTCACCTCCGACAATCAGGCCCAGCCGCGTCATCCGGGCCAGCCCTGGCACCAGCAGGGCGGCAACGGCAACGGACAGGGCGGCGAGATGAATGGCGGCCACCGTCAGGACGACGAGGATGAGGGCGAGGATGACGACCGTCAGCCGAACCGGCAGCCTGACCGTCAGGCTCAGCCGCAGGGCGAGCAGGGCGACGGACAGCCGCGCCGCCGTCAGGGCCGGCGCCGCCGTCCGCGTGGCGAAGGCCAGCAGGGCGAGCCGCGCCGCGACGGGGTGCGCGCCGAAGGCAATGGCGGCGACGATGCCGAGCCCCGCGCCGAAGCGCCCGCCACAACGCCCGAGGTTGCACCGGGCGACTGATCGCCCGCCGAGCCTGCCTAGTCTTCAAGAACGAGTTTATCGCCGGGCCTGATCGTGCCCGGCGATTTTACGTGTGCGTAAAGGCCGAGATCGGCATGGTCCCAGTGATGCAGCAGCGTTGCCGGAATTTCCATGTCGCGCGTGCCGGTCGCGGGATCGACATTGGTTGCCGCGCAGCGCACCGTCTTGTGGAAGCCTTCGAACGTCGCGCCGCCGATCTTGAAACGCCGTCCCACCCAGTCGTGATCCTCGAAGGCGTGAAGTCCCTCGACATAAACATTGGCGCGGAAGCGCAGCGGGTTCACATGCGCGCCGATCTTCTCCTCGAGCGCGCGCACGCTTGCCATATTGATGATCGAGACGAGTTTCGCCGGCGCGTCCGAATGCGAAAAACCGGGCGCATGAACGAGGCGGGGTGTGCCCCTGAGTTCGTCCTTCATGTAATCGGCCATGAAGTCCTCGATCGCGGCGCGGCCTTCCGCCGTCATCAGATTCGCGCGCAGCGCCGGCTTGCCGTCCTCCGCGATGTCGAGCGTCGTCGTGGCGTCGTCGAAATGCGTCTTCAGCCGGGCGAGGCGTTCGTCCCGCATCAGCATCAGAAACTTGATCTTCGGAAAATGCTTCGGGTTTTCGGGATCGAAGTCGTGTTTCCCGTTCTCGATGGCGAAAGCGCGATCCCAGGGGAAGGTTCCGCCCGCCTCGAGCGTGACTTCCGCCAGCGCCTCGGGCGAGAGACCCTTGACCGGGTAGCGGTAGAGGCCGACGATTGTCGCGCTGTCTCGCATGCCGTGCCGTCCTGTTTTTCGATGCCGGTCTTCACGATTTCGGCAGGTTTCTGCGACAAACTGGCAGCAGACTGCCTCTTGTGTGACCGTTAAGCAACACCAATATCCGTTGAGGGCCGGTGCCTTTTGAGGGCCGGGCCGGAATTCGGATAAGGCGCTTGGGGCCTCCGCTCCGGAGCGTGCTTGAAAGGAAGACACATGGACCTCGAAAAATACACGGACCGGAGCCGCGGCTTTATCCAGTCCGCGCAAGGGCTTGCGCTGCGCTCGGGTCATCAGCGTTTCACGCCTGAACATGTCCTGAAAGTATTGCTCGACGACGAGGAGGGTCTTGCGGCCGGTCTCATCCGCGCCGCTGGCGGCCGCCCCGATCAGGCATTGACCGGCGTCGAGACGGCGCTTTCGAAAATGCCGAAAGTCGAAGGCTCCGGCGCCGGGCAGCTCTATCTCGCGCCCGAAACGGCGCGCCTCTTCGAGCAGGCCGAGCAGCTTGCCAAGAAGGCCGGCGACAGTTTCGTCACCGCCGAGCGGCTGTTGCTGGCGATCCTGCTGACGCCCGGTTCGGAATCCGAAAAAATTCTCAAAACGGCTGGCGTCACCGCGCAGGCGCTCAACGCCGCCATCGAGAAGGTGCGCAAGGGGCGCAGCGCCGACAGCGCCTCGGCCGAAGACGCTTATGATGCCTTGAAGAAATATGCGCGCGACCTCACCGCCGATGCGCGCTCGGGCAAGCTCGATCCCGTGATCGGCCGCGACGAGGAGATCCGCCGCACCATTCAGGTGCTGTCGCGCCGCACCAAGAACAATCCCGTGCTGATCGGCGAGCCGGGTGTCGGCAAGACGGCGATCGCGGAAGGTCTCGCGCTCCGCATCGTCAATGGCGACGTGCCCGAAAGCCTCAAGCAGAAGCAGCTGATGGCGCTCGATCTCGGTGCGCTGATCGCCGGCGCAAAATATCGCGGCGAGTTCGAGGAGCGCCTCAAGGCCGTGCTTGCCGAAATCAGCGCCTCCGATGGCGGCATCGTTCTCTTCATCGACGAAATGCACCAGCTTGTCGGCGCCGGCAAGACCGATGGCGCGATGGATGCGTCGAACCTCCTGAAGCCGGCGCTGGCGCGCGGCGACCTTCACT
>NZ_JBBECC010000141.1:0-3012 GCF_040882025.1 Parvibaculum sp. | reverse complement strand
CGCCTTGTGTCAGGCGCGCACCAGCACCTCGTGCGCGCCTTTGCTCTGCGGCGTGTCGACCGTGGCGGCGAAGCTCGTGACGCGGGCGGTGATCTTGTCGAGACCGCTGAAAACGGCGACCGCGTATTTCTCCGCATGGGCCGCGGCGGGCGCTAGGACCAGCATCGCAACGAGAGCGGCACAAACAGCCGGGAATCCAGCAAGGCGCATCGGCATTTTCCTGTCGGCTTTCCGGGCCGCTATTCCTTGTCGCCACCGCCCGTGGAGAAGACGGCCTGTCCGATCAGGCCCATCAAATCGACGGACCCTTGCGTGAACATGATTTCACCGCCATCCGCCAGATGGTCGGGGCTGCCGCCGGGTGTCAGCGACACATAGCTGCCGCCCAGCAAACCATCGCTGGTAATCTTGGCGCTGGTGTCGTCCGGGATTTTGACGTCGCGCGCGAGGTCCATCGTAATGACGGCCTGATAGGTCTCCGCATTCAACCGCTGCGAAACGACGGTGCCGATCTTGATGCCCGAGAGGCGCACATCGGAGCCGTTGGCCAGACCGTCGACGCCGCTGAACTCGGCGGTGACCTTGTATCCGGCGCTGCTGCGCATCCCCGACGTTGTGTAACCGTAAAAAAGGAAAAGCGCGGCAACGACGACAACGATGGTGCCGATCAAGGTTTCGACGAGATTGCTTTGCATGTTTGTCCTCGGATAATCGGTTTCAGGGCCGCGCCTATTCAGGCCGCCAGGCCTGATAGTCGCCGGTGGCGCCGGGACGGCGCGCGCCCTTGTGCAGGCTTCCTTGCGGACGCCAGGCTTGGGAAGTGCCGGTGAGGTTCGGTACGTGCGGCTTTTCCCATTCGCGCGGCACGTAGCCGTCTTCGGTGGGCGGCACATCGAATGTGTGGTGAAGCCAGCCATGCCATTCGGGCGGAACGCGCGATGCTTCGGCCAGACCGTTGTAGATCACCCAGCGGCGCACATAGCCACCGATGGCCTCACCGTCCTTCGCTTCGTAGTACCGATTGTCCTGAGCGTCCGTGCCAACGAGGCGGCCCTTGCGCCACGTGTAGAACCTCGTGCCCATGGTCTGGCCGTTCCACCAGATGAACACTTCGTGCAGCAGCGACATGGGCGCTTTATCCTGTTGTATGGACTTGTAAATTTCATCATTCGGCCGATTCCGGCAAGGCCGGAATGCGGGCCGAATATGACACCCGTTGAGAGGATGGTCCAGACTGAAGGAAGCGCCCGGGCGTCAGTCGACAGCCCAGGTCCTGATCTTTTCCGCGGCGCCGCGGCGCATACCGCTATCCTGGATCACCATGGGCTGGCGATAGATGCCGCCGGAGACCTCGAATTCGCGGTCGTCGTTGAGAACCCAGCCGATGCGGTGGAGCAGGCTCGACGGCGTAACCGGTTTCACGAGGAGATGCGTTGCGCCGATCTCGAAAGCTTCGGTGATCAGCGAACGGGAGGCATGGCCGGTCAAAACGATAATGGGCGTGAAACAGACCGGCTCGTTGCCGACGGCGCGGATGCGGGTGATGAACTCGCGGCCGTTCATCGGCTGCATTTCCCAGTCGGAAATCACCAGATCGATGTCGTAAATATCAAGTTCGGCGAGGCCCTCGGTACCGTCATGGGCCTGGCGCATATAGGTAACGCCGAACGTATTCAGCATGGTACGCAACAGCAGCCGCATGCTGCCATTGTCGTCGACCATGAGAATCCTCAGGTCTTTCAGTTCCTTGCCGAACGCCTTGCTGCGCTCACCCACGCTGAGCTCCACCTGTTCTGGGTGAAAGAGGTAGATGCATTGATAACCGATTCCGGGTTGCAGCTTTGTTAACCGCCGATTCGGTCGGGAGACCCACCAGATATCGCGGGCTGGAAGGCCTGTCGCGCCTACATCTTGTGACGAGTGCTTGACGGGGCATGGCCATCCTCCCTAGGATTTCATTTCCCCGCGAGGGGCGAGGCGAGAGACAGGCGGACACCCGAACAGAGCCACGGCTCGGCGACGAAAGCTTAACGGAATCAACCTCTTAGCGGGGAAAGTCCGGGCGGCGCGGCGCAACGGGAAGCCATGCCCGCGCGGCATGTCCCGACCATGAAAAAGCATGGTCCGGCATGATGCGCGGACGATCTCCCGGCCCGCCCCATGACGGGGTCAGTGGGCGAAGGCGAGGAACCGGGGGTCAGATGCGTATTCAGCGTTGTTTCACGATCGAGGGGCAGTCGCCCTACGAGGGCATCCCCTTCCGGACGACCGCGAGCGAAATCCGCAACCCGGACGGCTCGGTCGTGTTCCGGCTGCAGGACATCCAGGTGCCCGCCGAGTGGAGCCAGGTCGCCTGCGACGTGCTGGCCCAGAAATATTTCCGTAAAGCCGGCGTCGCAGCCGTGCTGAAGAAGCTGCCCGAAGACGGCATGCCCGAATTCCTGTGGCGCCACGCGCCGGACGAGGAGGCGCTGGCGGCGCTCAGGCCCGAAGACCGCTTCGGACCGGAAATGGACGCGCGGCAGGTTTTCGACCGGCTGGCCGGCGCCTGGACCTATTGGGGCTGGAAGGGCCGCTATTTCGACGGCGAGGCCGACGCCCGCGCCTTCTACGACGAGCTGCGCTTCATGCTGGCGGCTCAGATCGCCGCGCCCAATTCCCCGCAATGGTTCAATACCGGTCTCCACTGGGCCTATGGCATCGACGGGCCGGCACAGGGGCACTGGCGGACCGACCCCGAAACGGGCGTGACGGCGCGAACCCACAGTGCCTATGAATTCCCGCAGCCGCATGCCTGCTTCATCCAGGGCGTCGCCGACGATCTCGTCAACGAGAACGGCATCATGGATCTCTGGGTGCGCGAGGCGCGGCTCTTCAAATACGGGTCCGGCACCGGCTCCAACTTCTCCGACCTGCGCGGCGAAGATGAAAGCCTGTCAGGCGGCGGCAAGTCGTCGGGCCTGATGAGCTTCCTCAAGATCGGCGACCGGGCGGCCGGCGCCATCAAGTCGG
>NZ_JBBECC010000140.1:0-3081 GCF_040882025.1 Parvibaculum sp. | reverse complement strand
TTTTCGAAGAGCACGCTCATGCGTTCGGCAACCTGCGTCTCGCTGCCGATATGCGTGAAGGTGCCACGCCCGGCTTCGGCGGCGCGGGCCATGAAGTAGCTGTTGGGGGCCGAGCCGATGCCGACTGTGAAAATGCGCGAACGGCCGAGATTGCTCGTGATCTCGGTGAAGAGTTCACGTTCATTGTAGATCGCGCCGTCGGTCAGGAAGACGATCTGGCGCAGGCGCGAACTGTCGCCGGCATCGGGGTCCACAAGCGACGCCCTGAGCGCCGGCAGCATTTCGGTGCCGCCATTGGCCTGAAGGTTGCCGACATAACGGCGTGCGACGTCGAGGTTCTCGCCATGCGCCGCGACGGCTTGCGGAAAGAGCACCGTCGTCGTGTCGTCGAAGCGGATGACATTGAAGGTGTCGGAGGGCTTCAACCGGTTGAGGGCCCACAGGAGGCTCTTCTTTGCCTGATCTATCGAGGGGCCCGACATCGAGCCCGAATTGTCGATGACGAAGATCACCTCGCGGGGCTTTGCCGCCGGAACGGTGCCGCCGGCGGGCGGCGTCAGCATGACCAGGATGTAGTCCTCATCGCCGACACGCTCGCGGAAGAGGGCGGCGGCGGGCGCGGATGCCGCGGCCGGCTTCCACACAAGTTCGAAGTCCTTGTTGGCCGGCGTCAGTTTTTCGGCCAGCGTCAGCCTGGCCTTGTGTGTCCCGTCGCGCGTCAGCGAAATCTCGTGATGCGCACTTTCGACCGTGCCGAGCGCGAAGCCCGCGTCGAGAGAAATCGCAAGGCTTACGGGGTTGATCTTGCCCATGTCTGGATGAAGCACCGGCGGCTGCTCGAGGTCGAGCGGTTCCGGGGACGGCAGTATCTCGCCCCAGCCACCCTCGCCGGGCTTGAAGTCCACGAGCTGCGGGGTTGCGTTTCTCGGCACATAGCGCGGCGCGACGACCATCGGGAAGCGCAGCGAGAAGACGTCGTCGTCCTGACGCACCGTCTGCTGGTATTCGATCTGGATGACGATCGTTTCCTTCGGACCGATATTGGCGACCGAGTTGGTGAACACGTTGGGACGTTGCTGCTCGACGAGGCTGGCGCGCCGGCCGTCGGCGCGAGCCTCTTCATATACCCGCCGCGCCTCCTGCTTTTCCTTGATCTGGCCTTCGATGACGCGGTCGCCGATTACCATTTTCAGCGTGTCGACGGCCGAGTTCTCAGGCAGGGGAAAGACATACTTGCCTTCGACCCAGCCGTCGCCGGGATTGATGAAGTGCTGCGTCACGCGGGCGCGTGCGATCGGGCCGGTGACGTCGATCTGGACGTCTGTGGCAAGGAGGGGCGCCGGCACGTACTTGCCGGGCTCGGTCGAATTCAGCAGCAAGGCGCCGCTTTCGACGTCCCCCAGACGAACAAGGCCCGCGTTGTCGGCGCGGGCCTGATGCTGGGCGAAACTGACGACGACAAAGAGAGAAACGCAAACAATGAAGAGAATCCGGGCAAGAATCTCGGACCGGCGTTGCCGAAATACGGCATACGCGGCGTAGCGCGCTGTGTTTGGCATGATGGTGTCCCCGCAACATGCTGATTTTCGGGAGGCGAATCCTCCTCAGGCGGACAAAGTGTCGCGGGCAAATGGGGCGGCCCCGGTTCGGAAAGCCGACAGGAGGGGAACCTTTTTGGGGCCATTTTGTGGCGGCCCCGCTCTGTCAGGGACGCCAGTCCATGGCGACGTGGCCGGGCTCCCTCCGTATGCGGTTCATCCAGCGGCCGATCGCCTTGTGGGGCGCGACGTCGAAGCCGCCTTCATGGGCGACATGCGTGTAGGCGTAAAGGGCGATATCGGCGATGGAATACCGGCCGCCGGCAAGCCAGTCATGGTCCTTGAGGTGGCGCTCCATCACGTCGAGCGCCTGATAGCCGCGCTCATGCCATACGGGGAAGCTGTCCTTCCTCTCCTCGTAGCCGCCGGGCTTGATCGATTGCCAGAAGCGGGCGACGGCGATGTAGGGCTCGTGGCTGTATTGCTCGAAGAACATCCACTGGAGCGCCTGCGCGCGGGCCATCCGATCGTCCGGCAGCAGGGCCGTGCCCTCGGCCAGATAGAACATGATGGCGTTCGATTCCGCCAGCGTCCGCCCGTCGTCGAATTCAACGGTGGGCACACGCCCGTTCGGGTTGAGGCTCAGGAAATCCTCTGTCCGGCTTTCGCCCTTCAGAATGTCGACATCGACAAGTTCGAGCGGCAGGCCGAGCAGGCGGGCCAGCAACCGCACCTTGTAGCAATTGCCGCTGTCCTGCATCTGGTAGAGGCGCATGGGGGTCCCGTCAGAAGCGCCGGGGGCAACCGGCCTTGGTCAGTACGTCGACGAGGCGTGCCGCAGCCTTGCCTATCTCGACCTCGGGCACCGAGGCATAGCCCATATAAAGGCCCGGCCGGCCCGGTTCCAGCCGGTAAAGCGACAGCGGGCTGACATGGATGTCGGCTTCGGCGGCGGCCTGCGCCATCGCCGCGTCGTCGGCGCCGGGCGCGAGGAACGCAGAGAGCTGCAACCCGCCTTCGCCGGGCGCCGCTTCGAGCCAGAGGGCAAGTTCGCCGTCCAATGCCTTCAGCAGCAGCGCCCGGCGCTCGGCATAGAGCGCCCGCATACGCCTGACATGGCCGCCGTAGTGGCCCTCGCCGATGAAGTCGGCCAGCGCCGCCTGAACCGTCGAGGGCGGTACATGGCCGGTGATGCGGATGGCGGTGCCGAAAGCATCGACCAGATGTTCGGGCACGATCAGGTAGCCGATCTTGATGGCCGGGAACATCGTCTTGGCGAAGGTGCCCATGTAGATGACGGTATCGGCCCGGTCGAGGCCCTGCAGTGAGGCGATGGGACGGCCCTGGTAGCGATATTCGGAATCGTAGTCATCCTCCAGTACCCAGGCGCCGCATTGCCGCGCATGGTCGAGCAGCGCGAGCCGACGCTGTAGCGACAGCGTCGCGCCGAGCGGGAACTGATGGGAGGGGGTCACATAGATCAGGCGGGGTGCCTCGTGCCGGGCGATGCCTGCCTCGACATCGATGCCCTCGGCATCGACCG
>NZ_JBBECC010000139.1:0-3120 GCF_040882025.1 Parvibaculum sp. | reverse complement strand
GTGCTGATGTCGGGCCTCGATTACGAGCGCGCGGTGCTGGCCGCCGGGCCCTTGGGCATCATGCAGGCCTGCATGGATGCGGTGATCCCGTATGTGCATGAACGCAAGCAGTTCGGCGAACCCATCGGCACGTTTCAATTGATGCAGGGCAAGCTCGCCGACATGTATGCGACCATGAATGCCTGCCGCGCCTATGTTTATGCGGTGGCGAAAGCCTGCGACCGCGGCCAGACGGCACGGAAAGATGCAGCCGGCGCAATCCTTTACGCAGCCGAAAAGGCCACCTGGATGGCGCTCGAGGCGATCCAGGCATTGGGTGGCAATGGCTACATCAACGACTATCCGACCGGCCGCCTCCTGCGCGACGCCAAGCTCTACGAGATCGGCGCCGGCACCTCGGAAATCCGCCGCATGCTGATCGGCCGCGAACTTTTCAACGAAACCGCGTGAGCGCCCCATGTCCGTGCTGAAGACGAACGTCAACGCGCGCGACCCGCGCTTCAAGGCCAATGCAGAGGCGATGGCGGGCCTCGTGGCCGCGCTCGCGGCCGAACGCGCCAAAGCCGCCGAGGGCGGCGACCAGCGCTCCCGCGAGCGCCACACCGCCCGTGGCAAGCTCCTGCCGCGCGACCGCGTCCACGGGCTGATCGATCCGGGTTCGCCCTTTCTCGAACTCTCGCCCATGGCCGCCCATGGCATGTATGGCGAGGCGATCAATGGCGCCGGCATCATCACCGGCATCGGCCGCATTTCGGGCCAGGAATGCGTGATCGTCTGCAACGACGCCACCATCAAGGGCGGCACCTATTATCCGGTCACGGTCAAGAAACACCTGCGCGCGCAAGAGGTTGCGCTCGAAAACCATCTGCCCTGCTTCTATCTGGTCGACAGTGGCGGCGCCAACCTGCCCAATCAGGCCGAAATCTTTCCCGATCGCGAGCATTTCGGCCGCATTTTCTACAATCAGGCGCGCATGTCAGCGAAAGGCATCCCGCAGGTCGCCGTCGTCATGGGTTCCTGCACGGCGGGCGGCGCCTATGTCCCGGCCATGTCCGACGAAACCGTGATCGTCCGAAAACAAGGCACGATCTTTCTCGGCGGCCCGCCGCTGGTGAAGGCGGCGACAGGCGAAATCGTGACGGCCGAGGATCTCGGCGGCGCCGACGTTCATTCGCGCAAATCCGGCGTCACCGATCATTACGCGATGGACGACGCCCATGCGCTGGCCATCGCGCGCCGCATCGCCGCGACGCTCAACCGCAGGAAATCGGTCGCGATCCCGCTGCGCGACCCCGTCGCGCCGCTCTACGACGCAGCCGAACTCGACGGCATCGTGCCCGCATCGCTCTCGGTCCAATACGACATCCGCGAAGTGATCGCCCGCCTCGTCGACGGCTCGGAATTCGACGAATTCAAGAAACTCTACGGCACGACGCTGGTGACGGGCTTTGCGCATATTCATGGGGTTCCGGTCGGCATCGTCGCCAATAACGGCATCCTGTTTTCGGAATCGGCCTTGAAGGGCGCGCATTTCATCGAGCTCTGCTGCCAGCGGAAAATTCCCCTGCTTTTCCTGCAGAATATCGCCGGCTTCATGGTCGGCCGTGAATATGAAACCGGCGGCATCGCCAAGGACGGCGCCAAACTGGTGACCGCGGTCGCCTCCGCCAACGTGCCCAAGGTGACGTTGATCGTCGGCGGCTCCTATGGCGCCGGCAATTACGGCATGTGCGGCCGCGCCTATTCGCCCCGTTTCCTTTTCACCTGGCCCAACGCCCGCATCTCGGTGATGGGCGGCGAACAGGCGGCAAGCGTGCTGGCGGCGGTGCATCGCGATGCCGAAAAATGGACGCCCGAAGAGGCCGATGCCTTCAAGGCGCCGATCCGCGCCAAATATGACGAGGAGGGCCATCCATACTTCGCCACCGCCCGCCTCTGGGACGACGGCATCGTCGCCCCGTCGGAAACGCGCCGCGTCCTGGCGCTGGCTTTCTCGGCGGCACTCAACGCACCGATACCGGAGACGCAGTTCGGCGTCTTCCGCATGTGAGGGAAAAGCAATGTTCAAATCCCTCCTGATCGCCAATCGCGGCGAAATTGCCGTCCGCGTCATCCGCACCGCGCGCCGCATGGGGCTGAAGACCATCGCGGTCTATTCCGATGCCGACGCCAACGCCTTTCATGTCGCCGAAGCCGACGAGGCCTGGCGCATCGGACCGGCACCCGCCGCCGAAAGCTATCTGCGCATGGACGCGATCCTCGATGCCGCCGCGCGTTCGGGCGCCGGCGCCATCCATCCGGGCTACGGTTTCCTGTCGGAAAACGCCGCCTTCGCCGAGGCTTGCGAGAAGGCCGGCATCGTCTTTGTCGGCCCGCCGCCTGCCGCGATCCGCGCCATGGGCCTGAAGGACGCCGCCAAGGCCTTGATGGAAAAGGCGAAGGTGCCGGTGGTGCCCGGCTATCACGGCGACAATCAGGATGCGGGCTTTCTGGCTGAACAGGCGGAAAAGATCGGCTATCCGGTGCTGGTCAAGGCGGTGGCCGGCGGCGGCGGCAAGGGCATGCGCCGCGTCGACGATCCGGCAGCATTTGCAAAGGAACTTGCAAGCGCCATGCGCGAGGCCGGTGCCGCTTTCGGCGACGAGCGCGTGCTGGTCGAAAAATATGTCGCGCGCCCGCGCCACATCGAAATTCAGGTCTTCGCCGATAGTCATGGCAATGCGGTGTCGCTGCATGAGCGCGACTGTTCGCTGCAGCGCCGCCACCAGAAAGTGATCGAGGAAGCGCCGGCCCCCGGCATGCCGCCCGAGATGCGCAAGGCCATGGGCGATGCGGCCGTTGCCGCCGCCAAGGCCATCGGTTATCGCGGTGCCGGCACGGTCGAATTCATCGCCGATGCCACCGACGGGCTGAAAGCCGACGGCTTCTGGTTCATGGAAATGAACACCCGCCTCCAGGTCGAACATCCGGTCACCGAAGCGATCACCGGTCTCGATCTGGTCGAATGGCAATTGCGCGTCGCCGCCGGCGAGCATTTGCCATTGAAACAAAAGGACATTCCGCTGAAGGGTCACGCGGTCGAGGTCCGCCTCTATGCCGAGGACCCGGCGAAGAAATTCT
>NZ_JBBECC010000138.1:0-20314 GCF_040882025.1 Parvibaculum sp. | reverse complement strand
CGACCTTGTGGGGCTTGAACACATGCAGCGTCATCGCGCTGTTGCCGTCGCGGGCAATTTCGAGGGCGCGGTCGAACTCGACGCGCGGCGCGGCGAAGGGAATTATCTTAATGGTGGCAAGCATTTGTCGCGCGGCGACGGTTTCGTAGGGTGCCAGCGTCGCCACCGTGATCGCCTCGCCGATGGCGTTGATCGCGGTGATACGCGCGGCGTCGATTTCGACGATGCCGGCTTCTTCCGCATAGAGATTGGCGCGGCCGGTGAAGGGCGCCGCGGCGCGAATATCCTTTCCTGCCAAGGCCTTGGCGAGTACTTCCGCCGCTTCGTCCTCCGCCACATCGTCCGCTTCGAGGCGCGCCGCGATGACGGTTGCAACGCCCGCCGCCTTCAGCGCGGCGACGTCGGCGGTGCTTAAGTGCCTGCCTTTCTTGAAGGTTTCGCTGCCCACTTTCCGCGAATGGGCAAGGATCGCGCCTTCGGCTTCATCGGGTGTCATCTCGCCGAAGATCATTGGCGCAGGCTCCCCGTGATCTCGGCCATGATCGAAATGGCGATCTCGGCGGGGCTTTTTGCGCCGATGGAAAGACCGACAGGCCCGTGAATGCGTGCAATATCAATGTCTTCGAAGCCCGCCTCCTTCAGCCGGGCGACGCGGGCGGCATGCGTCTTCTTCGAGCCGAGGGAGCCGATATAGAAGGCCGCGCTTTTCAGCGCAGCTTGAAGTGCCGGGTCGTCGAGCTTCGGGTCGTGGGTCAGCGTGACGATCGCCGTGCGCGTGTCGGGTGCAAGCGCTGCCATCGCCTCGTCGGGCCAGTCGTGACGCAAGTCGATGTCCGGAAAGCGGTTTTCGGAAGCGAACGAGGTGCGCGGATCGATCACTGTCACGTCGTAGCCGGCGAGCGCTGCCATGCGTGTCAGCGGTTGTGCGATGTGAACGGCGCCGACGACAATGAGGCGAAGCGGCGGGTTGAACGGGTTGAGGAACCAGTCGCCGTCGGGGCCGGTAACGATGGCCGCGCGGTCGCTCACCATGACCTCATGCGATGCTTTAATTAACCAGTTTTTTTCATGTTTTTCAGTTGGATAGAGAAGTTTTTCGATTCCATCCGTTAACCTTGTCGCCAGCACCACAGTGCGCTTGGCGGCACGATCCTTGACCAGTTGCGCGAGGATTCCAGCGTTCATCTCAGCCTGTTACCGGTTCGACCATGACGCGGATGCGGCCGCCGCAGGCGAGCCCCACTTCCCACGCCATTGCGTCGGAGACGCCGTATTCGAGTATCTCCGGTTTACCGCTCGTCAGTGTTTCAAGCGCGCGTGTCACCACGTCGCCTTCGATGCAGCCACCAGATACGGAACCCACGAAGCTGCCATCCTCGCGGATCGCCAGCTGGCTGCCGACGGGGCGCGGTGCGGAACCCCAAGTTTCAATGACGGTTGCGAGCGCGACCTTGCGGCCTTGTGCCCGCCAGTTGGCCGCCTCCTCCAACACATTGTCGTCGCTGGTGTTTTTGCCGTTCACGCGGCTTTCCTTTCGGGCTTCGGTGCAGCGGAAAGCGCCTCGATCAACGCCGTCAGCGAGGCAATGCTGTGGACCGGGCGGAACTCGTCGACATGTGGCAACA
Source organism: Parvibaculum sp. (assembly GCF_040882025.1). Taxonomy (GTDB): domain Bacteria; phylum Pseudomonadota; class Alphaproteobacteria; order Parvibaculales; family Parvibaculaceae; genus Parvibaculum. The sequence goes on along the minus strand of NZ_JBBECC010000138.1, from coordinate 18,689 downwards.
GCGCCCTGATACCCAATGATTTCGGTTCGAAGCGCTCGTAACGCAAGAGGGGGTTCAGCCAAATGAGTCGCCGCGCGCGCCGGTGCAGCCGCGCGATTTCGGGGCCGACGCCTTCGCCCGCGTCGCGGTCGAGCCCGTCGGTCACCAAGAGAACCGTCGCGCCCTGGCCTAAAACCCGCCGCGCCCAGTCGATATTGAAGCGGCGCAGCGTTTCGCCGATCCGGGTGCCGCCATCCCAGTCCTCGACCTTCGCGGCGACGCGCGCCAGTGCCTCGTCAACATCGCGGTGCCTCAGCTCGCGCGTAACGTTGGTCAGGCGCGTGCCGAACAGGAAGACATGCACGCGGTCGCGATCATTGGTCAGCGCGTGCAAAAAGTGAAGGAAGACACGGCTGTAGGTCGACATCGACCCGGAGATATCGCAGAGCACGACCAGCGGCGGGCGGCGCTGGCGGAAGTCGCGGCGCTTCAGCGGGATGACGCCGCCGGCGCGCAGGCTCGCCCGCAGGGTAGCGCGCATGTCGATCATCGGTCCGCGCGCGGCGGGCCTCGTGCGGCGGATGCGGGCGTCGTCATGGACGAGGCGCAGGCGGGCGATGGCGGCTTTGGCTTCGGCTAGTTCGGCGACCGACATCTGCTCGAAGTCCTTGGCGCGCAACAGTTCTTCGGCTGAAAAGGTGTCGCTGCGATCGATTTCGAGATCGGGCTCGGCTGTTTCGCGTGGCTTGCCGTCGCCGAACAGCGCCTCGGCGAGCCGGCGGCTTTGCTCCCCGCGCGAGGCATTGGGAGGCGTTTCGAGTTCGGGCAGCATCAGCGCCATCATCCGGTCGAGCAGCTTCGGATCGCGCCAGAAAACATGGAAGGCCTGATCGAAGATGTGATGCTGCTCGCGGCGTTTCACCAGCGTCGCGTGGAGCGTCCAGTAGAAATCGGATCGGGGGCCAATGCCGGCCACCTCGACCGCCTCGACCGCGTCGAGGACCTGGCGCGGGCCGACGGGCAATCCGGCGCGCCGCAATACGCGGGCGAAGTGGACGATATTTTCGGCAAGCCGGCCCATGTCAATCGGCGGCCTGCGCCGCCATCCTGATTTCTTCCAGCAAGCGTGCGGCCTCGCTGCCGACCACGCGGGCGATGTCGTCCTGGTATTTCAGCAGCGCGCCCAGCGTGTCGTTGACCAGCTGCTTGTCGAGGGCGACGGCATCGAGCGCGGTCAGGGCTTCCGCCCAGTCGATCGTTTCGGCGATGCCGGGGCTCTTGTAGAGGTCCAGCCCGCGCAAGGCCTGTACAAAGGCGACGATGTCGCGCGAGAGGTTCTCGGGCACCTTCGGGGCTTTCAGCTTCAGGATTGCCAGTTCGCGTGCCGCATCGGGGTAGTCGACCCAGTGGAAGAGGCAGCGGCGCTTTAGGGCGTCGTGGATTTCACGGGTGCGGTTCGACGTCACGATGACGATGGGCGGTTTGGCCGCCTTGATGGTGCCGATCTCGGGGACCGTCACCTGAAAATCCGAAAGGACTTCAAGCAGATAGGCCTCGAAAGGTTCGTCGGTGCGGTCGAGCTCGTCGATCAGCAGCACTGGCGGGCCTTCGACGGCCGGTTCCAGTGCCTGAAGGATAGGCCGGCGGATCAGGAAGCGTTCGGAGAAGACATCCTTGCCGAGTTCGGTTCGATCCTCGACGCCTTCGGCCTCGGCCAGACGGATCTCGATCATCTGCGCCTGATAGTTCCACTCATAGACGGCCGCGGCCGTGTCGAGCCCTTCATAGCATTGCAGGCGGATCAGGCGGCGGCCCAGCGCCTCGGCCAGAACCTTGGCGATTTCGGTCTTGCCGACGCCTGCCTCGCCCTCGAGCAGCAGCGGACGCCCCATCTTGAGCGCAAGGAAAACCACGGTCGCGAGCGAGCGGTCGGCAACATAGGCGCCGCGCGCCAGCAACTCGACGGTCTCGTCGATGGAAGAGGGAGTGTCTGTCATGGAGAGAATGTAGTCGCTCGGAGGCTAGAGGCAAAGCGGGCTCTGGCGACGGATTTCCGCGCGATTCTGGACGAACAAGGGAGAGATTCAGGGGGGGTAGCCTGATCCAATTTCCCTATCGGTCGATGGATGACGTTCGCCTGATCTTCTGTTGTAGAAGCATGATGCCGTAGAGAAGCGCCTCGGCGGTGGGCGGGCAGCCGGGAACATAGACATCGACAGGGACGATCCTGTCGCAGCCGCGCACAACCGAATAGGAGTAATGGTAGTAGCCGCCGCCGTTGGCGCAGGAGCCCATGGAGATGACATAGCGCGGCTCGGGCATCTGGTCGTAGACCCTGCGGAGCGCCGGGGCCATCTTGTTGGTGAGCGTACCAGCCACGATCATGAGATCCGCCTGACGCGGCGAACCGGGAAGCGCCATGCCGAACCGCTCGAAGTCATCGCGTGGTCCGAACATCTGCATCATCTCGACGGCGCAGCAGGCGAGCCCGAAGGCAAGTTCGTGCAGAGAACCTGTTCGTGCCCAAGCGAATACATCGGCGAGCGTGGTGACCAGAAACCCGCGATCTGCGAGTGCGTCGTCAAGCGCTCCGAACTCGAAGGCGGGAGTGGGCGTCGTCTCGGTTTTGTCCTGAAGCGGCGTAATAGACGAATTAGTGCCTCCCACCTAGGCCTCCCGATCAGTGTGCTGTTGGGCAGATTTACATGGTCCGGGATCGGTCTATAGAACGATTGCGACACGGCCACTCATGTTGCCGGGGTGGGACGGCAGGCATATGTTTTGGGCATGAGCGACAAGATTACCCCGGATGCGAGTTTGGCGCTGGCAGGGTCGATGGGCCTTGCCAGAGCGAAAATGCTTTATCCGCGCCCGGAGCTTGCAGGGCTCATCCCTTTCGTTTTCGTTCGGGACACGCGCGGTGCCCAGCTTTCGTTCTCGCAACGGTTTAATTATTTCGCGGCAAGCCCCCTGTGCGCGCTAAGTTTCAGTCTGACCGGCGTCGGACATGTGCTGACCGCCAAGGAGGATTTTCTCGAACCGCGAAACGGGTGGGTGCCGCCCGCCCTATGCTTCGTCGGACCCCATCCAAAGCCCATGGCCAGCTGGAATCCGGGCGACGTGCACGGCATGATCGTTTGTTTCTACCCCGACGCATTCAGGATGCTCACGGGCACCAATCTATCAGACTACAAACAACGCTATATCCCGATGGAAGATGTCGTGGGTGGTGCGTTGTTGGAGGCGGCGCAGCGGGTATTGGAACCGGGAAGCGTGGCCGAGCGGTTCGATCGCCTTCAGGACGTTCTTACGCACCAATGGAAAGAGAAGCGTCCTCAGGCTTCCGGCATTGCGAACCGCGTCGCAGATTGGGTGCGTCTGACTATAATGCGGGCGGCCATGTCGCCAACAGGCAAGAGTCTTCGTCAGTTCGAGAGACGCCTCAAAGGCCTCGCTGGCATGTCCAAGCGCGAGTTGGAAGCTCATGCGAAGGCCGAGGAAACTTTTGCATTGGCTTTGAAGGCGCAAAAAGAAGAGGAATTTGATCTTGCGGACATTGCCGCTAATGCCGGATTTGCGGACCAGTCTCATATGGGTCGCCTGGCCAGGCGCATTACCGGCCATTCGCCTGAAAAGCTCATGCATGCGATCGAGGCGGAGGAAGCCTATTGGTCATATAGGCTGGTGGGCGCGCATATTCTGAATCGATAGATTGGAAGTCGATGATCCCCCCACCCGAATTGCCGGGCAATCCGGGTGGGGGCGCTTAGCCGGCCGCCGCGACGGCGCGCTTGGCCATGACCGTGACCAGATGTGCCCGGTACTCGGCCGTGCCGTGGAGGTCGGCATTCAGGCCCTTGGCCGGCACCTTGATGGCGGCGACCGCATCGGGCGACCAGTTTTTGTTCAGGGCGTCTTCCATTTCCCTGACGCGGAACACGCCGTTCTGCCCCGCGCCGGTGACGGCCACGCGGACACCCCAAGGTCCTCTCGCAACGAAGACGCCGACCATGGCGTAGCGGGAGGCCGGGTTGGGGAATTTCATATAGGCGGCCTTCTCCGGGTGCGGGAAGGTGATTTCCTTGACGATCTCACCGTCCTGCAGCGCCGTTTCGAACATGCCCTTGAAGAACTCGTCGGCTTCGATCAGGCGTTTGGTGGTGTGGATCTTGGCATCGAGCGCGAGGCAGGCCGCCGGATAGTCGGATGCCGGGTCGTTATTGGCGATCGAGCCACCGATCGTGCCCATGTGGCGGACGGCCGGGTCGCCGATCCCTTCGGCCAACGATGCCAGTGCCGGGTTGTGCCTTTTCACATCGGCCGACTGCGCCACCGTTGCATGTTTTGTCGCCGCGCCGATCATCACCGCGTCGCCTTCGGCGCGAATGAAGGCGAGTTCCTTCAGGCTGCCGATGTCGATCAGGTCGCTCGGCATGGCGAGGCGCTGTTTCAGCGTCGGGATCAGCGTCTGGCCGCCGGCAAGGAGTTTTGGGTCGTCAGCCTGAGCGAGCATGGCCTCGGCCTCGGCCAGCGTTTTGGGACGTGCATAGTTAAACTGATACATGAGGCTCTCCTTATTCGGCGGCGGCGCGCGGGCGAGACTGGATCGCCGCCCAGACGCGGGCCGGGGTCGCCGGCATTTCGATGTCGCGAACGCCCAACGCATCCGTGATGGCATTGATGATGGCCGGCGGCGAGGCGATGGCGCCTGCCTCACCGCAGCCCTTCATGCCGAGCGGGTTGGACGGGCAGACGGTTTTCGTGAAACCGAGATTGAAGCTCGGCAGGTCGTCGGCCCGGGGCATGCAGTAATCCATGTAGGAGCCGGTAACGAGCTGGCCGGATTCCTGATCGTAGATGCCGTGTTCGAGCAGTGCCTGACCGACGCCCTGCGCGATGCCGCCATGGACCTGCCCCTCGACGATCATCGGGTTGATGATCGTGCCAAAATCGTCGACCGCGACGAAATTGACAATGCGCGTAACGCCGGTGTCGGGGTCGATCTCGACCTCACAAATATGGCAGCCGGCAGGAAAGGTGAAGTTTGTCGGGTCGTAGAAGGCGCCTTCCTTGAGGCCGGGTTCGATCTCGGCCGAGGGGAAACCATGCGCCGTATAGGCAGAAAGCGCGAGCTGCGCCCAGGGTAGCGTTTTGTCCGTACCTTGCACGGTGAACGTGCCGTTCTCGAAAACGATGTCCTCGACGGCCGCTTCCATCAGGTGGGCGGCAATCTTTTTTGCCTTCGTTTCGATCTTGTCGAGCGCCTTGACGATGGCGCTCATGCCGACCGCGCCGGAACGCGAGCCATAAGTGCCCATGCCGAACTGCACCTTGTCGGTGTCACCGTGGACGATCTCGACCTGCTCCATCGGGATGCCGAGGCGCGAGGCGACAAGCTGGGCGAAGGTGGTTTCATGGCCCTGGCCATGGCTGTGCGAACCGGTCAGCACCTCGACATTGCCTGTCGGGTTGACGCGCACCTCGGCGCTTTCCCAGAGGCCAACGCCCGCGCCAAGTGAGCCGACGGCGGCCGATGGTGCGATGCCACAGGCCTCGATGTAGGAGGAAAAGCCGAGACCTCTGAGCTTGCCTCGTTTGGCCGCTTCGGCCTTGCGAGCCGGAAAACCCTTGCGATCGATGGCCTCCAGCGCGGCGTCAAGCGAGGCTTCATAGTCGCCAGCATCGTAAGCCATGATGACCGGTGTCTGGTGCGGGAACTCGCGGATGAAATTGCGGCGGCGGATTTCAGCCGGATCGATGCCGGTTTCGCGCGCCGCCGTTTCGACGATGCGCTCCACGAGATACGTGGCTTCAGGACGGCCGGCACCGCGATAGGCGTCGACGGGCGCCGTGTGGGTGTAGACGCCGTCGACCTCGACGTAGATTGCCGGGATGTCGTACTGGCCCGATAACAGCGTTCCATAGAGATAAGTCGGCACCGAGGCCGAGAAGGTGGAGAGATAGGCGCCGAGATTGGCGACAGTCTTGACGCGCAGGGCGAGGAACTTGCCGTTCTTGTCGAGCGCCAGTTCGGCATGGCTCAGATGGTCGCGGCCATGTGCGTCGGACAGGAAAGCCTCGGACCGGTCCGCCGTCCATTTGATCGGGTGGCCGACCTTGGCGGCGGCCCAAATGCAGGCCGTTTCCTCGGCATAGATGAAAATTTTTGAACCGAAGCCACCGCCGACGTCCGGCGCGATGACGCGTAGCTTGTGTTCCGGCGCTACGCCGACAAAGGCCGAGAGCACCAGCCGGGCAACGTGAGGGTTCTGGCTTGTGGTGTGCAGCGTGTAGGTGCCGCTTCCCTTGTCGTACTCGCCAAGGGCGGCGCGGGGTTCCATGGCGTTCGGGATCAGGCGGTTGTTGGTCAGGTCGAGCTTGACGATTCTGTCGGCCTTCGCGAAGGCGGCTTCGGTTTCAGGCTTGTTGCCGAGTTCCCATTCAAAACAAGTGTTTAGCGGTGCTTCAGGGTGGACCTGCGGCGCGGTTTTCGACTGGCACGTCGCGAGCGCAACGGCGGCGGGCAGGGTTTCGTAGTCAACATCGATCAATTCGGATGCCGCGCGTGCGTCGGCCAGCGTTTCGGCGACGATCATCGCGACGTGATCGCCGACATAGCGCACTGTATCAACGGCGAGGATCGGATGTGGGCCCACCTTCATCGGTGTGCCGTCCTTCGACGAAACCGTCCAACCGCAGATCAGGCCGCCGAGCCCGTCATCGGTGACATGCTTGCCGGTGAAGATCGCGAGGACGCCGGCCGCTGCTTCGGCGGCCTTCGTGTCGATCTTGCGGATTTTCGCGTGGGCATGCGGCGAGCGCAGGAAGTAAGCCCATGTCTGGCGGGGACGGGCAATGTCGTCGGTATAGTGGCCGTTTCCGGTGATGAAGCGGAAATCTTCCTTGCGGCGAACCGGCTGGCCGATGCCTTCGCCCATGGCTGCGTTCGACATGGAACTCCTCCCTGAGTTTCCGCGGTCGTATCGTTCAGCGCATCTCCTGCGATGCGGCGAGGATGGCTTTCACAATATTGTGGTAGCCGGTGCAGCGGCAGATGTTGCCCTCGAGCTCCTCGCGCACTGTCTTTTCATCGAGGTTTGGCCGGCGGCGGATCAGGTCTACCGCCGTCATGATCATGCCCGGCGTACAGAAGCCACATTGCAGGCCGTGATGCTCGCGAAAGGCCTGTTGCACAGGATGCAAATCGCCGTTCTTTGCCAGACCTTCAATCGTCACGACATCAGTGCCTTCCGCCTGGGCGGCCAGCATGGTGCAGGATTTGACTGCATGACCATCGACATGGACGACGCAGGCACCGCACTGGCTGGTGTCGCAGCCGACATGGGTGCCGGTGAGCCCCAATTGCTCGCGGATGAAATGGACAAGCAGCGTGCGCGCTTCGATATCGGCGCTTGCCGGCTTGCCGTTGACGGTCATGGCGACAACGGGCATGCGCAACCTCCCTGAAAGACGTAGGGCCTCAAATTCGAATTGCCGGAGTTTTCCGCCGCGCGAGGCCGTTTGGTGGAGTCTCGGCTCTCGGCCGCGCGAGGTCAAGCGCGACCCGGGCGGATCAGAAGCCGAAGATCCAGACCAAGACAACGAGAATGAGTATCACCGCCGGACCCCAGACCCAGGGCGACAGGCTCAGGCCGGCCTCTTCGTCCGGCACCAAGGGGACACCGGTGGGCGAAATGGCATCGCGGTCCGGCGATTTCGTCGGAATTCCATGTGTCATCTCATCAACCAGTTCAGGCATTTGGTCGGCTGCGGGCGCGATTTTCGAGCCCCCGGCCAGAGCCGAGAAGTTGTCGAAGAACTCCTCGGCCATTCTCGATGCGGTCGAGTCGATGAAGCGTTGGCCGATCTGGGCGAGCTTGCCGCCGACCTGGGCGCTGACGGAATAGGAAAGGATGGTGCCGCCGCCCTCAGCTTCCGTCAGGTTGACTTGTGCCGAGCCCTTGGCAAAGCCGGCGGCGCCGCCGTTGCCCTCGCCAGAAATCGTGTAACCGTTCGGCGGATCGATGTTGGTCAGTTTGACCTTGCCTTTGAAACGAGCACTGACCGGGCCGACCTTGGCCTTGGCCACAGCCTCGAATTCATCATCCGCGGTTTTCTCGACCGATTCCGCGCCGGGAATCGATTTCAGCAGCACATCGGCGTCGTTGAGCGCCGCCCAGACGTCCTCGCGTGAGGCGGGAATCTTGTATTCGCCGGACATTTCCATCAGGGACGTCTCCTTCGTGGCGCTGTTGCGGAGCGGCGCAGTTCCTATACGTAGGTCAGGACAAGCGTGGTGCCAAGCAGGATGGCAATCCACAGCACCATCGAGCCGGTGGGCCATGTGCGAGCCAGGATTCCCTGCGGGCCATGGGCGCGGTAGATGCCGGTGAGGAAAACGTCGAGACGCCGCCGCCCGACCAGCGTTGTCCAGCGCCAGGTGGCGTCTATGAAGGCCGATAGCGCGCGCAAGACGGCCGGCACCAGGCGCCGGTAGGTCCAGTCGGTGTCAAGATTGATCGAGCGGAACTCTGCCGGGTAGAGGCCGGTACGCATCAGTATGGCGAATGCGAGGCCCGCAAAGAACAAGAGCTGCAGTTGCGTGACCACATGGGTCGTAGTGTAGGGCTGATAATCGACAACGTAAGGCAGGATGCCATAGAGCGTCGACGGGAACACGCCGAGGCCGACGCAGAGCGCGGCCGTCAGCCCCATAGCGAGGAGCATATGTGGCGGTGCTTCTTTCACACGATGACCCGCATCGTGCGCGAAAAAAGTGAAATACGGAATTTTGATGCCGGAATGCTCGAGGACGCCGACCGAGGCGACGACGAGCCCGATCCAGACGAAATAGTGACCGGTGTTCGCGCTTGCCGAAAGAATGAGGCTTTTTGAAATGAACCCCGAGAACAGCGGGAAAGCAGAGATAGACAGCGCGCCGACAACGCAAAAAATCATCGTCAGGGGCATCGACTTGTAGAGACCGCCGAGCTCAGACGCCTTGGCGGTCCCGGTCCGGTACATCACCGCGCCGATACTCATGAACAGCAATGCCTTGTAGAGAATGTGACAGAAGGCGTGAGCGACAGTGCCGTTGAGCGCAAGCGGCGTTCCGATGCCGATGCCCACGACCATGAAGCCCAGCTGGTTGTTGAGGCTGTAGGCAAGGACGCGGCGCAGGTTGTTTTCGACGGCTGCGAAGAAGACCGGAAACAGCGTCATCGTGACGCCAATATAAATGAGAAGCTCGGCGCCGGGGAAACCGCGCGCCAGCGCGTAGACGGCGAGTTTGGTTGTAAACGCCGAAAGTGTCACCGTGCCCGTGATGGTTGCGGCCGGGTAAGCATCCTGCAACCAGTTATGCAGTAGCGGGAAGGCGCATTTGATGCCAAAGGCGACGAAGATCGCCCATGTCGCGAGGCTGCCGAGTTCCATCTTGTTGAAGGCGACGGATCCCGTTTCGAGATAGAGCAAGATCACACCTGCAAGCAGAAGCACGCCCGAGCCGATCTGTACGATGAGATATCGGAGTCCTGTCGCATAAGCACCCTCGGTGCGCCGTGCCCAGATGAGGAAGACCGACGCGAGAGCTGTGCCTTCCCAGAACACGAAAAGAGTGACGAGATCGGCGGCAAAGACCGCGCCGATGGCCGAGCCCGCATAGAGAACGCTCGCAATCTGCTGGACCGTGTCGCGGACTTGCCATGCGTAGATCGTCGTCAGGAAAGCCGCGAGCGAGAAGATGAAGCCGAAAACATACGAAAGCGCATCGAGCCGCATGAGGCCGATCTGCATGCCCATGAGATTGAAGACGCCGTGATTGCCATAAGGCAGGTTCCAGAAGACGGCGGCTCCGGCAATCGGCACCAGCAGCATGGCGGCCATCCGCCATGTGCCTTGCGGGATGAACGGCAGCAGCAGCGCGGCGGCGATATAGACAAAAGCCGGGTTCATCAGATCAGGCATGTGGGCGGGCCTCCCGCACATCCGGCGCATCCGGGGCGCTGCCGGCGGCGCGCTCATCCTCGGTGTCGGTGGCTAGCGGTTCGTAGTATCCCTCGGGACGCCGTACAAACAGTCGCAATCCCCTCGCGAGCAGAACGACTGCCGCATAGACGACGAAACCGAATACGCCGTAGATCGCGGGATACTGCTCGACCGGGAAATAGCCGTGCTTGTGATAGATGAAATCTGCTAAGGCGAGTCCGGCACACAGGGCTGCGAGTGCCCAGACCAGACCGGTCACGTTGCGCGGATTATCGGTCCAGAGCAGCCGGCGGGCGAGCCAAGGGAGTTGCGCGCGGTCATCCTTGCCGCTGCGCGGGCTGCTGTTGATGCTGCCTGTCATGGCGTGCTCTCCGGCAAAATCGGAATGTTGAGCAGGAAATCATAGAGACCGCCCACCATGAAGAAGAGGACGATGCAGCCGAATGCCGTCACGCAGATCGGAATGAGGCAGAGCAGCGGTGCCTCCTCAATCTTGTCATCGGTGGCCGCCGCCGCGGCGCCAAGCGAATGCGCGTGGGCGCCAGACGGCGCGATGAAAAAGGCGCGCGCCGGGATCGGTAACAGATAGGCGACGTTCAGTAGCGAGCTCAGCATCAGCACAACGATAATCGCGAGCTGACCCGCATCCGCTGCGGCCAGTATCAGGTACCACTTGCTCCAGGCGCCCGCGAGAGGTGGCAAGCCGACAATGCTCAACGCGGCAACGGTGAAGGCGATGAAAGTGAAGGGCATCTTGCGCCCCAATCCGTCGAGCTCACTGATTTTCGTCTTGCGGGCCGCGACGTAGATTGCGCCAGCGCACATGAAGAGCGTAATTTTGCCGAGGGCATGCGTTGCGATGTGCATCGAGCCGCCGATGACGCCCATCTGATTCGCCAAAGCCACGCCGAGCGTGATGTAGGAGAGCTGGCTGACGGTCGAATAAGCCAGCCGCGCTTTCAGGTCGTCTTTCGTCAATGCGATGACGGAGGCGATCAGGATCGAGGCGGCGGCAAGCCATATCAACCAGTCCGAAGCGCCAGTCTTTGACAGGAAGCCGACGCCAAAGATGTAGGTGCCAACCTTCAGCATGGTGAAAACGCCGGCTTTTACGACGGCAACCGCATGAAGAAGCGCGCTGACCGGCGTCGGTGCGACCATGGCGGCGGGCAGCCAGCGATGGAAGGGCATCAAGGCGGCCTTGCCGATGCCGAATGCAAAGAGCGCCAGCAAGAATGGCGCGAAGGATGGATCGAGTTTGCCGTCGAGGATGCCGCCGGCGCGGAAGTCGAGCGTGCCGGCAATGTTCCAGACCCAGACGATGCCGACCAGCAGGAAGGCAATCGAGGTTGTCATCAGGATCGCAAGATAGATGCGCGCCCCGGCGCGCGCTTCCGGCGTTTCCTTGTGGGCGACCAATGGGTAGGTCGAGATCGTCAGGATTTCGTAGAAGATGAACAGCGTGAAGAGATTCGCCGAGAAGGCGATGCCGAGGGCGCCGGAGATCGCTATGGCAAAGCAGATGTAGAAGCGTGTCTGCTTTTTCTCGCCGGCGCCGCGCATGTAGCCGATCGAATAAATCGCGGTGACGATCCAGAGTCCCGACGCCACGATGGCGAACAACATGCCGAGCGGTTCAATTGCGAAAGCAAGCAGCAGGCCCGGCATCACTTCAAAAAGCGCGATCTCGGGCCGCGCACCTTCCATGACCGATCCGAGAAGTGTCAGCACCGCGATGAACGTAGCGACGGCGGCCGCGACGCTGGCGCCGTCACGCAGATCGGGGCGGTTGCCGAGCGCGGCGATCAGGAAGATGACGCCGGCCGGAATGAAGATCGCAAACAGGAGGATTGTGTTGTCAGTCATTTTATGCGCCTCACTGCCACATCATATTGGAGGCACTAATCAGGGCTGTCGCGGCGCGGCTGGCCGCGGCGGTGGTGAGCGCAGCATAGCCGCCGAAGAAGACCGAGAGCGCTGCAAGACCCCATGTCGGCAGCAGCATCCAGAGCGGCGCCTCCTTGCGCAAGACGCCTTCCGGCGATGGCTGCAGATAGGCCGTTTCGACGACACGCCATATGTAAACGACGGCGAGTAGCGACGAAGCCATGATCAGTAGTGCGACCGGCCACCAGTTCAGCTCCAGTGCCGCGAGCACGAGATACCACTTGCTGACGAATCCGACCGTCAACGGCAACCCAATAAGGCTCAGGCCGGCCACGACAAAGGCTGCGGTCGTCCACGGCATGTCGCGGCCAATGCCGCGAAGGCTCGAAATGGAACTCGTGCCGGTTGCGAATATGTAGCAGCCGGCGACCATGAAAAGGGCACCCTTGGTGACGGCGTGATTGAACAAGTGGATCACCGACGCCATCAGGCCGGTATGCGAGAGGAAGGCGAGGCCGAGCAGCATATAACCGACCTGCGCGATGCTCGAATAGGCCAGCATCCGCTTCAGGTCGTCCTGGAACATTGCGACAATGGAGGCCGCAAACATCGCGACGATCGCCAACGGCAACACGACATGGCGAAGCGTTGCGGCCTGAAAGTCGTAGTCGAATCCGAAAACCGTGAACATGAAGCGCAACAACACATAGATCGCGACCTTTGTCGCGGTCGCGGCGATGAAGGCGGTCACGGCGGACGGTGCGAAGCTATAAGCGTTCGGCAACCAAAGATGCAGAGGGAACATTGCAAGCTTCAGGCCGACGCCGATCAGGATAAAGACGAATCCCATGCGCAAGGTGCGGCTGTCGCCATGCTCGGCTATGCGTTGCGCCAAGTCGGCCAGGTTCAGCGTGCCCGTGATCATGTAGAGCATGCCGATGCCGATGACGAAGAAGGTCGCACCGACTGTTCCCATGATCAGGTAGTTGTAGGCGGCGGTCAGAGCGCGCTTGTTGCGCTCGGCGCCGGTTGCGATCAACGCATAGGTCGAAAGCGAAGAAATCTCGAGGAAGACGAATATGTTGAAGGCGTCGCCCGTGGTGGTGACGCCGAGAAGGCCGGTCAGGCAGAGCAGGAACGCCGAATAGAAGAGCGGTTGGCGTTCCTCCGAAATTTCGCGGGCGACGCTCGCCCGTGCGTAGGGCAGGACGAAAAGTGCGATGCCCGAGACCACCAGCAGCACAAAGGCATTCAGAATATCGACGCGGTACTCGATGCCGATGGGCGGGGCCCAGTTTCCCATTCGATAGGAAATGATCGTGCCTTCAAGCGTAACGACGAAGAGCGAAACGGCGACGGCAAACGCAAGCAGGACGGCCGCCATCGCCAATGCCCATGCGCGCGTACCCCGACCCAATATGGCGCATATGGGCGCCGCCAGCATCGGCAGAATAACCTGCAATGCCGGCAGGTTCGTTTCGATCATCGCCAGCATCAACGTTCGCTCCCGGTGGCCGAAGCCGTGGCCGTGGCGTCCATTTCAAGTTCCAGCGCGATGATTTCGTCTTCCTCGACCGTGCCGTAGGTTTCGCGGATACGCACGACGAGCGCCAGCGCCAGCGCCGTCGTTGCAATGCCTACGACAATGGCGGTCAGGATCAAGACATGCGGCAGCGGGTTGGAGTAGATGGTGCCGGGTTCGCCGGTAAGGATCGGTGCGGTGCCACCGACGATCTTGCCCATCGAGATATAGAGGAGGAAAACCGAAGTCTGGAAGATGTTGAGCCCGACGATTTTCTTGACCAGATTGCCACGGCTTACGGTGATGTAGAGGCCCGTCATCATCAGGACCACGAACATCCAGTAATTGTAGTGCGTCAGGACGAACTCGAAATCGAAGACGATCTCCTCCATCACCAGTCCTCGTCCTTGATCGGCGGATTGCGCGAGGCGAAGGCAACGAAGATCGCTACCATCACAGCGGCAACGGTCGTGCCGACGCCGAGTTCGACGGCGAAGATGCCCCATTCCTGGGCATGAACCGGGTTGGCGGCGAGTGCGTTGTAGCCGAGATAGGCGTCGCCGAGCAGCATCGTGACCACGCCGGTACCGGCATAGATCAGCACTCCAAGCGCGGCGAGGATACGGAGCAGGCGCGGCGGAAGGATGTCGGTCATCGTCTCGACGCCGAAAACCAGCGCGTAGAGAATAAAGGCAACGGCGAAAATGACGCCGGCCTGAAAGCCGCCGCCCGGTCCATATTCGCCATGGAACTGGACATAGAGCGCATAGAGCAGGATTGGTGGTATCAACAATTTCGAAACCACGCGAAGGATCGAATGATGTTCCATGAAATCAATCCTTCTTTCGCTCGCCAGTCACATCGCCAAGCCGGCGCGACCTGCCGCCTCCGCCGAGCAGGAGCAACACAGCAATGCCGGCGGTGAAGACCACGACAACCTCACCCAGCGTATCGAAGCCGCGATAGCTTGCGAGTACGGCGGCGACGGTGTTGGGGATGCCGATTTCGACGGGTGTTCGCTTGAGGTAGTCAGGCGCGACGTGGGTTTGCACCGGGCTGTCGGCGGCGCCGAACGGCGGCATGTCGAGCGTGCCGTAGATCAACGCTGCGCCGGCGATCGCGCATACAAGCAGTGGCAGGAAAGCCGAATGCGTCACGGGCTTTTCCTCTCGCACCGTGAGCGCCAGGGCGCCGAGCATCAATACCGTCGAGATGCCGGCGCCTACTGCGGCCTCCGTGAACGCGACGTCCATTGCATCGAGCGTTACGAAGAGCCCGGCCGACAACAGGCTGAAAACGCCGGCCAGCATGACGACAGCAAACAAATTGCGCAGCCGCGTGATGGCGATGGCGGTCAACACCAGAAAGAGAAACAGGAGGATGTCGATGACGGCGATGCCGACAAGCCCGGCGTTCATGATTGCCTCTCCTCGCCAAGGACGCCGGCAGACTCGTTTTTGCGAAGCCTGACCGGACGCAACCCGGCGGTGAAAGCCGCGTTGACGACAGCATGGGTTGCTGTGGGGCTGGTGACAAAGAGAAAAAGGCCGATCAGGAGCAATTTGAGCGAGGCTTGCGTCAGGCCGGCCTGCAGGATCATCCCGAAGACGATCAGCTCGGCGCCGACGGTGTCGATGATGCCTGCCGCATGAACGCGCGCCCAGATGTCGGGAAGGCGGATCATGCCGAAGGCGCCAATCAGCAAGAAAGCGAGACCGACCGCGAAGGAAATCCCGCTCGCAATGTCGAGAACGAGGTCGAGCGTGATGTCCATGACTACTCCCCGGCCATAGATGAGCGGCGGCCGAGCGCGCGATAGCGGAAAAATTTCAAAATCGCAATCGTTGCGACGAAATTTATCAGCGCATAGAGAATGGAGATGTCGAGAAAGTCGGGACGCTCGGTGATGAAGCCCAGGAGCCCAAGCAGCAGCACCGTCAACGTGCCGAACGTGTTGACCGCCAGGACACGGTCATAGAGAGTCGGCCCTGCAAACAGGCGGATCAGCACCATCATCATGGCAACGAAGAGCGCTGCGGCTGTCGCGAGAAGCATCGTCATGTCACCACGCCTCGATTTCGGCGACGCGACGGCCCATTTCGGCAAATCCCTCGGAATCCGCGGCGCCTTCCGTCAGCGCGTGAACGAGAAAGAGGCCCGGTCGTGTTTCGACAGTAACCGTGCCAGGGGTCAATGTGATTGAATTGGCGAATATAACGTGACCCATGTCGCTCTTCTGGGCGGCGGGCACCGCGATCAACTGCTGATGAAGCGGCATTTCGCGTGCTAGAATAACCTTGGAAACAGCAACGGCCGACTTGAAAATTTCGCCGCCCAGCCAACCCCAGTAGAGCAGCAGCGCTGGCCGCAGCTGGATCGGAACAGCTTCATCATCCAGCAGTCTCATCCGGAAGGCCAGATAGACCGTTAGAAGGCAGGAAAAGACGCCCAGCGTCAGCAGGAATGGTTTGAAGAACCCTGACAAAGCCAGCCAGAGAGCGAACAACGCCACCGACAGACTGACCGCTTTTGCCATGTTTCC
Organism: Parvibaculum sp.; assembly: GCF_040882025.1. Taxonomy (GTDB): domain Bacteria; phylum Pseudomonadota; class Alphaproteobacteria; order Parvibaculales; family Parvibaculaceae; genus Parvibaculum. Next base: position 2,772 of record NZ_JBBECC010000138.1, on the reverse strand, counting down.
TCTTACTTGCTGACGGGCAGACGCCACGGCTACTCAGCCCCCAGACCGAAAGCCGCATACCTTGAAAAGTTTGATAAGGACGCCCGTTCGCCGACGGCCACAATCCCTCACGATGTCGCCAATATGCAAGCGGCGGTGGCCGAGAGCAAGAAAGACTGGCTCGATGCAGCCGAAAGTCCGACCTTTCGGCCCACTTTCAATAATTAACGGACACTGTTATAGTGAATAATCCATAGTGGGGGGTCCTGGGGAGGAACCACGGGCCAGTGATAAATTCCGGGTCGGCCAATACTTGAGGCCATTTCAGTTTGACCGCTCGGACGTCGATCGTGGTGGGGATGGAAGAGCGGTTAGAAATCTCGGCGGATTCTGTCGGTGTGTCATTTGAAGTCACCGGCGTGGTCAAGTGGTTCGATGCGGTCAAAGGGTACGGCTTCATCATTCCCGATGACGGGCGCGATGACGTGCTCGTACATTTATCCTGCCTCAAGCAGATGGGTCTCGATGCGCTTGACGAGGGCGCAACGGTTACGTGCGAGGTGGTGCGGCGACCGAAGGGCAACCAAGCCGTACGAGTGATCGATGTCGACGAGACGACCGCGATCAAACCGGCTGGCGTCGCTGCGCGATCAATCAGCCGCTCTGCGATATCGGATGTGGTGCCCATAGGGGATTTCGAGACGGCCATCGTCAAGTGGTTCAATCGAGCTCGCGGATACGGGTTTGTGACGCGCGGTGAGGGTACGCCGGACATTTTTATCCATATGGAGACGCTGCGTCGGCACGGCGTTCGCGATTTGTTGCCTGGCCAACAGGTGCAGGTTCGCTTTGGGGAGGGCCCAAAAGGGCTTATGGTCGCCGAGATCGCGCCGGAAACTCCGTCCGGCGACTAAGTCCTTCCCAATCATTTTTATGGAAGCGGTGGCCTCCGTGAGCACCTCCGCTCAACCCGGTAGTTCCGCAATCAACATGGCCGATAGTGAAGACGACAATCCGCCTGAAGGTTTCGAACCTTCCGCCGGCAGGGGACCTTATACGAGCCACAACGGCCCATTCTTTCACAAGGTTACCGGCGAAGGCTTTGTTCATGGCGTGAGAGTAAAGAAGCGCCACTGTAATTCACGCGGGATCACACATGGCGGCATGCTGATGGCTTTTGCCGACGGCTTGCTCGGCACGGCGGTTTGGCGTGCGACGCAGACGGCTGCGTTGACGGTTCGAATGAACAGCGATTTTTTGTCATCGGCGCGGCCCGGTGAGTGGCTCGAAGGGACGGCGCGAGTGACCAGGGCGACCCGGTCGGTCGCGTTTTGCGAGGCGGAGCTCTATGTTGGGCTGCGGCCGGTGCTGAAAGCGACGGGCGTCTTCAAGCTGATGCAGCGGCGCAAAAACAAAGCTTAAACACCTGCCGGAAGGGTTGCGAGAGACTGTCCGGCGAGGTATTGCAGGCCGGATCGCTCCCTCCGGATATCAGAAAACGAGCGACAGTCGGGGCGTAGCGCAGCCTGGTAGCGCATCTGCTTTGGGAGCAGAGGGTCGCAAGTTCGAATCTTGCCGCCCCGACCATTTTTTCTTCTCGCTCGATCAGGCCGCGCGAGGTATCGCTGTTTCAATGTCGGTTCGATCAAGCCACCATGCGCGGGCGGCCAATCTTTCGATGGCGTGCGTCGGCCAGAGCGGCATGCCCCTTTGAGAGACGGACCCTGTCAGATCGAGCACACATTCGATGTCGAGCCGGTTGAAGCCTCTGGAAGCGAGAAGCGCGGTTGCAGCCTCGCGGTCGAGATAGCGGTCCATGGGCGAGTTCCCTTGTTTTTTTGGGATATTTGGGACGACGCAACAGCGTCACGCCAACCCCAGCGGTGATTGTATTGTTGCTTGCAAATTCGGCGGTTTTAGGGCGATAAGAATAAAGTTACGCGACGTTCCCCATACGGTCGGGGATTATGGTTCAGGGGCAGCAATTGACGCGTGCGCGCATTCACAAACCGGCCAAGACAGCGATGCAATCGGGGCGGGCCAATACAAAAAGATGGGTGCTCGATTTCGAGCCTGCCAGCGCGCGCAAGGTCGAGCCGCTGATGGGCTGGACAAGCTCGAGCGATATGAATTCGCAGGTGACGCTTCGCTTCGACAGCAAGGAAGAGGCGATCGCCTATGCCGAGAAGCTTGGACTCGACTATCAGCTTTATGAACCGAAGACGCGACGCCGCTCGATCAAGGCCTATGCCGACAACTTCAAATATGGTCGGCAAGGACTCTGGACCCACTAGCCTCACCCGGCGTCCCGATCCCGTAGCTCAACCGGATAGAGCAACAGATTTCTAATCTGTCGGTTGCAGGTTCGAGTCCTGCCGGGATCGCCATGGGCTTTCCTATCTTGAGAGGCAATGCCGATGAAGGTTGTCTTCGATCCGCACCAAAAGCATCATTATCCCCGCCACTTTCTCGTCAACGGCATCGTAGAGGCCAATCCCGAAGTTCCGGAGCGGGCTGACCGGCTTCTGGCCGGTGCGCGTCAGGCAGGGCTCGATCATGTCGTCCCGAGGGACGACTATAGCCTCGATCATGTTTCAGCGGTCCACACGCCCGAGTATGTGGCCTTTCTCGCGACCGTCCACGAGCGCTGGATGCGGATAGAAGGCGGTTCCGATGAGGTTGTGCCTGGCAATCATCCCGACCGGCGGGGCGGCGCCTATCCCCTATCGGTGGTGGCGCAAGCCGGCTACCACATGGCGGATGGGGCCTGCCCGATCGCCGCAGGTAGTTGGG
>NZ_JBBECC010000137.1:0-3182 GCF_040882025.1 Parvibaculum sp. | reverse complement strand
TCCACTGGTCGGACACGGTGGAGCGGATCGGCGATCCCGATTATTTCGAGACGCCCGAAGACGCCTTCAAGGAACTCTGGAACTGCTGGGAATATTTCGACGCCGTCTGGAAGGACCGGCTCGCCAATCCCGGCTCCGATCTCATCTCGATGATGGCGCATGGCGAATCGACGAAGAACATGCCGCCCAACGAATATCTCGGCAACATGCTGCTCCTGATCGTCGGCGGCAACGATACGACGCGCAATTCGATCACCGGCGGCGTGCTCGCGCTCAATCAGTTTCCGGACGAATACCGCAAGCTGATGGCAAATCCCGACGTCATCCCGAACATGGTGTCCGAGATCATCCGCTGGCAGAGCCCGGTCGCGCATATGTGCCGGACCGCGATGGAAGATACGGAAATTCGCGGCAAGAAGATCAGGAAGATGGACAAGGTCGCGATGTGGTACGTCTCGGGCAACCGCGACGACGAGAAGATCGAGCGCGCCAACGAATTCCTGATCGACCGCGAGGGCGCGCGGCATCATCTCTCCTTCGGCTTCGGCATTCACCGCTGCATCGGCAACCGCGTCGGCGAAATGCAGTTGCGCATCCTCTGGGAAGAAATCCTGAAGCGCTTCAAGCGGGTCGAGGTCGTCGGCGAGCCGAAATATCTGCGCTCCAACTTCATCCGCGGCATCACCGAACTGCCGGTGATCGTCCGGGAGTAGGCGAGGGCAGCCATATTCAAAAGAGAAGTCTCATCCCGGGGCTTGTCCCCGGGATGACACTGATGTCTGCCGCGCGATTGTGGAACATTTGACACCCTCAGCCTCCCGCCCTAATTTCAACCGTTCGGTCGAAATAGGAGCATGTCATGCAGGCGATGGCGGAACTGTTGAAAGCAGGCGAGGCGGCCGTCGAGCGGCCGCTGGCCGATGCCGGTCTGCTGCCGTCCGGCTTCTACACCTCGCCGGAAATCTTCGAGGCCGAAAAGGAAAAGATCTTCCGCCGTAACTGGATCTCGGTCGGCCATGCCGCCGAAATCCCCAATGCGGGCGATCGTTTCCGGATCGATATCGCGGGCGAACCGCTGCTCATCGTGCGCGGCCGCGACGGCGTCGTGCGCGCGCTTTCCGCCGTCTGCCGGCACCGCGCCATGCTGCTCGCCGAAGGCGCGGGCAATGCCGGCACCATCTCCTGCCCCTACCACAAATGGACCTATGCGCTGGACGGCGCGCTGATGGCCGCGCCGCTGATGGAAGGCGTCTCGCCGCTCGATGCCGCCCAATGCGCGCTCCCGTCATTCGCCTGCGAGGTGTGGAACGGCTTCATCTTCGTCAATCTCGACGGGCGCGCCGCGCCGCTCGGCCTGTCCCTCGCGCCGCTTTCGGAAGAGCTTGCGCCCTGGAAGATGGACGAGCTCGAGATCGTCGGCCGCGTCGTCTTCGAGCAGCCTTATAACTGGAAGGTGCTGGTCGACAATTTCATGGAGGCCTATCACCACTTCGCCATCCACCCGGAAACCTTCGAGCCGAATTACCCGGCCGCAATGTCACACGCGGATAATGCGCGCGGCCCCTTCGCGGCGCTCCGGATGCCGCACAAGGGCAATGAATTGTCCGAGTCGATCTTTCCGCCGCTGCCGGACATTCCGGACGAAGCGCGCCGCGGCTTCTCCGTCTTCAACGTCTATCCTTCGATGCTGCTTGCCGTCTTTGCCGACACCGTCACCTGGTACCGGATGGAGATCGAAAGCGTCGATCGCTTCCGGCTGACGATCTATCTCCTCGCCCATCCCCGCTCGCTCGAGGTGCCGGACGCAGAGGCGCTGAAGACCTTCCTGCGTGAGGCGGCCACCGCCGTCCATATCGAGGATATCGCCGCTTGCGAAGGCGTGCAGAAGGGTCTCACCAGCGGTCGGGCGATCCCCGGCCGCCTCAGCCATCTCGAAGCGGCGATCCACCAGCATCAGCAATGGCTCATGGCTGAACTCGTCCGCCCGTGACCGGCCGGGCTGGCCCACGCGGATCGCCCGGCGGATAGAGAAAGCCGCGGCCATAGGGCAGGGCGAGTTGCGGCACGACGCTTGCGTGGCAGACATTCACGGCTTGCGCGGGTGCGGCACCCTTGCAGGTGGCGAGGCAGGCATCGCGGTTGGCGTCGTTCTGCCGGGCGTCGCAGCGCCCATACGGTGCCGATGGATCCGCCCGCCATTTCGACGCCGCCATGGCCGCCCAGCCGGAGCCGGCCTCGTCGATCAGGCGGTCGATTTCCTTTTCGAGAAAGCGGTTTCGCGCCTCGAGGTCGGCCAGCATCACGCGCTCGCCGAGATAGAGCTCGCCGCCCGCCGTGCCCGCGAAACGCAACGGCGGATGCGGCGTGAACGCCTTGCCGTAGTGGCGGATCACCGTGTCGGTGTTCTCGTTGATGTAGATGTTGACGACGCGCTTTGCCGCCGCCGCCTTGATGCCGGCCATGCGCTCCTTGTTCGCCTCGATCTCGGCCAGCATTTGCTCGGCCTCTTTCTCGCTCTCCGTGCCGGAGGCGTCGGCGACGCGGCGAATATGGGCCTGCGCCAGCTCGCCGAGCGCGAGATCGTGTTTGCCCTGCTGCCAGTTGCCCTCGCAGCGCGCCGCGCAATCGGTGAGCGTGGGGCCCTTGCGGCAGATCGCGAGAAAGCCCGACAGTTCACGCGCGCAGGCGCCGCGAAACTCGTCCAGCAGCACCGAACAGACCTTTACCGGGTCGAGGCCGCAGGGATCGGCGCGCATGTCGGCGAGAGGACCGCCTGCGGGCGCTTCGATGCGGGGGAGATTTACCGCCGGCACGGCGTAGGAGGACGGGTCCGGCAATGCAGCGTCGGTGTTGGGTATGGCGGTCATCGGACCGGCGGGATAGGAGACTTCCGGTTCGGGCAGCGCAGCGACTTCCTCCGGCGGCGCACTTGCCGAGATTTCTTCGACCGTCGCCTCGAAGGCTTCATTCAGGCGCCTGGCTTGCGTTTCCATCTCCGCCACTTCGCCTTCGAATGCGTCAAGCGCTTCACGTTGCGCTTCGAGCACCTCGTCGTCATCGGCTGCGGGCGGAAGCAGTTCCGCCTCTCCATCCTCTCCGCATTCCTTCGAAAAACGCGGATAATCCGCGGTGTCGATGATCTTTTCGATGCGCGCGAGCGTGTCCTTCCAGTGAGCCTCGTA
>NZ_JBBECC010000136.1:0-3217 GCF_040882025.1 Parvibaculum sp. | reverse complement strand
GTCGGCCGTTCGCGCGATGCGAGTTGACGCTGCGGCGGTGGGGACTTAAGCCCTTTGCCGAGGTTGGCTCATCCGCCCATGGGCCTCCGCCTTCGCGGGCGGTGCCCGCTTCGGCGGACAGGCCGGCACCCTTGTCGGAGCCTTGCCGACGGGAGACTGTATTGAAGACCCATGGACCCCGGCTTTCGCCGGGGTGACATTCAAGGTTTGGTTCAAAGTCCCGAGTTTCAGTTCAATCGCCCCATCGAAGGAGCAAGCCCCCATGCCGAGCTACAAGGCCCCCGTCGAAGATTTCATGTTCCTGTTTCACGAGCTGCTGGGCATCGACAAGCGCGGCGACGTGCCGGGCTTCGGCGATCTGACGCCCGACATGACGCAAGCGATCCTCGAAGGCGGCGCGAAGTTTTGCGAGGAGGTTCTGCAGCCCCTGAACCAGGTCGGCGACGAGCATGGCTGCGTGCTCGAAAACGGCGTCGTCAGGACGCCGCCGGGCTTCAAGGAAGCCTTCGAGAAATATTGCGCCGACGGCTGGAACCGCCTCGGCGCGCCGGAAGATGCGGGCGGCGCGGGGCTGCCTTCCGTCATCACCTTTGCCTTCACCGAAATGGGCATGTCGGCGAACCAGGCCTTTTCGATGTATCCCGGCCTGACGACGGCGGCTTACTCCGCGCTCTGGGCGACGGGCGAGCCCTGGATGCGCGAGCATGTGGCGAAGAAAATGATTTCCGGCGAATGGACCGGCACCATGTGCCTGACGGAGCCGCATTGCGGCACCGACCTGAAGCTGATGAAGACCAAGGCCGTCGAACAGGAAGACGGCACTTACCGCCTGACCGGCACCAAGATTTTCATTTCCGGCGGCGACCACGACATGACCGACAACATCATCCATATGGTGATCGCCAAAGTGCCGGGCGAGGACGGCAAGCTCGCCAACGATCTCTCGACGGTCAATTTCTTCATGGTGCCGAAAATGCTGGTCGACAAGGAGACCGGCGAGATCAAGGGGCGGAACGGCGTTTCGACCGGCTCGATCGAAAAGAAAATGGGCATCAAGGGCAATGCGACGGCGGTCTTGAATTTCGACGACGCGGTCGCCTACCGCCTCGGCGGCGCGCCGAAGGAGAAGAAGACCGAGACCGGCGAAGTGAAAAAGTCGAAATCGGCCGGCATGGCCGGCATGTTCGGGATGATGAACGGCGCCCGCATGGGCGTCGGCATTCAGGGCATCGCGATCGGCGAAGTCGCCTATCAGAACGGCGTGGCTTACGCGCAGGAGCGCCTGGCGGGCCGCGCACTGACCGGCGCGAAAAACCCGGACGGGCCCGCCGACCCGATCATGGTGTTCCCGGATGTGCGGCGCCTGCTGATTTCGTCGCGCTCCTTCGTGGAGGGCGCCCGCGCGCTCGCCATGTATGTGTCGATGCTGTTCACGCTGCAGGTTTTCGGCAAGGACGACAAGGAACGCGAGGAAGCCGCCGACATGGCGCAGCTGATGACGCCGATCATCAAGGCCTTCTTCACCGATCGCGGTTTTCAGGCGGCGAACGATTCGATGCAGGTGTTCGGCGGGCACGGCTATGTGCGCGACCACGGCATGGAACAGTTCGTGCGCGATGCGCGCATCAACCAGGTCTATGAAGGCGCCAACGGCATCCAGGCGCTCGACCTTGTCGGCCGCAAGATGACGGCCAAGGGCGGCCGCGCGACCATGACCTTCTTTGCCAAGCTGGAGGAATTCATCAAGGAAAACGAAGGCGACGCCGAAATGAAGCCTTTCGTGGAACCCTTGCGCGCGGGCTACAAGCGCCTCGGCGAAGCGGCCGGCTGGCTGATGGAGAACGCACCGAAGAATTACGACAATGCGGGTGCCGCCTCCTACGACATGCTGAACATTTTCGGCACGGTGGCCTTGGGCTGGATGTGGGCGCAGATGGCGAAGATCGCACTGGCGAAACTGAAAGCCGGCGAAGGCAACCGCGAATTCTACGAGCGCAAGCTGGTGCTGGCGCGCTACTGGATGGAACGCGAAATCCCGATGACGGCGAGCTGGCTCGAACGCGCCAAACAAGGCGCCGACGGCTACATGGCCCTCGACGCGGCCGCCTTCTGAGGCAGCGTTTTGAATGAAGAAAGGGCGTCTCGAAAGAGGCGCCCTTTTTTGTTCGCCTCACTTTCATTGTCACCCCGGCGAAAGCCGGGGCCCATCTGACGCGCGGCGTGTGACGGGCCACCCATGGATCCCGGCTTTCGCCGGGATGACACTTCTGTTTTTGGTGAGCGCCGGGATGACAAGTTTTTTCCGGCCATTTGCCGATTTCCCCTGCGTCAGCTAGCTTCCCGCCATTGAAAATCCAGCAGGGGAACTTCCATGAAAAATCTCTTCAGCGTCGCGGGCAAGACGGTGCTCATTACCGGCGGCTCGCGCGGCATCGGCGAGATGATCGCGACCGGCTTCGTCGAGAACGGGGCGAAGGTCTACATCACCGCGCGCAAGGCGCAGGCCTGCAACGAGCTCGCCGAGGAACTGTCGAAGAAAGGCACCTGCATTTCGCTGCCCTTCGACCTCGGCACGCAGGAAGGCATCGCCGGCATCGCGGCCGAACTTTCGAAACGCGAGAAGAAGCTCGACGTGCTGATCAACAATGCGGGCGCGGCCTGGGGCGAGCCGATCGACGAATATTCCGAAAGCGGCTGGGACAAGGTGCAGAACATCAACCTCAAGGGCGTCTTCTTCCTGACACAGAAGATGCTGCCGCTGCTGCGCGCGTCCGCCAGCGCCGCAAATCCCGCCCGCGTCATCAACACGGCGTCGGTCAACGGCATCGAGCCGCCGGAACTCGAAACCTATGCCTATTCCTCGTCCAAGGCCGGCGTCATCATGCTGACGCGGCATCTCGCGAAGCGCCTGGCGCGCGAACATATCCTCGTCAACGCGATCGCGCCCGGCCCCTTTCCGAGCCAGATGATGAAGGCGACGCTGGAAAGTTTCGGCGATGCGATCAAGGCCGGCAATCCGCTCGGCCGCATCGGCACGCCGGAAGACGCCGCCGGCGTCGCGATCTTCCTCGCCTCGCGCGCATCGGCCTACACGACCGGCGCGACCATTCCGGTCGATGGCGGCTCGGCGGAGGTTTGAGGGAAGCCCCCTCACCCTTCCCACCGACGCGGCTTCGCCGCATCGCCGGGCCCCTTCCCTCTCCCCGTTGGGGAGAGG
>NZ_JBBECC010000135.1:0-20904 GCF_040882025.1 Parvibaculum sp. | reverse complement strand
CACCTGCGCTGCGGCCGTCGGGGCGGGGGCGTGCGTAACGGCGCGCCGCTCGGCCACCGGCAGCATCAGCCGCGACGGCAGCGCGTCGACATCGATCGGCGCGGGCCCCGAAACGGACCGCGCCGCCACGCGGGGCGGTGGCTGATAGGCAACGCGCGGCAGCGGCACCAGGACCGGCCGCAATTGCGCCAGCTCGACATCGGAGAAGGGGCGGATGACGGCGGGAACGGGCCGCCCCTCGACATAATTCACCGCCGGCGCCTCCCCCGGCGCCTGCCACAGGCTCGCCGCCGACATCGCCGCGACGAGGCCGAGGCTGAGGCCGATACTCGCCAGCGACCCGCTCTGCCAGTAGCGCCCGGTGCCGGGCGCCGTCAGCGCCGACACGCCCCGCGCCGTGCCGCGCCGTGCCGCGCCTGCAGCGCGAATGGCACGCAGGGCCGCACGGTCCGCCGTCCGGACCGCACCCGCGCCGGCCCGCCGCCCTTGCGAAGCAACACTGCTGCGCAATCCCCCCGCACGGACGGCGAGATTGCGCGCCGGCGTGCGCCAGGCCACATGCGGCAGACGCGGACGGGGAAATTGCGGATAGGGAAACGGCGAACGGGGAAGCTGAAGATGCGGCACCCGCAAGCGGGGGAATTGCCGCCGCGAAAGCCGCGGCAGCGGCGGTTGCGGAAGCCGTGGCTGCGGCAGCCGCAAACGCGGCCGCGGCCACGAGAACCGCGGAACATGAACGTGAAGACGCGGCAGGCGCGGCACCGGAAGCCGCACGCGCGGGATCTGCAGGCGCGGGAGCCGAAGCCGTGGCAATGACGGGCGGGGAAGCCGCGCGCGCGGAAGCTGCACGCTGGGAAGCCTCAACCGCGGCAGCGGCACACGCGGCAACCTCGCGCGCGGCAGCCGCAATCTCGGCAAGACCGGCCTTGGAATATGCGGCCGCGGAAGACGCAAGCGCGGCAGTTGCAGGCGCGGCATCCGGAAGCGCGGCACCCGGAAGCGCGGTAGCGCCGGACGTGGAAGCGCCGGACGTGGAAGCGAAGGAACGGTCCAGCCCCCGGCAATCCGCCGCCATGCGGGCAACTTTTCTTCGGCCGGCGTCGGCGCCGGCGGGAGGTTTTCGCTGATGCGCGCAAAATCGGCATCGCGCCAGGGCAAAGCCTCGTCGCCCGGCCGCGCCGGGCGCGCGCCGCTGATCCTGGAAAAATCCCAATCTGGCAGGTCGTCTGACGGATCGTCGGTGTCTGGCGGTTCAGGCGGGCCGGTCATGCGCGAATCCCTGGAGCGTTTCCAGGTGAAGTGCCTCCTTTAAAACAAAAGGGGGCGGTTCACCGTCCGTAAACGCGATAAAACAAAGACTTGGAGTCGTTCATCGTTTTCGTGAAACGATGAACGACTCCAAGAGAGGACCGCGATTCAGTCTGCCACCGTCCATGCCCGGCGGCGTGATCGTTTCGTGACCGGGCGGAAAAACGAAAGGAGTCCGCTCCCGTTTCGGGACAAAACCGGCAATCGGGACGCCATTCCTTCGTCCCGCGCGCGCTATCGCCCCGGCGGCGGCGCGGGCACGGCCTTCAACTGCGGCCCCGGCGCGCCGCAGCTGATGCTGCCGATGGAGTTCGCGCCGTAATCGAAAAAGCCGCCCGCTGCTTCAAGCGGCGCATGCTTCACATTGGCCGGCAGATAGACATAGCAGATGCGCCCGTCGATCGGGTCGCGCCAGCGCTGGATCAGCGTATCGGCGAAGGGCCCGGCATATTGCGCCTGCAGTTCCATATGCGGGAAGACCGGCTTCTTCACCGGCGGCGCCGGCGCGGCGGCGCGTTCGCTTACGGCGGCAGGTACGGGTTCGGGTGCGGGCGCGGACGTTCCTTGCGCGAAAGGCAGCGACGAAAGCTTGCCCTCGCCCAGAGATCCGCCGATGAGATAGGCGCCGAGGAAGAACGCGCCGATCAGCGCGATCAACATGCCCATCAGGATTGCAAAGAGTCGCATGGCCGAATTCTCCCGAACGCCTGCCATCAGCGCATATTTCCCTCAACAAAATGCTAAATCGCGCATTGGCGGCGCTTTTCCGCGGGCCTACCAGGCGTAGCGAAAGCCGACGCGCCCGCCGACCGTGCCTTCCTGCATGCCGGCGGCGACGCCCGCATTGAGCGACCAGTTCTCGTCGAGCCGCATCGCCGCGCCGAGCGCCGCGCCCTGCTGCCCCTCGAACGTGCCGACCCCGCCCGACAGCGCGAATTTCTCGTGTTTCGCGAGCCCCGATGTGCCCGACATCGCAAAGGCCATCGCAACGCCTTCCTGCGTCTTGTCGATATCGTTGCTGAGGCTGGTGTAGACGCCCTGGAGCTGGCTCACATTGACGCCGTCGGTCTGCGCCACGCCCGCGGTCACATTGGTGATGCGCCGCGTATTGCCGGACGAGCCGACCGACACCGTGTCCGCCTCGTCGGCGACCGAGCCCGAGCCGAGCGCGACGCTGTTCGAGGCCGTCGCCATGGTGCCGTCGCCGAGCGCGACGCTGTTCGCGCCCGACGCCGACGAAAGCTCGCCGACCGCGACCGCCTGGAAACCGTCCGACGCCGCTCCGCCGCCAAGCGCGACGCCGCCCTGCAGGCTCGCATGGGATTCCGCGCCGATGGAAACGGAGCTTGAGCCGTTCGCGCTCGCGGCATAGCCGCCCGCATAAGAGGCAAAGCCCGTGGCGTCCGCGTTCGGTCCCACGGCAACCGACAGCGAGGCCGTCGCCGTCGCATTCTCGCCGAAGGCGGCGCTGCTGCCGCCGGTCGCGGTGGTGTTGTCGCCGAAGGCCGCACCCCCGCCCGACGCCGTGCTGCCCGCGCCCATCGCGATCGATCCCGTCGCGGTGGCGCCGGTGCCGATGGCGATGGCGTCAGCCCCCGTGGAAGACGCGCCCTCGCCGATCGCGACGCTGCCGTCCTCCGTCGCCTCGGAGTTCCAGCCGATCGCGACCGATCCCTCGCCGCCCGACACACTGTCGCTGCCGAGCGCGATGGAGTTGAGGCCCGATGCATGGGCGCCCGTATCGTCATCGTCGTAATCGCTGCCGATGGCGATGGCGTTCTCGCCTTCCGCATAGGCGTTCTCGCCGAAGGCACTGGACTCGACGCCTTCCGCCGTACTGTCCTGCCCGATGGCGCTCGCGCCTTCGGCCAGCGCAAAGGCGCTGTCGCCGAGCGCGGTTGAATCGGCCGCGCTTGCATGAGCGTTGCCGCCCACCGCCGTCGAACTGCTGCCGTTCGCCTCGGAGAACGCGCCGAACGCCGTCGAGCCGAAACTCTCGGCATAGGAGTTCGTGCCGACCGCCGTCGAAAGAAAGCCCTCTGCGGTCGCGCCCGCGCCATAGGCGCTCGCGCCCTCGTCGTCGGCCAGGCTGCTGACGCCGACCGCCGTGGAGCCGCCTTCGGCGGCTTCCGCGAAAGCGCCGACCGCCGTCGAATCCTCGCCACCCGCAATCGTGCCCGTGCCATGGGCCGTGGCATAGTCCGCGCCCGCGCTGCTCTGGAAGCCGAAGGCCGACGAGCCTTCGCCGGCCGCTTCGCTCGCGACGCCATAGGCTGCCGAAAAATCGCCGCCCGCTATGCTGGAATTGCCGTAGGCGGCGCTGCCCTCGCCGCTCGACTCGGCGCCCGCGCCGAAGGCAGAACCGCCAAGGCCGGTCGCCGCCGCGCTGTCGCCGCAGGCCGTCGCGTTGGGGTTGGTGGCGGTGGCGCCGTTGCCGGTGCCGGATGTTTCATCGACGCAGACGGTCGCGTCGGCGCGGGCAGGCGTCGCGGGGAGAAGCATCAGGCCAAGGCCGACCGCCAGCGCAAGCGCCGCGCCGCTCCATGCCCGCCGGGTCCATCCGGACCGCCTGTCGTGAGCCCCCCGGCCCATCTTGCCCCCTCTGCGGCATCCCGCAGCCATGCCCCCGCGCGCAAGGCGAGGCCGTCACCCATTTCCATCAGGCAGCCTCTTCCGGCTGCCCCATAATGAAACAGTAAATTCCCGCTCGATAGAAGCAGTTTGTGAAATGAATCCCGCGCAGGGTTAATCGCGCCCCGCGCGCGGAACCCCGTTTGCCCCGTTTTCCGCCAGCTGCAGCGGTTCCGGCGCGCTTCCCCGCCCAAGGGCGTCACCCGGCGAAAGCCGGGATCGCCGGATGACATCTGAATTCCGGATAAGCGTTGGAAGAATCTTCGCGCCGAAGCGGACCGCGCCGCGAGATGGAAGAGCGGTCCGGCGGCAATGTGGCGGCGAAGGCAACGAGACGTCCGGACAATGGCTTCAGGTCTCGCCAAGCGCTTCGGCGAGCCCGCAGTGAAAGTGCCGGTTTGCGCCTTCGAAAAGGCCGAAGGTAAGAACGTCATTGGCGCCGGACCTGAGGCCGTGCTGGGTCGCGCTCGCCATCTCGCGATCCTCGGCGGTTCCCGCCGTGACGAAGTCCTGACCGATCTTGACCGTCATGTCGCTTTCCGCGCGATCTGACAGCGTGTAGGTGACAAGCCGTGTGCGCTCCACCGCCCTCGGTTCGAGCACCGCCATTGTCATATGGCTCGGGAAGGTCGCCACCGCGACATTGGGAAACAGAAGATTGAGTTGCGTGAGCGCGCCCCGCGCGCGCCGCTCTGCCGGCGGCACATCACGGAGTTTCTCGATGGTGCGGTAGGGATAGCTCACCCGGCAATTCCGGCCGAACGTCTCGACGACCGTCACATTGTCGTATTGCCGCGGGTAGAAGGTTTCCGCATGTGTCGAGCGGATGTGATAGCCCTCAAGCAATCCGTCCACGAATATCTTCCAGTTGAAATCGAAATCCTGCTCCGACATGGAAACGAGACGCCACCCCGGCCCGAAATAATCGGGTATGACATCGTCCTCATTGTCCGCACCGCCCGCTTCCTGCGTCACGAACACCATGCCGTGCTTTTCCGTCGTGGCGAGCGGCACAAGCCCGTGCGCGCTCTTGTCCAGACCGGGAAAGCCGTATTCGTGAGGAACGCCGCGCAATGCGCCATCCAGCCCATAGGTCCAGGCATGATAGCGGCAGGTGAACGCATTCCTGCAGCCTGTCCCTTCTGCCAGCCGCACGCCGCGATGCCGGCACGCGTTGCGAAAGGCGCGAACCTGCCCGTCCTGCCCGCGGACGGCAATGATCGGCGTCAGCGACGCGTCGCGCGCCACATAGGAACCCGCTTCCGGCAGCGCCGCCGAAGGGCAGAACGGCGTCGGTGTTCGGTGAAATACAGAGGCGATCTCCGCCGCGAAGCGTTCCCGGGACGTATAGTTCTCGACCGGTTCGCGCCACACCCCCTCGCTGAGATCGGTGGTCTTGCGATCGATATGATCGAGCAGCCGTTCGATGACGGTGGAATCGTCGGCGAGCAGGTTACGCATGTTTCTCTCCCGGGAGTGTTGGTGTTTCCTGTGCTTCGAAAATCCGCGACATCCGGCAGACCTCAGCCGATCTCGCTGCGCCGGCGTGGCCGTTCCTCGGCGCTGCCCTGGCTGTAGTCGCCGAACGGCGCGTCCCGTTCCGCCACGGCCTTCTTCACGCCCGCGCGCGCGGCCGTCCGCACGAAGGCGCGGCCTTCCGGCGTATTGCGCATGATCCCGTCGAGCACCGGCCCGAGTATCTGTGTGCTTTGAAGGCCCATATTGTCGTAAGCCTGATTGACGATGAGCTTCATGGCGGAAAGCTGCGTCAGCGGAATCCGCGCAAGCTTCGCCGCAAGCGCGGCGGCGCGCTCGTCAAGCTCTTCCAGCGGACAGGAGAAGTTGATCAACTCCATTTCCGCCGCTTCCTTGCCGCTCACCCACTCGCCGGTCAGCGCATAATATTTCGCCTTGGCGAGACCGAGCCGGTAAATCCACATGCCGGTGAGGTGACACCCCCAGACGCGCGAATAGGGCGTCCCGAACCGCGCATCGTCCGAGGCGATCACGAGGTCGGCACAAAGCGCGAGTTCCGAGCCGGCGCCGAGACACCAGCCATGCACTTTTGCGATGCTGGGCTTGAGCCCGCGCCACAGCCCCATGAAGAGCGGAATGCCGCCCGTGAAGGCGTTGGTGGAATTGTGGACATCCATCCCGGGGTCGTAGCCCTCCTCCACATAGTCTTTCGCGTGGGAAAGCCCGCCCGAGAAATCGAAGCCGGCGCAGAAACTGTCGCCCGCACCTTCAAGCACGATCACGCGCACATCCCTGTCCCGGTTTGCGCGCCGGAGCGCCGCATCGAGCCCCACCGCCATTTCGGCACGGATCGTGTTGTGCTTTTCGGGACGATTGAGCGTGATCGTCGCAATCGCGCCCGACTTGCTATACTTCACGGCGTCTTCGGACATGGATTCGTTCCCGTTTGAGGTCGTTCGGCCAATCGCCTGTGCGAACGCTTACCGAGTGGTAAGCTACCTTGCCTTACCGATTGGTAAGCTGTCAACCCGTCATCCGGTTTTCCGGGGGAGGCCTGCTATTTCACGCGCCACCGCAACCGCCGTCGGCGATACGCGCGACGCCTTCCTGAAAGCGGCGAAAAAGCTGTTCGCCGACAAGGGCTTCTACGGAACCAGCATTGCCGCGATCGCAACCGAGCTGGGCCTGACCAAGCAGGCCCTCATCCATCACTTCGGCACCAAGGAGCGGTTATATGGCGAAGTCCTGTCGCAACTGGCAGGTCATCTCACGGCGCTTGTCAAACGGACCGGCGCCGCCCATCCCGGCCCGGCCGAACAACTGGAAGAACTGTTGCTCGGCCTTTACGAGAACACGCTGAAATATCCCGACGACACGCAACTGCTGATGCGCGAACTGCTCGACAACAAGGGCCGGGCGGAGCACGCCCATAGCTGGTATCTCAAGGATTTTCTGGATGCGGTTGCCGCGCTTGTCCGCAAAACGCCGAAGGGGCAAACCTTGTCCCACGCCGAAGCGCTCGCACGGATCTACATGATCCTCGGCGCCGCCAATTTCTTTGCCGTATCGCAGCCGACTCTTCGCAACATGTACGGTCAGCGCGAATACGGTGCCTTGAAAAAGCAGTTTCCGATGGAACTGCGGCGCATGGTGCGCGCCGCATTGGACATCGCCTGACCGCCCGCGGCCGCCAACAAAAAAAGCCGGCCCCTCGCGGGACCGGCTTCTTCCTTACCCGGACAAACCCGGGACAACCTTGTTCAGCCTCTCCATCGCACACCCCCGTCGTTTGAACGGCAACGCCGGTCAAATGACGGCAAGCGCGACTGCGCGTCGGCGCCCCTGCGCCGCAAGCCAAGCGAGCGGACGCGAGCGCCGGCGTTTGAGGCCGGCATTTATGCCGCGTTGTACCCCAGCACAGCCTTCACCTCGAGGAACTCCTCAAACCCGAACTCGCCCCATTCGCGGCCATTTACTAGCTTGCACAGTCCAAGGGGTGCTAGGAGGCGTTCAGCGCTGCAGACGGCTAATCAACATGCTCCAATAGAATTCCGCTGCCCCCTCAAACGAGAGATTAACATCGCGCTCCGCCCCCATATTCGCCATGCCAATTGAACGAAGATGGAGAGAAAGTTCGTCCGCCTCGACGGTCAAATTCTCGTTGTACGAATTGCTCTCATTGGTCTCACTGGCCGAATAGGCAATCCCTGCACCCAAAATGCCGCCGCCCATAAAGATAGTGCAGCGGGAGATCGCGCGCCCGTTCTTGTAAATGATTGAAGTAAAGCGGTTTGCATCGACACGCCGAAAACTGGTTTCGACACCTCGGTTGCGATCCTCTAGCTCACGAAGCGAGTTTTCAAAAAATTTGGCCATGAACTCAAAGGCGTCGTGCTTGAAGATGTCCTTGTCGCGTTCACTGAACTCCTTCGCCAAACGCAGGTTGCTCGAACGGGGCCCGATCACGTTGGCCTTGGCTTCGGAAAGAGGCGGCGGCTTGGAGGGTCCGGGAACGGCGACAGGTCTATCCGATCGCGCAATAGCGCTCTTGATTGCTTTCGTGACCTCCAGAAAAGCCTGATCTCTATCTGGCCACTGGGTGATAGGACGACCATCAGTTGGCGTAGCAAGCAACTTTCCGAAAGGCGCGCCTTGCCAATCACAGGCGCGAAGTATCACCGGCACGACAACGGCTCTTCCTTCTTCATGCCTCTCGAGAGCCCGCATCATCTCGCGATCGTAACAATAGTCCGAGGCAAGAAAATCAGCGCTGACCAATAGCAAAACTATGTCTGCCTCTTCCAGATGACTATCGATCTCACGGCCAAAGTCTGCGCCAGCGCCGATGCGCCGGTCATGCCAGATATCTATCGCGCCTTGCCGACGGAGCATCGCAAGCTGCTTTTCCAGTTGATCGCGCAGCGCCTCATCAGCATGCGAGTATGAAAAAAATACCTTTGCCATTTTCAGAATTCACCTGATGCTTGCACTTTCAAGTGTCGAGTCGCAGGAAATCTTTGCCAAACATCAACGGACGGGATTACACCATGGCACACGTTATCGGACATCAAGAGCTGATGAAACTTGAGAAGACCAAATCCGGTGACCTAGTGGTATTCGAATACGAAAGCAGCGCGGCACTCGGAATTGTCTTCGGTCACAATGAAGATGGGGCCCCGCTGATCGGGATACTTCAGAGTTGCTATGGCGCCCCGCGAATCTACCAAGGCTTTGGCGATAAAACCTGTGTTACCTATGGCGACGACTGGACTATGGAGCCAATTGTCAGCACGTTGCCGTCACTTGATGTTGTGGAGACAGACAAACATGCGGGGTTGCTGGCCCTATCTGCAACAGGCTGGTTGATGAACTTCATGACAAGTGGCGCCGATCAGTACGGGCGATTCACGTCGCAATGGAGGGACATGGCCACTTTTCAACTATTTCAAGGCGCGACCCGCCGGATAGCCCGCTATGAAGCTTGGAGGCTGTGGGCTCCAGCGTCAGACCGGGACCGTGTCGGCGCACTTCCCTTGCTGGACTATCAGGCGAGACCGCCCAAAAGCGGATGACTTTTGCGATCGCAAAAAGCATGGCGAACGCCGCTCGCCCTCAACAAAAAAGCCGGCCCCTTTCGGGACCGGCTTCTTCCTTGTCCGGACTAACCCGGAATTCGCATCAAGCCGCGTTATACCCCAGCACGGCCTTCACCTCGAGGAACTCCTCGAAGCCGAACTCGCCCCATTCGCGGCCGTTGCCGGACTGCTTGTAGCCGCCGAAGGGCGCGTTGAGGTCGGGGCCGGCGAGGTTGAGGTGCACATTGCCGGTCCTGAGCCGCGAGGCGACTTTCCGCGCATGTTCCGGCTCGCCCTGCACATAGCCCGAAAGGCCGTAGACCGTGTCGTTGGCGATCCTGACCGCGTCTTCCTCGTCCTTGTAGGGAAGGATCGCCATCACCGGCCCGAAGATTTCCTCGCGCGCGATGGTCATGTCGTTCGTCACATTGGCGAAGATCGTCGGACGCACATAATAGCCCTTGTTGACGCCTTCCGGCCGGCCGGGGCCCCCGGTCACGAGCGTTGCACCCTCCTCGATGCCCTTCTGGATCAGGCCCTGAATCTTGTTGAACTGCACTTCCGAAACCACAGGCCCGATCGTCGTGCCCTCGGCGTTCGGGTCGCCCGCCTTGACGTTCTCGGCGGCGGCCTTCGCGATCTGGATCACCTCGTCCTGGCGCGAAGCCGGCACCAGCATGCGCGAGGGCGCGTTGCAGCTCTGGCCGGAATTCGACATCATGCCGAACACCGAGCCCGTCACCGCCTTGTTGAAGTCGGCATCGTCGAGCACGATATTGGCCGACTTGCCGCCCAGCTCCAGCGCCACGCGCTTCACAGTGTCCGCCGCCGCCTTCGAAACCAGAATGCCGGCCCGCGTCGAGCCGGTGAACGACACCATGTCGACATCCGCGTGCGCCGACAAGGGCGAGCCGACGCCGGGCCCGTCGCCATTGATAAGGTTGAACACGCCCTTCGGCACGCCCGCCTCATGCAGCACTTCGGCGAAGATATAGGCGTTGATCGGCGCCACTTCCGAAGGCTTCAGCACCATGGTGCAGCCAACGGCCAGCGCCGGCGCCACCTTGCAGGTGATCTGGTTGATCGGCCAGTTCCACGGCGTGATGAAGGCGCACACGCCCACAGGCTCGCGCAGGATCCGCGTCGGGCCCTTGTCTTCCTCGAATTCGTATGTCTTCAGGATTTCGAGATTGGTGTTGAGATGCGCGATGCCCATGGCGGCCTGCGCATGCTGCGAGAGCTTCTGCGGCGCGCCCATTTCCTCGGTGATCGCCGCGGCGATTTCGGCATAGCGCTTCTGATAGACCGCCATGATCGACTGCAGAAGCTCGATGCGCTCCTGCTTCGTCGTCGTCGAGAATTTCGGGAAAGCCGCTTTCGCCGCCGCCACCGCCTTGTCGACATCCTTGGCCGAACCCATGCTGATGCGGGCGAAAGGCTCTTCCGTCGCCGGGTTGATGACGTCGAGCGTCTTCTTCTCGACCGGGTCGACCCACTGGCCGTCGATATAGAATTTCAGATAGTCCTTCATGGGGGCAGTCCTCCGTGTTTGATGCCGTCCCTCGGCCGGTCCGGGCCCCCGCCGTCTTTCGCAGGCGTTCGGGGCTTTTCAGGTCCGGGCCGAACCCTTCTGCGGGGTCCGCCCCGGTGCCGGGAGGGGATTCCTGTTGGGAAGAAACCTCGCATGGGGCGCCCCGCCCGGTCCAGCGTAAAAGGGCCTCGAAACCCGCCAAATCGCCGCGTAAATTCCTGTGGCAGGCCCTGTAACAGCCGGGCCGCCGCCACAATTCGGACGCGATGCCGAAAGACAAGAATGCGGAGCCGAGTGGCCCGCGCCGGAAAGTCGAACGACAGGACCAAAGACAACCCATGTTCATTGACGGACGCAACGTCCCGGACGGCACCACCGTCGAAACCGACCTCGCGATCATCGGCGCGGGCGCGGCCGGCATTTCGATCGCGCGCGAGCTGGCGGGCTCGGGCATCTCCATCGCGCTCATTGAAAGCGGCGGCTTCGAATTCGATGCCGACACGCAGGCGCTCTATGAAGGCGAGATGGCGGGCGTCGAATATCCGATGGCGAGTTCGCGCCTGCGCTATTTCGGCGGCACCACCAATCACTGGGGCGGCTGGACGCGGCCGCTCGAGCCGATGGATTTCGAGGAGCGTGACTGGGTCCCCCATTCCGGCTGGCCCATCACCCGCGCCCTTCTCGACCCCTATTACGAACGCGCCGCCGATGTCTGCCAGCTCCGCTCCACCGCCTTCGACGATGCCTCGGCCTGGGCCGAGGGCGGCGAGCCGCTGCCGCTCGCGGGCGACGAGGTGATGACGCGCTTCTTCATCTACAGCCCGCCGACGCGCTTCGGGAAAAAATACCGGCCCGACATCGAGGCCGCAAAAAACGTCGCTTGCTATCTCAACAGCAACGTCATGGAAATCGTGCCGACCGAAAACGGCGCCCGCGTCGAGCGGCTGCGCCTCGGCACGCTGTCGGGCGTCCGCTTCGAGGTGAAGCCGAAAGTCTGCATCCTGGCGGCCGGCGCCATCGAGAATGCGCGCATCCTGCTTTATTCCAACAGCATCGAGCCGGCGGGCCTCGGCAACCGCAACGGCAATGTCGGCCGCTTCTTCATGGAGCATCCGCACATCCCCTCGCCCGCGACCTTCCTCGTCACCGACCCGGAACAGGTGGCGCGCTTCTACCGTACCTACACGAAACTCGACAATTCGGTCGTGCGCGGCTGTTTTCTCTTCACGCCCGATTATCTGCGCCGCACGCGGCGCCTGGGCACCGTCCTCACCTTCGGCATGAGCTATGCGGTGACGGACGCCACCGGCTCCGAGGAAGGCCAGCGCGATCCCGCCGCATGGGTCCAGCCGCTGGTCTTGAAGCTCGCCCGCGACACGACCGCGGCGCCCGTGGCCGCCGGCGGCGAACTCGGCTGGCGCCTCGGTGTCGGCTGCGCCTCGGAGCAGCAGCCGAACCCCGCCAGCCGCATCACCCTGTCGGACGACAAGGACCCGCTCGGCCTTCCCCGCACGCGCCTTGCCTGGCGCCTCCGCAAGGCCGATGCCGACAGCCTGCGCGGCAATCTCGAAGCGCTGGCCCGCGCCTTCGGCGCCTGGGGCGAGGGCCGCGTCCGCATTCTCTTTCCCGAACGCGACGAATGGACCGAGGCCGAGGGCTGGGGCAATCACCATCTCGGCACCACGCGCATGGCGAGCGACCCGAAAAAGGGCGTCGTCGACGCCGATTGCGCCGTACACGGAATGTCGAACCTCTTCATCGCCGGCTCTTCGCTCTACCCGACCGGCGGCACCGTCAACCCGACCCTGACGCTGGTGGCGCTGGCGCTGCGCCTCGCCGACCATCTGAAATCCCGTTTCGAGCAGGGAGCGTTCATCTGATGGCAAAGCATATGGAGACCGAACACGACGACGCCCATCCAGCCGCGCCCCACCCCGTTTCGAGGCGCGACGTCGTCGTCCTCGGCGGCACCGCGCTCATCGCTGCCGCCCTGCCGGCGCTCCTCTTCCGCCGTGCGCCGAAAAGCCTCTCTTTCGACGCCGATGTCCTTTTGAAACTGCTGGCGGACCCGGAAGCCGCCGCGAAGCTCGGCGAAATCTGGTTTGCCGAAAGCCGGCCCGGCGAGACCCGCGCGGTTTACGAAACGCGCCTCGCGCGCCGCCTGCGCGCCTTCGGCTGGTCGCCTTCCGCCACACCCGAACTTGCGCATCGCGCGCTCGCCGCCACCACCCGCGCCGACTATCGCACCGGCCGGATGGTCGAAATCGAGAAGTGGCAATTTGCCGAAACCGAAGCCGACCTCTGTGCGCTGGCCGCCCTCGTCATGCGCGAGCACACGCCCGAGGCATGATTTCTTCCCGCACGCGGGGACAAGTCATGGATATCCCGGGGAGAAGTGTTCCGCCGGGCGGGGATAAGCGGCGGGATAAATCGTGCCGCCGCGCTTTTATGACAGTTTTTTGACAGTTTGATGACAGAGGGGGGGGTCAGCAGGGTCCGTCGCTGTCGATTTCGACCGATCGCGCCCTCACTTCGATTGTGCCCGCGCGCCCCCCCGGCGCCGGCCGCCAGTTGAGCGGCGAGGGCAAAACCGAGGCCAGCTGCGCCGCCTGTGCCGGCGACAGGTCGCCCGCGCCGACGCCGAAAAAATGGCGCGCCGCCGCTTCCGCGCCGTAAATGCCGGGGCCGAGTTCGATGACGTTGAGATAGAGTTCGAGGATACGCCGCTTGCTTAAAAGCGTTTCGAGCCAGACGGTTATGTAGACCTCGCCGCCCTTGCGGAAATAGGTTCGGGCCGGCCACAGAAAGAGATTCTTGGCCGTCTGCATACTGATCGTCGAGGCACCGAGCACGCGCCCGCCGCGCCGCCGCCGCTCGATCGCGGTGTCGACCGCCTCCCAGTCGAAGCCGCCATGTGTGCAGAATTTGGCATCTTCCGCCGCAATCACGGCGCGCTGCAGATGCGGCGAAATCCGCGTGAGCGGCACCCACGCCTTCGAAATCCCGTGCCCCTCCAGCGCGCGAATGAGCATCAGCGGCGTCACCGGCGGCGGCACTACCGCGTAGAGAAGGATCAGGAAAGCCGGCAGAAAAAAGAGAAACAGAACCGCCTGCACCGCGATCAGCCCCACCCGCCACGATCGGCGCATGCCCGCGCTCTCGGCCGCGCGCTCGCGCAGCCGGTCGCCGCCGGGGCCTTCAGGTCTGATCTCAGCGCTCATCGTCCGCGATCATCTGCAAGGATCTCCGGCAGCACAAGCCCGCGCGTGTGCCGCCAGCCTCAATTGCCCCAATCGGGACACGCTTCGGCCTTCATGCCCTGTGCATCCTAATCTGGATCTTGTGGCAATTTTGAACAAATCGATGTTGAGGGAGATGAAAATGGTGAAAACAGCGGCGGCCTTCGCGATGGCTGCCTTTCTGCTGACGGCGGGTTGCTCCGATCTCAATCAGACCGAAAAAGGTGCGTTGACGGGCGGCGCCATCGGCGCGGGCGTCGGTGCGGCGGCAGGCGCAGTTACAGGCGGTTCGGTTGGCACCGGAGCGGTCGTGGGCGGCGTGATAGGCGCTGCCGCCGGCGGCTATATGGGCTGCCGCGACGAAGGAAAGTGCAAGCGATAACGCTTGCGGGCCGGCCCGGAAAGGCCCGGCGAAAACCGGTCGCCTGGCCCTTCCTACTTTCCGGGCCGCAGCCGTTCCTCGACGGCGTCAAACGATCCGGTGACCGGCGCCGTCGCGTCCTCGCGCCAGACATCGGCGGGAAGCGCGCGGTCGATCTGCACACATTGCATCCCGGCCGCCCGCGCCGCCGCGATCTCGCCCGCATGATCGGAAAGAAAAAGCACTTCACCCGCCGGCATCTCCGCCGCCCGCGCAATGGCTTCATAGGAGGCCGTGTCGAGCTTGCCGCCGATCCGCGTATCGAAAAAACCGTCGAAAAGCGGCGTCAGGTCGCCCTTGTCGGAATAGCCGAAGATCAGCCGCTGCGCTTCCTCCGAACCCGATGAATAGACGAAGAGCCGCAGCCCCTGCGCCTGCCAGCGCGTGAGCGCCGCCGCCGCGTCGTCATAAACCGGGCCGTTCAGCACCCCGTCTTCATAGCCCTGCCGCCATATCAGCCCCTGCAGGAATTTCAACGGCGGGGCCTTCCGGTCCTCGTCGATCCAGGCGAGAAGCAGCGCCACCGTTTCATCCATTGACGCATCGGGAATGCCGCCCAGTTCGCGCGCTTCCGCAAGTGCCGCAGCGACTTCCGTCTCGCCGCCATGCGCGGCAACGAAACCCGCCAGCCGCTCCCGCGCATAGGGAAACAGCACCTCATGCACAAAGGCGATGGGTGTCGTGGTGCCTTCGATGTCGGTGACGACGGCGCGAATTTCGCTCACGCCGCCGCGCCAGCGAATTTTGGAAAACGCGTCGCGATGTCGTCGCCGGTGAAATGACCGACCCAGCCCTCGGGTGAGGTAAAGATGCGGATGGCGCAGAAATGCGGACGTGGTCCTGTATCGAACCAGTGCGTCGTCCCGGCCGGAACCGAAATCAGGTCGTTGCGTTCGCAGACGACGCGATAGACGCGCCCGCCCTTGCGCAGATAGAACGCGCCCGCCCCCTCGACGAAAAACCGCACCTCATCATCGTCATGCGTGTGTTCGGCCAGGAATTTCCGCCGCAGCGCCTCGCGGTCGGGATTGTCGGGCTTCACCCTCACGACATCGGCACTCTTGTAGCCGCCTTCAATCATCAGACGCTCGACCTGCGAACTGTAGGCGGCAAGAACGATCGCCTGATCCGCATCGTCGGCAAGCGCATGCGGCGCGTCCCAGCGCTCGAACGCAACGCCGATTTCGGCAAGCGATGCTGTGATCGCGGCGGCGTCCCTTGTATCGAGCAGCACCTTCTCGGGATCGGTATCGGGATAGACGGTAAGCTGTGTCATCTTGCGCCCTCCTCGTGAAGCTGGGCAGTGAGCAGAAAATCGAACGCTTCCATATGGCGGATCGTCTCTTTGACGTTCGCACCCCAGACATATAGGCCGTGACCGGCGATAAGGTAGCCCGGCGCCGTCCCGCCTTCCTTCAGCCGCCCTTCGACAAGCGCCGCGAGACGAACCGTGTCCTGGTCGTTGGCGACGATCGGAATGTCGAGCGCCGTCTCATGCGTCGTCACGCCGGTGAAAGCCTTCAGCAGTTCCCAACCTTCGAGACGCAGCGCGCCCACGCCCGCATGGCGCCGCGACAGCACCGTCGCCGCCAGGCTGTGCATATGCGCGATGGCACCGATCTCGGGCACAGCCGCATAACGCGCCAGATGCAGCGGCGCCTCGGCCGAGGCCCGCGGATGGGCGGCACCTTCGATCTCGACCTCGATCACACCATTTTCGTCAAGCGCCGCCTTGTCGCCGCCCGTCGCCGTCACGGCGGCCCGCGTCTCATTGATCCGCACAGAGAAATTGCCGCTCGTTGCCGGCACCCAGCCGCGCGCGCCGGCAAACCGCGCCATGGCGACGACGCCTCTCGTGGCCTCGGCAAAATCCGTTTCTGCGGCAGACATCGGCGGTTCAAACTCCGGACAAATCGAGAATCGCCGCCACCATAATGGATTTGCAGGGCGATGGAAGCCTCCAGCGAGGGCTCATCACCGGCGCGTATAAAGCCGCAATTCGGAATGAAATCCATCGACGGTCTTGTAGCCGTAGGGTTCCGTATTGACGGCGGCGATCCGGTAGTCGGGGAAAAACCGGTCGTAGCGGTCGCCCGGAATCGGTTCGACAACGCCGACATCGTTGGTCGCCGTCCGCTTCTGTTTCCCCTCACGCAGATTGCGCAGAAGCGCGGCATCGGCGCCGAGCCGCGCGACATGCCGGCAGTAATTCTCGACGACCGGCGGCTCCATCTCCTGAAAGGAAATGAAATTGACAAAGAGATCGATCTTGCCGCGAAGACGCTCGAGCTGCCAGGGACAAAGCACCACGGCCTTGTATCGTCGCCGCAAATCCGCGATCTCGATTTCCTCGAGATCCTGCAGATCCTCGTACGTACCCACATTCTCGCTGCCGAGAACCTGCTGCAGATACCAGGTCGCTGCAAAGGCTGTCGGTGGTATGTCGACATCGATGTAGAGCAGATCGTTCTCGGGATCGGCAAGAAGCGCCTCGCCGAGCGACCCGAATCCGCCGCCGATTTCCATTACGACGCCGATATGCGCGCCCGGAAGGCTCTGCTTCAGAAATCCGAGGCCGAGCAGATAGTTCAACAGCGACCGGCTGAATCGTCGCCCGTCGAACTCGAAATGCTCGATCGGATTTCCGGCCCGGCTCTCCGAGACACGGTCGATATGGGGCTGCCCGCCGCCGGACGAAGCGAGATGAACCCGGTAATCGGCGTGCGCCTGCTCTTCCCCGGACAAGGCGCGCTGCAGCCGCATGCGTGTCTTTGCATCGCCATGCCCCGCCGCCGCAAGCGCCGCGAACGTGCCCTCATAAGCATCCGGACACACGCCGAAACCGGGAAACCCGTAGGTCGGAACGAAATAGGAGAGGCACGCATCCGCGCGCCGGAAATTCTCGATGCCGGTCGCTTCGATGTCGGCCGCCAGCCGCACCAGCCCCTGTTCCCAAAAATGAGTCGGGCGGTAGAGCGCCGGCGCTGTCTTGACGTCATCGAGCATTCGATGAAGAAGTGCATAGGCTGACGATTTTCTCATGCTTCATTACCCGATATTCTGGAATGCAGGGCGCCGGCGCGAATCTCGTTCAATCTCGTTCATATGTCGAACCTTATCTCAAAGCGGCGGCGCAGAGCATCGCCTGGCATACGGCCTTAGCCCGACATAGTCCACAGGACCGAGTCCCGCCGCAGCACGTCCTCAACGCCCGCGACACGCATCCCGCAGGAAATAGCGCTGAGCGCGAAGCCGCGTTCGATCACATGGGCGAGCGTGCCGTCGAGCTGTCCCTCTTCCGGCTCGAAATCGTCGGCGCCGATCGCAAGGCTCATCAGCGGTTCGAGCGCCGGAAGGCGCGCGACGAACATCGAGCCCGCGAAGAAGCGGCCCCGCGTTACATCGCGGGCGCTCAGGCCGAGCCGTTGCGCCAGCCCGAAAACCCGCGCCTCGTTGGCGACGACATTGTCGTGCAGCCCGGCGAGATGCCGATCGGGGCCCGTCATGCCAAGAGAGGCGTCCTTTTCGAAGGCGGCGAGAATGCGCCCGAAGCCGTCGCGCCCGGCAATCGGTTCGACCAGCCGGCGCCGCCAGTCCTCGCCGTCCTTGCGATGCACGGATCTTTTGGTGTGAACCTTCGCGACGAGATCGAACCCTTCGGCGCAGATCTCGTCATAGATATTGAGGAAAGGAAGAATGTCGCGGCCGCGATTGTCGAAGACGCGCAATATGTGGTCGCGTCCCGCCGCCGCCAACAGCCTTTCGATCTCGGTGCGGCGCTCCGCGGTGGTGGTGACGAAGAGCTTGTGCTCCGGCGGCACGTCGCGCATCGCTTCGAGAATTTCCGCGAAGACATCGGGATAGAAGGCGTGAACCGCGAGCGCGGCGCGGAGCGGACGCCGCGGCCTCGGCGCCGCCGCCGCGTGGCGCGCCTGCGCGACGCGCAAAGCCTCGACCCAGGCATAGCCGTAACGGCGGTCTTCCGCGAGCGTGGGGCCGTCCTCGTCTCGCCGCACAAGATCGATGAAAACGAGTGCTGGCGCCGCGCGGCCTTCCGCCTCGCGGAGCGCCGCGCCGAGCGCCGCATGGACGGCGCGGCCGAAAAGTACCGGCGGCGTGTCGGGAAGCCGCGCGGCCCCGTCCATCCCACCTTTGTCCGCCTCGCCCCCGGCGCCTGTCGACAGGGCGCCGGCATCCGTCCCGACAGGGAGCGATCTCGAATCGTCGAGATAAGGCGCGATCGCCGCGATGAAGGCCGGCTCGCCTTCCCCGTCGACCCGGCGCAGGACAAAGGGGAAGTCGCGCGCCGCATCGGCGAGAAAGCGTTCGACGGGCCCGGGCAACGAAAGCCGCGCGCCGTCCCAGCCGCAAGGCAGGCAAAGACCCGAGAAGCCGGCAAGGCGCGCCTGCGTCAGAAGCGCGGCATCGATTTCGGGAACCGATCCGCCGCGAGAGAAATCGGCAATAAGCTGCAAGGACGGGACAAGGACCGGCGGCCGCACCGCCGCGCCCACCCGCTCCGGATAGTCGAGGGTGCCTTTGGTGAAGCCGGATCGACGCACCGGCAGGGCCAGCGCCGCGCCCCAGTCTCCCCGCGCCGCCGCGCCGACGCCTCTTATGCCGTTCCGGCGGATCGCCTCCCGAAACATCGGGTAGCTCTCTCTTCCGGCAAGAAGGCGCAAGACAAACCGCAATGTCAGCCCGGCATAGAACCTGGCATAGCCCCTGTGCTGCAGCCGCCAGTCCAGCCTCGCAAGCATATCGGCGGGCCCGTCGGCGGTAATGACGAGCGCGGCCGCGTCTTGCGTCAGGACGATCGGCACATAGGGCGTCGCCGCGCGCGGCGCGCCCTCGATGCCGGCCGCGGAGCGCGCGACATCGACGTCGCCGCGCGCGGTCTCTCCGCCCTCGGCCGCAATCTCGATGGTCAGCGCCGCCGCGTCCGGCAACGGCATCGAGGCGCGCAGCAAATAACGCCCCGCCGGCAGCGGCGCCGCATCCGCAAGCGTCAGGCGAAGGGATGAGCGCCCGTCTTCCCGCGGCGCGGCGCTGCAGACGCTTGCATGCAGAACCATCCCCGATCGGACGGTCCGCATGACGGAAAGGCGCTTTAGGCCGCTCCCCACTCTCATTGCTCCCCGCAAGCGCGGCCTCATGGGCCGAAACGACGCCATAAGGGTTCGATAAGACATTGTCGGACAAGGCGCAACAAGGGCGTCCCATGAACTTATCCCCGCGCGCAGACCCCGCCCTACGATGCCTTCATCCGGCACAGCGAAAGGGAACGCCATGTCTTCCGAAACGACAGAACTTCTCGGTCTGCCCTGCATCATGCCGAACCAGGCGCAGAAACATGTCACGCATAACGAAGCGCTGCGGATGCTTGATGCGCTGATCCAGCTTGCGGTGAAGGCACGCGATCTCGCATCGCCGCCGCCCGCCCCGGCGCCCGGCGAGCGCCACATTGTCGCCGGCGGCGCGTCCGGTGCGTGGACGGGACGCGAAGGCGAGATCGCCGCCTGGCTCGACGGCGCATGGGTTTTCTTCACGCCGAACAAGGGCTGGCGCGCCTGGGTCGAGGACGAGGAAAGACTGCTGGTCTTCGCGGCGGCCGGCTGGGTGGATTTCACGGCCGCCGCCACACAGGCCGACAGCTTCGGTATCAACACCGAGGCCGACGAAACGAACCGCCTTGCCGTCAAGTCCGACGCCGCGCTCTTTTCTCACGACGACCAGACACCGGGCACCGGCGACATGCGGATACTGATCAACAAGGCGAATATCGCGAACACGGCCGCCCTGCTGTTTCAGAACGGCAATTCCGGGCGCGCCGGGATCGGTCTGGCCGGAACCGACGATCTCGCCGTCAGGGTCAGCGCGGACGGATCGGTCTGGGCGGACGCGATTGTCGTCGATCGCGCAACGGGCCGCGTGAGCTTTCCCGCCGGCTCGGATTATCGCGAGCGGCTTGTCGCCGACCGCACCTACTACATCCGTGGCGACGGCGCCGACGGCAATGACGGATTGGCGGACACGCCCGGCGGCGCTTTCCTGACGCTCCAGCACGCAATCGATGTCGTGACGGGCGCGCTCGATCTCGGCGGCCGGAATGTCACGATCCAGTGCGCCGACGGCACTTACGCCGGCTTCGACATGCTTTCGCCCCAGACCGGCGCCGGACTGATCGCACTACGCGGCGACCCGGCCGCCCCCGGAAATGTCGTCATCGACGGCGCTGTCTCGATCGCCGCCGGCGCCGTTCTCCACGTCGACGGCATCAAGCCGGTCAACGCAGCCGGCAATTGCTTCAACGTATCGACGACCGCCCTCGTCACCTTCGGCGCGGTGGAGTTCGGCGCGGCGACCGGCGTGCATGTGCTCGCGGAAGACGGTGCCAACGTCAATTTCACCGCCAGCTACACAATCAGCGGCGGCGCCAGCCGTCACATCGTCGCGGCGCGCCAGGCTCAGGTGAGATACACGGCGGCCTTGACCGTAACGGTGACAGGAACACCGGCCTTCAGCACCGCTTTCGCCCAGTGTAATTTGCTTGGTCTGATCGTTGCCAATTCGGCAACATTTTCAGGTAGCGCTACAGGAATGCGTTATCAGTCATTCCGGAATTCATACATCCAAACCGGTGGCGGTGGCGCGAGTTTCTTCCCTGGGAGTACGAACGGCACAGATTCCGAAGGAGGACTCTACGGTTGAGGTCAAAGAAAA
>NZ_JBBECC010000134.1:0-3223 GCF_040882025.1 Parvibaculum sp. | reverse complement strand
CCGACAACCGATTGCGCCAGTTCGCGGCGGACCGCGACGCGGATGCGGCGGTCGTTGAGAAACGCGCCCTGGCCCTTTTCGGCGATGAACATTTCGTCGGAGATCGGATTGTAGACGAGGCCGGCCACGATCTGCCCCTCGCGCTCAAGGCCGATCGAGATGGAAAACATAGGAATGCCGTGCAGGAAGTTCGTCGTGCCGTCGAGCGGATCGATGATCCAGCGATGCGACTTGTCGGCGCCTTCGACCACGCCGCCTTCTTCCATCAGGAAACCGTAGCCGGGACGGGCCTTCGACAATTCCTGGAAGATGACCTTTTCGGCCTTCTTGTCGGCGGCGGTGACGAAATTCGCCGGGCCTTTCATCGAGACCTGAAGGTTTTCCACCTCGCCGAAATCGCGCTGCAGGCCTCGCGCCGCCTTGCGGGCGGCGGCAACCATGACGGACATCGAGGGGGTGTGGCGGGACATGGGTTATACCGGCCGGGCGTTATTCGGCGCGACGCAGATAGGTGACTTCGTTCGTGTCGACGACGATCTTCTCGCCGGTCGTCACGAATGGCGGCACCATGACGCGCACGCCGTTCTCGAGAAGGGCAGGCTTGTAGGAGCTTGTCGCGGTCTGTCCCTTTACCGTGGGTTCGGTCTCGGTAATTTCCAGCACCACGTGGTCGGGCAGCGAGATGCCGAGCGCCTTGCCTTCATGGCTTTCGACCGTCACCTTCATGCCATCCTGCAGGAAGGCCGCGCGGTCGCCGACCCATTCCTTCGACAGCTCGATCTGTTCGTAGGTTTCGTTGTCCATGAAGGTCAGCATCCCGTCGTTCTCATAGAGATACTGATAATCCTTCTGTTCGAGGCGCACCCGCTCGACCGTTTCGGCGGAACGGAAACGCTCGTTCAGCTTGCGGCCGTCGACAAGGTTCTTCAGCTCGACCTGCGCAAAGGCGCCGCCTTTGCCGGGCTTGACGTGCTGGACCTTGACTGCAGCCCAGAGCCCTCCCTCATGTTCGATGACGTTGCCGGGGCGGATTTCGTTGCCGTTGATCTTCATGGAATGCTCGAGTTCGGGGACTGGCCGGATATGGACATGGGCTCGGCGGACAAGCGTCAGCCGGCGCTCTGATAACACCCTGCGCCGGCAATGGACAGAGGCTTTCCGTCGAAAGGCTTGCCCCGGACGTGGGCGCGACGGTCAGTCTGCCGTTGCGGCGCCGTCGCCGGCGCTGTCCCATTTGGCGATCTGTTCGTCGACGCGGGCACGGATTTCGGACGTGATTTCAGGTTCCAGGGCGCTTCTCAGGGTTTCGTCCTGATAACCGCCCTTCTCGGCCAGAGTCAGCCAGAGCAACGCGGCGGCGACATCGCGCGCCACGCCCTGGCCCAGAAAATAGAGACGCGCCAAGCGGTCCTGGGCCAACGGCTCGCCGCGCATGGCCGCTTCGGTGAACCATTTGGCGGCCAGCGTGTCGTTGCGCTTCACGCCGGCGCCATCGAGATAGGCAAAGGCCAGCGCCGTCTGGGCTTCCGGGACGCCGCTCTCGGCGGCGACGGTGAAACGCCGGGCTGCCTCGGCGGCGCTTTTCGGCATGCCGACGCCGTCCTGCAGCATCAGGCCGAGCTGGTAGCTGGCCTCCGGCTGGCCCTGATCGGCGGCCAACCGGAAATAGCGCGCCGCCTCGCCCAGATTTTGCGGTTTGCCGCGGCCGGTCGCAAAGAGCGTCCCCAGATTGTATTGCGCGTCGGCATGGCCGCTTTTGGCGGCACGTTCGAACAATGTTGCGGCCGTTTCGATGTCGCGCGGGCCGCCATGGCCCGCCGTGAACATCATGCCGAGTTCGGTCTGGGCGCCGGCGTGGCCCTGGTCGGCGGCCTGCTGGAAGAGCTTGCGGGCCGCCTCGCCGTTCGCCCCGTCGATGCGCCCATATTCCATCAGCAGTCCAAGCGCGTACTGGGCGCTGGCGTCGCCGCGTTCGGCCGCCATGCCGAACCATCTGGCGGCTTCGTCGCGGTCGGGCGCCACACCCTCGCCGTTGTTGTAGATCGATCCAAGCATCAGTTGGGCCGCGACCTCGCCCTTTTCGGCCAGTGGCCGGGCGAGGCGCAGCGCCTCCTCGTAGTGCTGTGCCCTGTAGGCCTCCATGGCCGGCGCCATCGCAGCAGGCCTTGACGTCGCACGCTGCGAAGACGGAGCGTTCTGGGCGTGTGTCTCGGGGTGTGAAGCCAGCAGGGCCGCGACGGCCATGCCTGATGCAACAAGCAGATGCCTCATCGGGGCGTTCTCTCGTCGGTCATTATCCGGTTGAATGCGCGTACCGCCGCAGCCGGGCTCTCGGCATGGGCCCAGACACCCGACGATACAGCCAGGAAGTCCGCGCCTGCACGCACCAGTGGTGCGGCATTTTCGACCGTAATCCCTCCGATTGCCACACATGGCACCACGAAGACTTCCGACCACCAGGTCAGGATTTCCGGTTCGGCCCTGCTAATGGGCGTCTTTGTGCCGGTTTCATAAAAGGCGCCGAACGCCACGTAATCCGCACCGGCTTCGCCGGCTTCCATGGCGAGATGGCGAGAGGCATGGCAGGTGACGCCGACAATACGATCGGGACCGACGATTTTTCGCGCTTCGGCGTAGGTCGCATCCGTCTGGCCGACATGAACGCCATCCGCACCGAGTTCCGCCGCGAGGTCCGGCCGGTCGTTGAGGATAAAGGCGATGTCATAGATATGTGCCAGCGGCATCAGCACTTCGGTCGCGCGGCGTATGGCGTCGGCTTCCGGCGGCGCCTCATTCTCGCCTTTAATGCGAAGCTGCAGGCTGGCGACGTCGCCCGCATCGAGCGCCGCCTTCAGCGTGTCGGCGAAGGCATGAGGCTCGAAGCGCGGCGGCGTGATGAGGTAGAGGCGGCAGGTGTCAGTTTCGGGGTTCCGGTCGGTCATGGGCCCGCTTTGTATCGCGAAGCGGCGGCCTGTGCACCTTCTTCATGTCAAATGTCGCATCCGGAACAAAAAAAGAGGCCCCGCTTGCGAAAGCGGGGCCTCGGTCGTTCTTGCGTCCGGCAGATTTCATGCCGCCTTTTCGAGTGTCGTTTGCCATTGGGCCAGCGTCGCAAGGCCGTTCATTTTGGCTCTGTGGAGGAATGCCTTCTGGCCGGCGGTGACGTTTTCGGCCTTGCCGCTCCATGCCTTCAGCGGTGCGGCCTGCAGCGCACGTCCATAGG
>NZ_JBBECC010000133.1:13339-21214 GCF_040882025.1 Parvibaculum sp. | reverse complement strand
ATCCGATGCCGGCCCTTTCGCAAGGGCGGGAGGCCAAAAATGAAAAACGCCCGCGCAGCGATTGCTCGCTGCAGCGGACGCCATTGTCCGAATGCGGGGTCGCCATTGACCCTGATTTGTCCGGACGAGGTCGTCATTGACCTTGTCCGGTCGACGGCGCCGCAGCACCGTCTTCTATGTCATCAGACTGATACGGGATTTGTTCCAGCGCAATAAGTTTTTGATTTCATTAGGTAATTTTATGCCGCATTGCACAAGAAATAATCCGGTTGCCGCCAAGTGCGGCGGCTTTCGCCTAACCTTTGAGCAATCGCGAGACCGAAATGAGGCTGTCGGCGATCTCGAGAATCGGCTTTCCCTCCTGCATGGCCGAGTCGCGGAGCAGCTTGTAGGCCTCCTGTTCGGAGAGCTTGCGCTGATCCATCAGGATGCCCTTCGCGCGCTCGATGATCTTGCGGCCGGCGAGGTCCGACTTCGCCTTTTCGAGCTCCCCGCGCATCTTCTGGAAGACCTTGAAGCGCAGGATCGCGACGTCGAGCACCGGCTTGACGCGCTTCTCGCTGAGACCGTCGACGATATAGGCGCTGACGCCGGCGCGCAGGGCTTCCTCGGCCTGGGAAGGGCCGCTTTCCTCAACAAACATCACGATCGGGCGCGGCGAGGCGGCCGAGACGTCGCGCATGCTTTCCAGCGTGTCGCGGTCGGGACTGTCGCAATCGACGACGATGACGTCGGGCTCGTGGCGGCGGACTTGCGCGGCAAGGTCGGTCAGCAGGCCGACGCGCAGCACCTGCACCTCGCCGAAGGCGGCAAGACCCTGCTCGACCACCGCCGCGCGGTCGTCGTTGGAGTCGATAATCATGATTTTCAGGGGCTTTCCAGCGTCCAACGCCATCGACCTTCCGCCGGTTCAGGCCGCGCCGGGACGGCATTTTTCACGCCCTCCGGCAGATATCGGCCGGGATATCCGCAGCAAGTTCCGGACCAGACCGATTTACCGTAAGTCGTGCGGGTGAGGCCCGCCGGCCTGCATGATTTGTTCGGCCCGGAGAAGGTCGTCCGCCGTGTTGATATTGAAGAAGGCGTCCGCCGGTGCCGAAAGCCGGCATGTCGCCGCGCCAAGCGCGTCAAGCGTATGATAGAGGCTGCGAAACGCGCCTTCCTCGATGCCGCGGCGCAGGGGCTCCCGGCAATCGAGCGGCCAAAGGCTGCAGAGCGGCTGAAGACGCCGGCCGTCATGCGCGACGACGGGCGTTGGCGGCGCCGCCGTCCGGGCGGCGGCAAGCTGTGCCACGATGTCGCCGGGCAGAAAAGGCGTATCGCCGGGAAAGGTCGCGAGCCAATGGGCCGCGCCCTCCGCCGCCAGCCAGTCAAGCCCGGCAAGGACGCCGCCGAGCGGACCCTGTCCGCTGTCATAAAGATCGTCGAGCAGCGGATGGGCCGGACCGAACATCGCGTTGGCGGCAGCGCGGTCGCCCGGCCGCAGATTGAGCGCCAGGCGGTCGACCTGCGGCGCAACCCGTGCGACCACATGCTCGATCAACGAGCGGCCGCCAAGCGAGGACAGCGGTTTTGAGGCGCCGCCCATGCGCCGCGCCTCGCCGGCGGCGACGACAACGCCAAAAATGACAGTGGTCTGCACGATCGTTTCCCGCATGGACAAATCCGAACGGGCGCATTGTTGCGATTGCCGATGCAAACGGCAATGCCCGATGACAGGCTTCAGAAGTGCCGGGCGATACGCAATTGCACGAAGCTGTCGTCGCTAACCGAGAAGAGCGGATCCTGCCGCGGCACATTCTCGAAGAAACGCGCTTCCAGGCTTACAAACAGATCGGCGCCGAACCGGCGCTCCGCCTCGAGGGAAAGGCCAAGCGCCTGCGTGTCGACGTCAATGGTCGTGCCGGCCAGTACCGCCGTGGAGGCGACGTCGTTCGGCGTCCAGCGCAGCGCCACAAACACGTCGTTCGCAAAGGGGTTCTGATTGTTCCCGCCCCTGTCGTCCCACGCATATTCGGCAACGACGCCGACATCGGAAGGGCTGTCGAAAATACCGTAGAACGTATACTCGACGCCGCCGGTGGCCTGCACATGTCCTTCGCCGAGTTGATCCTGCAGGAAACCTTCGAACTTGTAGAGCCAGGCGCCGGACGTCGCCTGAACATCCGTGCTCACGCGCTTTGTCTGTGCGTAGAAGGGGATGAGAACCAGCTGCCCGCCGGTATTGAGCCCCGGCAGGAGAAGCGGATTGCGGTTCGTGCCCTGAAAATAGCTGACGCCGACGTCCCAGATATCGAACGTGTTGCTGTAGCGCAGCGCAAAGTCGACATGGTGCTGCTTTGCGCCGCTTTCATATCGTGTTTGTGTCTCATCGACGGGGATGTCGAATGCCGGCCTGCCTGAAAGACTTGGAAAGGTGCGCTCGCGAAAATAGGGAAGGAGATATCCCGTGAACGTACCGACATCCCAGACGGAAGAAACCATGACCATGGGTTGGCCGAGCTTCTCCTCGCCATCGATGCTTTCCACAAGATCCGTCTGGTTGATAATGTCGACGAGATGGACGGCTTCCGTCACGCCCCAGAAGACCTTGTCGAGGCCGATGCGGAACTCCCAATTGTCGATCACACGCGCATACTTCGCCTCGCGCATGTCGACATGGCTGCGATTTCCGTCACGCAGGTCCCAGCGCGCAAAGGGCTTCACCACGACCCATTGATTCGAATTGTCCCAGAAACTTTCGAACGTAACCTCGGCGGCAACAGATGTATTCCATCTGCGTTGCTCCGCGCCGCTTGCGCTTTGCGTAAAGAGTTGCAACTCAGGCTCTACATAGCCCGTGATCTCGATGTCACGCGCCTCCGCGGCGCCGGCTGCGAGTGCCGCAGCCAGCACCAGTACCGCTCCTTTGTTGAAAGTTCCGAAACTCATGTCATCCCCCAAACACGACCGGTCCATGTCCCACCGGGCCGGCCGGCCTTGCGCTCACCGCCCGATGCGTGCTGGCACGCGGGTTGACGGCTGCGACGATCAACGTGCGCGCTGCAATGCGCTGGTGCTGAAATCGTTCTGGCTCAAGCCTGTCCCGAAACTGTAGTCCAGCCATGTCAGACGCGTTGATTTGCCCGTCACATGATTCTGCATGAAGAGGTCATGCGCCCGCCAGAACTTGCCTTCGTACAGCTTGTAATCCGTGAGGGCGAGAGTCTTGAGGAGCTGATTTTTTCGATCGTAATATTCGAGCTTGCGCGGCTGATAGTCGACAGTGTCGGTCCATGCAATCTGACGCGTATAGCCGGAATGCTCATACAACGGATAGCGTTCGGTGACGTGGCAGGTACGATCCGCCACCGGTTCCGGGCACGGCTCGTCGCGCAGCCATTTGTAGCTGTATTTGCCGACTTCCGTGGACGAGAAGTCCTCGAAGGCAAACTCGCTGCCCATGAACGGACCGGACTTGTTGACGGAAGAAATGCGTTTCACGCGCTTGACTGCCGGCAAATACATCCACTGATCGTCGGGATCGAGGATTTTTGCATAGGTGAGAAGCGCTGTGCCGTCGACATCGCGCGGCTTGTCGAAAACGTTGAGCGTCCAGTCGCCTTCGTCCGGATTGGGGTTTTCGAGCGTCAGGGAACGCAGCTCGCGCTCGCTCGTTTCTCCATAGGCGTTCTCAAGGATCATCTTCATGGATGCTCTGGTATCGCCGAAGCCCTGGTTGCGCCGATCCGTTTCCTCGGCGATCGCCTGGCCTTTGGCTTCCGGATCGTCGGGCAGCGTCGGCGCATCCGCCGCCATGGCCGTGCCGATGATGGCCGGTATGGCAAGCATCAACGCGGCGCCCGTCAGGGCCTGTCTGAGCCGGCCGCAAGAGAAAAACTGAGTACGCATGGATATCCTCCTCGTTTCCGTTCCCTCGCGGGCGGAGACATGTCGATTGTGTTCGGCGGCGATCATGGATCGGCTTTCCTCATTCCGCCGGTGCCGACGCGGCGGCGTCCGGAAGTTTGCTCGGCTTCTTCCCGCGGTCGAGGGCAATCAGCAGCGACGGCAGCAGCAGGAAGTCGATAATCAGGGCCACGGCGACGGTCAGCGCAACCATGATGCCCAGCATGGCGTTCACCTTGAACGGAGACAAGGCCAGAATGGCAAAGCCGATGACGAGAACGAAGGTCGACACCCACAAGGCCGTGCCGACGGTCGCGAAGGCATACCGCACGCTGTCCTCCGGCGATTTGCCATGTTCGACCCGCGCCCGGCGGTACTTTGAGAGGAAATGCACCGTCGCGTCGACAATGAGGCCGAGCGCCGTTGCGATAACGAACGTCGCCCAGAAACCCACTTCGGGCGTGAAGAGAGCCAGGATGCCGAAGGCGACGATCGGCGGTGTCAGGTTCGGAACCAGGCTGATGAGTCCGAGCTTGAGATTTCTCAAGGCGAGCATCAGGCAGCCGGAGATGAGCAGCAGGGCGACGGCCGTGCCGGTCGTCATGGCGTTGAAATTGTTGCGCCCGATAAAGGCGAACATCACCGCCTGCCCGGCCGGGTAGGAATACATGTGTTCCGGCGCATTTGTCTTGAGCCATGTGTCGGCACGATTGATCAGCGACTGCATTTCCGTCGTCGATATGTCGGTCAGCGTCAGGGTCAGCTTTGTCGCGGACTTGTCGACATTGATCTGATCGTTGAGATCGAGCCCGTAGGGCAACGACATTTCGTAGAGCAGAAGGAACTGCGCCGCCATATCGCGATCGTCCGGCACCCGGTAGTAACTCTCGTTGTCGCCATGCATGCTCTTGTTGATGCGTTTCATGACGTCCGAGAAAGTGGAGACGTGCACGACTTCCGGTTGCGTGCGGAACCAGTTTGCAAACTCCTCGACCTTGGCGATGTATTCCGGGTTGGAGACGCCGCCCGTTTCGCCCGCGGAGAGCGAGTAGCTGATCTGGTAAATGCCGGTCAGATGGTCTGCCGCCCAGTCCGAAGCGACGCGGAACTCCATCCTGTCGTCGAAATAGGTGACGAAACGATCATTGAAGGAAAAGCGAGGCAGCAGCGTTGCAAAGCCGACAATCAGTACCGTCATCGCAACGAGCAGGACGCGGCGACGGGCGATGACAGCTTCGGCAAAACGCTCCATGAACTCGCTTTGCCGGATAAGCGTTCCCTTCGCTTTCATGGGCAGAATGGCGGCAAGCGCCGGCAGCAGCGTCACCGACAGCGCCCAGGCGATCACCGCGCCGACGGCGGCGGTGTTGCCGAGATCGCGGAAGGGCGGCGCGTCGGAAAAGTTCAGGCTGGCAAAGCCGATCGCCGTCGTGACGCTGGTCAGGAAGACCGGGCCCCAGTTGACGCGCAGGCTTTCGACAATCGCGTCGTGCTTGGCGCGTCCTCTTCGCATCTCCACCAGCATCGTGACCAGTATGTGGATCGAATCGGCGACGGCGATGGTCAGGATGATGGTCGGCGCACCCGAAGAGGGAGGGGTGAGTTTCACGCCGAACCAACCCATCACCAGCCCCATGGCGGCAGCCGCCGAGAGCGTCACCACCAGGATGGTGGCGATGGTTCCCGGGATCGACC
Organism: Parvibaculum sp.; assembly: GCF_040882025.1. Taxonomy (GTDB): domain Bacteria; phylum Pseudomonadota; class Alphaproteobacteria; order Parvibaculales; family Parvibaculaceae; genus Parvibaculum. The sequence continues at coordinate 15,631 of NZ_JBBECC010000133.1, read as the reverse complement.
GGGTGAGGAAATAGACGGTGAGCGCCAGCACCAGATACATGGCGGGCGTCAGTGTCGCCAGATCCCGCTGGGCGGCTTCCGAGAAGGAGCTGGACAGAGCGACGGAACCTGTCAGCTCGAAGCGGATGTCGGGATGTTTCTCCCGCATGTCTTTCAGGAGCTCGCGGGCATATGCCATGACGCTGGACGTGGCGACCTGATCGTCGCGCGGCATTTTCAGCGTCGCGACGATCGCCGTGGTGGTCTCGTCGTCCGAGATGAGACGGTCGGCGATGATGGGGTCGTTGAGCGCGATATCGCCCACCGCACTGGCGCCGTCCGCGGTGAGGCTTTGCGGATCCTCCACCAGATCCCGAACGGTCAGGTCGTCGTTTTCCGCGCGCGTGTGCTGGAAGTTGGTGAGGCTGTCGACGCGGGTCGAGAAGGGCGTCTGCCAGGCCCGTTCCGTGATCTCCTTGACGATGGCAAGCCGCTCCGGCGTCGTGATCTTGCCTTCATGCGGGCGGAGCACCCATAGCAGCGTGTCGGGGCTGGTATAGGTTCGCTCCAGCCGTTCGAACGCCTGCAGGTTCGGATTCTGATCGGTGAAGAAGTACCGATAGTCGTTTGAAAACTGGATAAAGCGTCCGCCGCTCGCCAGAAACAGAACCCCGGCAATGGAGAGGAGGACGATAAGCCAACGCAGTTTCACAACCGCTCTGCCGTAGCTCACAACCCAATCGTTCATGATGCCTCACTTGCCCCGCCGGCCCGGTTACGGCCGCAGGCTTTCCAGATAATCGAAAAATGCCGTTGCCGCCGCACGCCCCACTTCGAGGTCCTGCGTCGCCTTGATCATGCTTGCAACACCCTGATGGCCGGCGACGATCAGCGTCGCCACGCACAGGGGGTCGATGTCGGGCCGCACCATGCCCGTCTTCCGACCCCGCGCCAGCGCGTCCGCCACAGCGCCGCGCAGGCTTGCGAAGAGGGCCGCAAAAAGTTCCTGGAAGCCGGCGTCGATGCCGGCCATTTCCTGAGTCAGGTTCTGAAAGGGGCAGCCGCGACGCGGATCGATCCCGATCTCGCCATTGGCATGGCGCTCGATGATCGCGCGGATCTCCGATAGCGGGTCGGCTGTGTCGCGCAGGGGCTCGATCCAGACACCTCTTATGTATCCGGCCATGAATTCTTCGGCCGCCGCGAGGCCCAGCGCATGCTTGTCGGGGAAGTGGTGATAGAGCGAGCCCTTGGTGCAGCCCGCCTTCTTGATGATCTCGCTGAGGCTTGCCGAGCGGAACCCCTGTTCATATATCTCGCCGAAGGCCGCCTCGAGCAGCGCCTGGCGGGTCTTGTCGCCGCGCACATGCCGGCCGTCGGTCCCGGCGGGGGCCTCCGGTGCATCGTCACATGCGGTGTTTTCCATCATCCTGAAACAAACCAACTGGTTGGTATGGTTGTTCAGCATAGCTTGACGGGCAACGGCGTCAAGGGGCGGCATTGCGCTGCATGGAAGAAAGGGCCCGCCGGCCGGGCGCCGCGGACCCTTTGCGGCCTCCGCAGCGCTCCGCCGGTTCAGCGTTTTCCGGCGAAAGGATGCGTGCTCGAAAGGCCGCCATCGACGGCGATCGCCTGCCCGTTGACATAGGAGGCATCGTCGCTGGCGAGAAAGAGCGCCGCATGGGCGATTTCCGGCGGCAGGCCGTAGCGCTTCATCGGATTGAGTTGGCCGATCTTGTCGTCGGTGCCGCGCGCCCGCGCGCCGTCGAAGATCGGCTTCGTCATGCCGGTCTCGATCAGGCCGGGGCAAATCGCGTTGACGCGCACGCCGGTGCCGTAGAATTCGTTGGCGACGGTCTGCACAAGGCTGATGACGCCGGCCTTGCTGGCGCTGTAGGCGGTGGCGCCGGCATTGGCGCGCAAGCCCGCGACCGACGCCGTGCAGACGATCGATCCCTTGCCCTGTTTGAGCATATGAGGGCTCGCATATTTGATCGCGAGAAACGGGCCGATGAGATTGACGGCGAGAATCTGCTGCCAGTAGGGAACGGTCTGCTCCTGCAACGGCACAAGACCGCCGCTGATGCCCGCATTGGCATACAACACGTCGACGCCGCCATATTGCGCCACGCAATGCTCGACAAAACCTTTGACGGCGTTCTCGTCGCTGACATCGGCCGCAACGGATGAAACCGTGCCGCCATCCTTGCGGATCATCTCCGCCGTTTCGTCGACCGCGGCCTCCACGAGATCAACGGCGACGACCTGTGCACCCTCCGCCGCAAAGAGACGGGGGGGGGGGGGGGGGGGGGG
>NZ_JBBECC010000133.1:4922-13329 GCF_040882025.1 Parvibaculum sp. | reverse complement strand
TGCCGCTGCCAGCGCCCGTCACGATTGCGCGTTTTCCCGATAACCGTCCCATCGCCATCTCCCCCGACATCGCTGATTCTGATGACGCGACTTTAGGGGTTATGCGGGGCCGGGAACAGGCGAAACAGGCTTCAGAAGCCCTTGCCTTCCGACACGGCCCACTTCACTTCGCCCTGCTCGCCGGGAATGACACCCGAGCTGCCGACCGCCGGAGCTTCCTCGACCGGATCGGTGCAGTTTTCTGCCGCCTCGCCGACCTTGGTGCAGATCTTGTTGTCGGAGACGTGCCACGAGCCTTGCGCTTCCGAGCCGTCGGGCGCCTTCACGACGATGCTCGACGCATCGGGATAGAAAATCTTCGACTGCGAGCCGTCTGCGAATGTCAGCGTGACGGTGTTGCCGACGAGCCCGGCGCCGACATCGGCGGTGGCGGGTGCCGCGAACGCGACGGCCGCTGCGGCAAGAGCTGCCGCGAAGATGGTCTTTTTCATGGATGTCCTCCCAGTTTATACCCCTGTCCGGCGGCGGGACCTTGCCCTCTATCCGCCGTTAACCACGGGGACTCTACATAGCTTGCGCCATCGCGCAACTGGCGCCATCAGCCCCTGAAACTCGGCGGCTTCAGCAGAAAGATGATCAGCCAGATCGGAACGAGAACCATGGCGCCCAGCAGGAAATGAGGAAGCGCCCAGCCGAACCCGTCGCGCACAAAGGCGAGGATCGCATCGGGCGTGAAGCCGACATCGCGCAGCACCTGTTCGGCGGTGATGTCGAAGGCGTTGAGAAGCGCCCCGACCGCCACCGCGCCGATGAAGAACTTTACCAGTACCGACAAGGCGTGTTGGATCATGAAAATGCCGCCCGGTCCCCGACGAATCAGCCCGGGTCAGTTTAGACGGGACAGGCGAAAGGCACAAAATCCGAGGTCAAAGCCGCCGGAAACCGCGAAAAGGAGAGAACGGGTGACATCGAAAAACCGGGGCGGCGCTGGCTGCCGTTTCAGCGCGGCGCAGATCGCCGACCTCCCCGAAAGGGTCCATACCCACCAGTTCAATCCCAATGCGATCCGCCATACGCGCTCGCTGGGCGATCTGCTGGGTCTCGCCGATCTCGGCGTTCATCTGGTCAGGGTCGAGCCCGGCCGGGAAACGACGGAGCATCATTTCCACGGCCAGGACGAGGAGTTTCTCTACATCCTCTCCGGCCGCGCCCAGGCGATGATCGGTGAGGAATGTTTCGATGTCGGGCCCGGCGACTTCATGGCCTTCCCGAAAAATTCGCCGGCCCATTCGATGCGGGTGCCGGACGATGCCGCCGAAGACCTGGTCTATCTGATGGGCGGCACGCGATCCCCCATCGACGTCTGCACTTATCCGCGCCTCGGCCGCCGCATGTATCGCGTCGACGGCGTCAAGGAATATGCGTCTCTCGACGATTTCAAAAAAGTTTGAGTAGATCAGCGCCCGAAGAGCTGTTTCAACGCATCCTCGGGGCTGGGCTTCGCCTCCGGCTCGGCTTCGCCGCCTTCGGGCGCGGCATCTGTCCCGTCGCCGGATGCCGGCTGCTTGCCCATCAGGCTGTCGATCAGACCCTTGCCCTTATCCTCCTTGATCGACTTGATCGTCTCCTCGATGTTCTCGCGGTTCTGGATCATGGATTTGAGGTCCGGCGCGAAACGCGGCTTCGACCACGGGCCGGTGACGAGGATCGGCACCTCGATGCCCTTCACGTCGGTGGCGCCGCCCTGGCCTTCCAGCGAGGCGGCAAGCTTCGGCTCGACGCGATAGTTGAGCGTTTTTTGAAGGATATTGGCCGTGCCGGCGCCCGACACGCGGATGAGCGGCGAGAGCAGCTTCAGATCGTTGTTGCTGAGCACGCCCTTGTCGATGGTGAAGGTGCCGCCCAGCTCCGAGAAATCCGTATCCTGCGTGCCGCCCGACTGCCAGCCGCTGGTCGCGGCGCTGAGTACGGTCCGCGTGAGTTGCGCGAGATTGATCCCCTTGATCTTGCCGTCGGTGAACCGGACTTCGCCATTGCCGCCCAATGCGGCCACCATGTCGCGCTGGCTGCGGCCGGCGGTGGCGACCGAAAAGGTGAGCGCGGTGCCGCCCTGCAGCCGGCTGAACCCCGTCGCTTCGGTCAGCAGCGGCTCGGCGGCAACGCCCGCGAGTTTGAAGCGTGCATTGAGCTTCGGCGTTGCGCCCGAGCCGTTGAGCGTCAGCGCCCCCGAACCCGATCCTTCGTAGAGATCGAGCTTGTCGAGCGTCGCGGTCAGGACGCCGCCGGCGAGCTTGAGATTGAGCGCGCTCTCGCCGATCTCGATTTGCCGGAAGAGAATCTGGCCCGTCGAGAAGGCAAAATCCGCATCGATGGCCTTGAGGCCCTGAAGGTCGATCGGGTCGGCGCTCCAGCCGGGATCGCCCGCATCGCCGCCGCTGCTGCCGGTCGAGGCGGCGCCTTCGTCGGCCAGATAGGCGTTGACGTCGATACGGTCGACGGCGAGGTCGCCCTTGACGTAGGGCCGTGTACCGCCGGTCCTGAGCGAGAGCGCGCCGGTCGCGTTCATGCCGTCGAAACCGATCTGCGCGTCTGAAAAGCGGTAAGTGTCGCCGCTGCCGCTGGCCTTGCCCTTGATCGCAAGCGGACCGAAGCCCTCACCCTTCGGCATCGGACTGCCGGCCCAGGCGGCCAGATCCCGCACCGACGGCACCGCGAGGTCGACATCGCCCGCAAAGGCGAGACCGTCCAGTGCCTTCAGCGTGCCGCCATAGGATGCCTTGAGCCTGGGCGCGGAAATCGTCAGTGCGACGGGCGTCTCGCCGCCCTCGGTGAAGGCGCGCGGCCGGTCGGCCTTGAGATCGACTTCGATCGTATCGCCGTTCCAGGCCAGCGAGCCGTCGGCCACGAAAGGCTGGTCGAGCCCCGGAAGAGCGAGGTTCACATTCACTTCTTCGGCGGCATAGCGGGCGCCGGTTTGCGCGTTGATATAGCTGGCGCTGCCGTTCCGGATCGAGATATCGCCGAGACTGACTTCGCGCGCCGCCATGCCGCCGGAGGGCTCGCCGCCCTCGGGCGCCGGCGCGGCAGGCGCTGCGCCCGCGGTTTCGAATTGCCAGTTGGGCGTTCCGTCGCGCCGGACCTCGAGGCGGATGACGGGATCGACAAGCTCGAAGCTGTCGATCTCGACGGCGCCCCGGAAAAGCGGCATCAGCTTCAGCGTCGCGCGCATTTCCTTCATCGCGGCCATTTCGCGCTCCGTGGCCCAGCTCGCGTTGGCGAAGCCGACATCCTCGATCGAAACCGCGATATTGGGGAAGAACGAGAGGCCGATATCGCCATCGATCCGGATATCGCGGCCGGTCTGGCCTTTCACCGTCTCGGCGATCCGCGTCTTGTAGGTGTCCATCGGGATCAGCATCGGCACGACGATCGCAACCGCGACCAGCAGCAGGAAGAGGCCGACGAGAATGGCAATCAGGCGGGACATGGGCAGCGCTCCGGCAGGTTGAACACCCGCAGATTGAGGGTCAAATATGGCCGTAACATGATAGACGGCGACGCCTGTCGGCTTGCTCTCTTCTGCGATGCGGCGCAAAAAGCGTGAGCGTTTTGCCACACCGGGCGCAATTTCCGGATCGATAAATATCGTCTTTGCACGACGGATGTTTTATTTCGGGTGGAACGGGTGTAAGAAATCGACATCCGGCTGGTGGATTGTGAGTCGTCCGCCATGCCTGCCGATCCATTGGTCCAATGTCGAACGAACAGGGAGTGCGGAATGCAAATCGTAGCAATGCCTTCATATCCGCATCTTTTCCCGGACCGCTGTTGATCTGATCGCCGCGCCCGGGTAATCCGCCGGGCATTTTTCCATCCGAAGTCCTTTCGCCGAGCGATGCCGCGCGCACCGCCTCGCGGCATCTTCCGATGGTCCCGGTTCTTCTCGCAACCGGATGCGGCGCTTTGCGCCTTTTTCCAGATTTTTTCAGGGATACCGCTGCAGGCTTCGTCCGGGCGGTCGAAACAGATGAACGATCAAATCACCGCGCGCCGGACGGCCGCGTTCCTGTGGGGCTATTGGCGCCGCTATCCCTTCACGGGCGCGGCCCTCATTCTGTTGATGCTTCTCTCCGTCCTCTTCGACGTCGCCTTCCCGATCGTCTCGGGCAGGCTCGTCGATGCGGTCGCGCAAGCCGGGTTTCCGCCCGCGGCCGAAGATGTCGATCTCGCCGTCTTCGCGCTGCTGCTCTTTGTCGGGCAGGGCGTCGGCTTTCACCTCGCCCGCCGCGCCTCGATGCTCGTCTGGGCGGGCTTTGCCGTGCGCGTCATGCGCGACCTCGTCACCGAGGCGTTCCACCGCGTGCAGCGCTACACAGCGGAATGGCACTCGAACAGCTTTGCGGGCGCCACGGTCAGGCGCATCACGCGCGGCATGTGGGCCTACGACACGCTGGCCGACACGATCTATGTCGGCTTCTTCCCCACCGGCTGCGTGCTGATCGGCGTCGTCATCAGTCTTGCCTTCCACTGGCCGCTTGTCGGCCTCTATGTGCTCGTGGGCATCGTCCTCTATTTCGCCCTCACCATCGTGCTGATGAAACACTATGTCGCGCCGCGAAACCGGCTCAACGTCGCCGCCGACAGCGTGATGGGCGGCGCCATTGCCGATGCCGTCACCTGCAATCCGGTGGTCAAGTCATTCGGTGCGGAAACGCGTGAGGACGCCCGCTTGTTCGCGCTCACGGTGGACTGGGCGGGCAAGGCCGTGCGCGCCTGGCGGGCGATGGACATTTCGATGCTTGCCCAGGTCGGCATCCTGATCGCGTTGCAGGCGGGCCTGATCGGTCTTGTCATCCTCTTCTGGACACGCGGTGAGGCGACGCCGGGCGACATCGCCTATGCCATGACGAGCTATCTGCTCATCAACGGCTATCTGCGCGATATCGGCTTCCATATGCAGAACCTGCAGCGCGGCATCAACGAGATCGAGGATGTGATCCGCTATGCCGATACCGCGCCGGAAGATCATGACGACGAGGGCCTGCCTGCCCTTCGCGTCGAGGGCGGCGCCATCCGCTTCGACAAGGTGGATTTCCGCTATCCGAACGGCAATGGCGCTTTCTATCGCGGCATGTCGCTCGACATCGAACCGGGCGAGCGGGTCGCGCTGGTCGGCCGCTCGGGCAGCGGCAAGTCGACCTTCGTCAAGCTGCTGCAGCGGCTCTATGAGGCCGATGCCGGCCGCATCCTGATCGACGGACAGGACATTGCCGGCTTCACGCGTGAAAGCCTGCGCCGGGCGATCGCGCTGGTGCCGCAGGAGCCGGTGCTGTTCCATCGCTCGATCGGCGAAAACATCGGCTACGCGAAGCCCGGCGCGAGCCGTGCCGAGATCGAGGAGGCCGCGCGTCTCGCGCATGCGGATGCGTTCATCGAGCGCTTGCCGCAGGGCTACGACACGCTGGTCGGCGAGCGCGGCGTGAAGCTCTCTGGCGGCGAGCGTCAGCGTATCGCGATTGCGCGGGCCTTTCTTGCCGATGCGCCGATCCTCGTTCTCGACGAGGCAACGTCGAGCCTCGATTCCGAAACGGAGGCGCATATCCAGCAGGCGATCGAACGGCTGATGGAAGGCCGAACGACGCTCGTCATCGCACACCGCTTCTCGACCATCCGCCGGATGGACCGGATTCTGGTGTTCGACGACGGACGGATCGTGGAGCAGGGCAGCCATGCCGAGCTGATGGCGCGCAAGGACGGCGCTTTCCGCCGCATGCAGGCGGCCCAGATTGCGACGAACCGCGACGTCTTTGCGGAAAGCGCCTGATCCGGCCGCTTTTGGACAGGGCGGCGGGCGGTTGTTCAGTCTTCGGCGATGAGCAGCCGTCCGCCGAGCCCCGCCTGCGGCACATGCCGGCCCTCGATCCAGGCGCGGATCATCGCATTGACGGTTTCGGGCGCTTCCTGCTGCACCCAATGGGACACCTGTGGCAGATAGCGGATCGTGAAATCGCTGACGAGCTCATCCGTGCCGTAGGTCAGCTCCTTGCCGAGCGCCGAATCCTCCTCGCCCCAGATCATCAGTGTCGGCGTTTCGAGTATCGGCGGATCGGTCCACACCTCGGGCTGCGGACCGCGGAACCCGGCGCGGTAGTAGTTGATCATCGCCGTCATCGCGCCCGGAATGAGCGCGTTCTTGCGGTAGTGGTCGAGCACCTCTTCGGGGAAACGGCTCTTGTCGATCGCCATGCCGCGAAATGCCTCGCCGATGGCATGCGCATCGCGCGCGAGTAACAGCTTTTCCGGCAGCCAGGGTATCTGGAAGAAGAAGATGTACCAGCTCTTCTTGAGCTGCGCCCATGTCCGGATGCGCTTCGCCATCAACGCCGGATGCGGCAGGTTCATCACGATGAAGCGTTCGAGCGGGCGCGTGCCGGCAAGCGCGAACGTCCAGGCGATGACGCCGCCCCAATCATGCGAAACGAGTGTTGTCGGGCCTGAAATGCCGCGCGCCCGCGCCGCGTCGATCAGGCCGGCGACATCGTCGATGAGATGCGGCATCGCATAGGCGGCGCGGCCCCTCGGCCGGGAACTGCCGCCATAGCCACGCAGATTTGGCGCCCAGACTGTGTAGCCGAGCGCCGCAAAGAGGGGCATCTGGTGCCGCCACGAATACTTGCTTTCGGGGAAGCCGTGCAGCAGCAGCGCGAACTTGTCTCCGTCGCCGCACATGTCGACCTCGAAGGCGAGTCCGTTCGCTTCGATATAGGCGGTGCTGATCGGATGGGTCGTCATGCGGTCCTCGTCCTCATTTGGCAGGGACTATAGGCGATTCCGGCCGCTTGCACCCCCGTATTGAGACCCCGGCTGGACCTGACATTCGGGGGCGAATTACGTATTGTGCCGGGACAATTTCGGGGCGGCCCGTCGGGGGACGGTACCGCGTAGAGCCAGCGGGGGATTTTTCGAGCATGACCACACCGTTTGCGCCGCGTCACTGGTCGTCGCGCTTCGCCTTTCTGATGGCCGCGATCGGCAGCGCGGTCGGTCTCGGCAATATCTGGCGCTTTCCCTATCTCGCGGGCGAGAATGGCGGTGGCGCCTTCATCGTCATCTACGCAATTACCACGATGGCAATCGCGCTGCCGATCCTGATCTCGGAAATCATGCTGGGGCGGATGGGCCGGCAAAGTCCGATCAACGCGATGCGGGCGCTGATCGCCGAACACCGGGCGGCGCGCATCTGGATGCTGATCGGCTGGGGCGGGACGCTGGGTGCCTTCGTCGTGCTCTCCTACTACAGCGTGATCGGCGGATGGGCGCTCAAATATGTGGAACTCGCACTCACCGGCGCGTTCGCGGGCGAAACCAATGTCGCCGCCGCCGAACATTTCTCCGCTTTTGTGTCCGATCGCCACAGCGTCTGGATCTGGCAGACGCTCTTTCTGGGCATCACTGTCGGCATCGTTGCCGCAGGCGTGACCTCCGGCATCGAGCGGGCCGTCGTCATGCTGATGCCGCTTCTCTTCGTCCTCCTTGCGGGCATGGCGGTCTATGCGACGACCATGCCGGGCTTCGGAGACGCGATGTGGTTCATGTTTGCCTTCAAGCTTGAGGAAGTGAAGCCCGACACGATCCTCGCGGCGATCGGGCAGGGGTTCTTTTCGGTGAGCGTGGCGCTTGGCGCGATGATGACCTATGGCGCCTATCTCGATAAGGACGTTTCCATCGGCCGGTCCGCCGTCGTGATTGCCGTGGCCGATACGGTCGTGGCGCTGCTCGCGGGCATCGCCATTTTCCCGCTCGTCTTTACCTACGGGCTTGAACCGTCGAGCGGCCCCGGTCTCACCTTCATCACCCTGCCCATCGCCTTTGGAACCATCGGCGGCGGCATCGTCATCGGCGCGATCTTCTTCCTGCTCCTGTCGGTTGCCGCCATTACCTCCGCGATCTCGCTGCTTGAGCCTGTGGTGGCATGGGTGGAGGAGGGGGTCCGCCTGCCGCGAGCGGCCCTGGCGGTTATCGTTGGCGCGCTGGCCTGGGTTGCGGGCATCGGCACTGTTCTGTCATTCAACCTCTGGGCCGAGTACTACCCGCTCGCACCTCTGGGCTTCATGGAGAAGAAGACCGTCTTCGACGTGCTCGATTTCACGACGTCCAACATCGTCATGCCGGCGGTCGGATTTTTGATGTCGCTTTTCGCCGGCTGGGTGCTGACCCGCGAGACCGTCGAGGAGGCGCTGGGCGCGCGCGGCCGGCGCTGGCTCCCGCTCTGGCGCTTTTCGCTGCGTTATGTGGCCCCGCTGGGCGTGGTTTCGATCTTTGTGGCCAATGTGCTGATGTAGGCTGGAATGAGCCTTTCTCGGCCCTTGTCATCGGCGTGGCGGCGAATTAAGTTCCCGGCCAATCG
>NZ_JBBECC010000133.1:2050-4822 GCF_040882025.1 Parvibaculum sp. | reverse complement strand
GCCTTTCTCGGCCCTTGTCATCGGCGTGGCGGCGAATTAAGTTCCCGGCCAATCGCGGGCGGCCTTTTTGGGGCGCCTCCGCTTGATTGTGCAGCCGTAGCTCAGCTGGTTAGAGCGCTAGATTGTGGATCTAGAGGTCCCCCGTTCGATCCGGGGCGGCTGTACCATCCTTCATTCTTCTCTCGGCACGACGAAGATCGCGCCCAGAATCTGCCCGATCTCCTCGCCACCGGTTGTGACCGGCAGCAGGAGGACGTGCATCTCGAGAGGCCCCTCGCCTTCGGTTCGGGCCACCGGCGTCTTCAGCGAGAGCGGGCCGCCGAGTTGCAGCACCGCGCGCATCGTCTCGGACCAGCGCGTCCGCATCACCTCGTCCGTGAGCTTCGAGTCGGGCGCCGCCTTCATTTCCGAAAATTTTTCGCCCTTTCTGTCGAAGCCCGTTATCTTGAAAAGTTCCTCGCCGAACAGGCGGAACCGGAAATCGGCGCCGCCATCGAGCACCTCGACGATGCCGATATGGGGCAGCAGCCGCCGGAATTCCTCCGGTCGGATATCCGCCCGGTCCGGATATGCGCGCGTGCCGCGTTTCGACTCCCAATAGGCAAGAAGATGGCGCAGCTCCGGAAGCACCGGCGCGTCGAGCAGGGTGACGGTCGCCTTCTCATCGGGCGATCGCGCGATCTCTTCTGAGATGAATGAGGACACGGGCCTCCTCCTGGCGGAAATGCGCCTTCCCTCATTCTGCCACGCGAAGGTTAACGGAATCTGCCTGCACCGGCCTTGCGCCGGCTGTCGTGGCGGTGTTTGCTGCCGCCACTCACGCACCCCGGAACCATGATATGCCCGCTGCATGGCGGGCCGGACGGAAGGAAACCCCCATGACTTTGACCGTTTACGGCGCAAGCCTTTCGCCCTTTGTTCGCAAGGTCCGCGTGTTCCTGGCTGAAAAGGGTCAGGACTACACACTGGAGCAGGTCAACATCTTCCCGCCGCCGGACTGGTTCGCCGAAATCTCGCCGCTGAAGCGTATCCCGGTGTTGCGCGACGACAGCGTCGGCGCGGACGCGACGCTGCCCGACAGCTCGGCGATCTGCGGCTATCTTGAGCGCAAGTTCCCCGCGCCCACGCTCTATCCGGCCGAGGCCTTCGCCTGCGGCAAGGCGCTCTGGTACGAGGAATATGCGGATTCCGATCTCGCCGGCAGCATCGGCATGGGTGTCTTCCGCCCGATGGTCGTCAATCGCCTGATGGGCAGGGAGCCCGACAAGGCGGCGGCCGAAAAAACCAACGCGGAAAAGCTGCCGGTGAACTTCGCCTGGCTCGAAAAGGAAATCGGCACGCGCGACTTTCTATGTGGAGGGGCTTTCAGTATTGCCGACATTTCGGTGGCGACGCATTTCGTCAACTACGCCCATGCGGGCTTCGCGCCCGACGCCGCGGCCTTTCCCAATCTGAGCCGCTATCTGAAGGCGATCCTCGCCCGGCCGGCCTTTGCCGCCTGCATCGCCGAGGAAACGGCTCTTCTGAAGAAATTCGGCCTTTGAAACCGGCCCCATATGCCGCGCCTTCAAATCCGCCTTCAAACCGGGTATCTCTAGGCCAACAAAAACACAGCTAGGCGCGTTGCCGCGCTTGAGGGAGGAAGACTATGGCCGACAGCGCCGCCAAATGGCCCGCCATGACCATCGAGGAAGCACACGCCTTCCTGACCGCGCCGGGTTCGCCGTTCGAAATGGAAACGGTCGACATTCGCGGCAACAGGATTCGCGCCTACAAGAACACGCCGCCGAGCTTGCGCGCCATCCTCGATCTCGGTCGTGCCTGGGGCGAACGCGAATTCATCATCTATGAGAACGAACGCCTCTCCTACGAAAACCACTACCGGGCCGCCACCGCCTTCGGCCGCGTGCTGACGGAGAAGTACGGCGTGAAGAAGGGCGACCGCGTCGCGCTCATCATGCGCAATTTCCCCGAATGGTCGGTCGTCTTCTGGGCGGTTGCCGCCATCGGCGGCGTCATCGTGCCGTTGAACGCCTGGGGCACGGGCCCCGAACTGGAATATGGCGTTTCGGATTCAGGCTCGAAAGTCCTCATCGTCGATCACGAACGCCTCGACCGCATTCGTCCGCATCTGAAGGCGCTGGGGCTCGACGGCCTCGTCGCGGTGCGCACGCCGGCCGACGAGCTGGGCGTGGCGGAAGCGTTCGAAACGTTGGTCGCAACGCCGGACGGCTATGCGGCGCTGCCGGCCGACGCGCTGCCCGATCCCGGCATGCATCCCGACGACGACGCGACGATCTTTTATACCTCGGGCACGACCGGCAAGCCGAAAGGCGCGCTGGGGTCGCAGCGCAACATCTGCACCAACCTGATGAATGCAATGCTGGGCGGTGCGCGCGCCTTCATGCGCCGCGGCGAAATCCCGCCCGCACCCGATCCGGCGGCGCCGCCCCGCGTGATGCTGCTCTCGGTGCCGCTTTTCCACGTGACGGGCTGCCACTCGATCCTCGTCGGGACCTATGCGAGCGGCGGCAAGCTCGTCATCATGCACAAGTGGAATCCGGAACACGCGCTTGAGCTTATCGAGCGCGAGGGGGTCACCGCCTTCGGCGGCGTGCCCGCGATGGTCTGGCAGGTGCTCGAGTCGCCGGACTTCGCCACGCGCGATACCTCGACCGTCGAGTCGATCGGCTATGGCGGCGCGCCGTCCGCCCCCGATCTCGTCGCGCGCATCAAGAAGCAGTTCCCGAACTGCCATCCCTCGAACGGCTA
>NZ_JBBECC010000133.1:0-1950 GCF_040882025.1 Parvibaculum sp. | reverse complement strand
TCGGTCGAGAATTTCGACGAGGACCGGACAATGGTCGCCGACGTGCTGAAGGATTTCGGCTCCATCGGCATTCTGATCAACAATGCCGGCATCGCCTCGCGCGGCCAGACGGTCGCAGACACCGATCCGCTGGAACTTGAACGCGTGCTGAAAGTGCATGCGATGGCGCCGCATTTCGTCTCGAAGCTGGTGATCCCGCATATGCGCAAGGAGAAGCGCGGCGACATCATCATCATTTCGAGCGTGGCGACGCTCAGTCACTCGGCGAATGGCGGGCCTTACAATATGGGCAAGGCCGCGGCCGAAGCGCTGGCGCTGACGCTCGCCAAGGAAGAGCGGAAATTCGGCATACGGACCAATATCGTTGCGCCGGGCCTCACCGACACCGATATGGGCCGCAGGCTCGCGGCCGCCCGTGCGGGCAAGAAGGACATGGACATCCACGAACTCGACGACCGCTATCCCTTCGGCCATGTCTGCGGACCCGATGAAGTGGCGGCGGCGGTCGTCTATCTCGTCTCGGACGCCAATCCGTATGCGAACGGTCAGAAGATCAACATCGACGGCGGCGGCCCGATGTGAGGCCTGCGCGGAACGTGGCAAAGCGGGGATAACTTTTTTCAGAACGCCCGCCGCAACGCACTTATCCCCGGCCCTGCGACTGTCCGAAATCCATTTGTGACAGTTTTTTGACAGTTTCGTGACAGAGGGGGGGTTTTACCTTCACTCCGCTGGCGAAAACACCCCCGCCACGCTTGCCTTCGCCTTGCGGCGGAGCGAGGGCATGACATTGATGAGCGAGAGCAGCACCGCCGAGGCATAAGGCACCGACTGCACCAGCAGCACGGCGACCCAGAGCCTGGAATGGCTGTCGGTGAAATGCGGGCTCAGAAGGAAGGCGACCGTCAGGCCCCAGAGCACCGCCAGCATCAGCGCTTCCTCGCGCACCTGGATGAAGGCGGCGGCAAGCGGCGGCTTGTCCTCGCATTTCGGCGTGCGGATGAAGGGCTTGCTGGTGGTGATCATGCCGTTGAGCATCGCCTTGGCGACGGTATGCGTGAGGCCGAGTGCGGCGATGCCGGCGCCGAGACTTTCGAGGAAGGAGCAGTCGCGAATGCGCACGGCATAGAGCCAGAGCGAACGGATGACCTTGAAGGCGAAGCTGCCGATGGTCGGAATGAGGAAGGCGGCGACCGGCAGATAGACGAGGTGGGGCCGGTAGAGCGCCCAGATCGAAAGGCCGATGCTGGCCGTGGTGAAAAGCAGTGCCAGCCCGTCGGCGAACCAGGGCAGCCAGCCGGCGAGGAAATAATAGCGCTGCGCGCCGGAAAGACCGTTCTTCCGGCCGGCAAAGGGCGAGAGCGCGTCCCAGTGATGTTTGACGATCTGCACCGCGCCGTAAGCCCAGCGGAAGCGTTGCGTGATGTAGCCGGCGAGCGTGTCGGGTGTCAGGCCGCGGCCGAAGGAATGATTGACGTAAACGCTGTCATAGCCGGCGCGGTAGAGCTTGATGCCGAGCTCGGCATCCTCGCAGATGCACCACTCCGCCCAGCCGCCGACCTTTTCGAGCGCCGATTTGCGCACCAGCGTCATCGTGCCGTGCTGGATGACGGCGTTGAAATTGTTGCGCTGGACCATGCCGATATGGAAGAAGCCGGCATATTCCCAATAGGTCATGTTCTTGAAGGCGCTTTCGTGCCGGTCGCGGTAATCCTGCGGCGCCTGCACGAAGCCGACATCCGGCTTGTCGAAATAGGGAACCATGGCCTTCAGCCAGTTCGGGTCGATCTGGTAGTCGCTGTCGATGACGGCGACGACCTCGGCGTCGGATGCGGTTTTTTCGAGGCCGAAATTGAGCGCGCCCGCCTTGAAGCCCGGCCAGTTCTCGAGATGGAAGAAGCGGAAGCGGGGCCCGAGCGCCGCGCAATAGTCGCGCACCGGCTGCCAGAC
>NZ_JBBECC010000132.1:0-21225 GCF_040882025.1 Parvibaculum sp. | reverse complement strand
CCTCCGACGAAGCGATGGAAATGGGCTTCCTCAACAAGCTGCTGCCGCCCGCCGAACTGATGCCCCATGTCATGGCTTATGCCCGCACCATGGCCGAGGGCGTCTCGCCGGGCTCGCTGAGAGCGACCAAGCGCCAGATCTATACAGACCTCCACCGCGATGCCGCCGGCGCCGTGGAGGCCGCCGAGCGGCTGCTGGAAGAGATGATCAAGCATCCCGACTACAAGGAGGGAGTGAAGGCCTGGATGGAGAAGCGCAGGGCCGAGTGGCGGGACTGAGGGCGCGCAATTGGCTTAATGGCCGGGCGATGCTATATGGCGAGCGCCCAAGCGCCCCAAGCTCCCTTCAGGCCAAATGACCGACCTTTCCCATATTCGCAATTTCTCGATCATCGCCCATATCGACCACGGCAAGTCGACGCTTGCCGACAGGCTGATTCAGCTCTGCGGCGGCCTGCAGGCGCGCGAGATGAAGGAGCAGGTGCTCGATTCGATGGATATCGAGCGCGAGCGCGGCATCACCATCAAGGCCCAGACCGTCCGCCTCGAATACAAGGCTGTGAACGGGGAGGTCTATGAGCTCAATCTCATCGATACGCCCGGCCATGTCGACTTCGCCTATGAAGTGAACCGCTCGCTGGCGGCCTGCGAGGGTTCGCTCCTCGTCGTGGACGCGAGCCAAGGCGTGGAAGCGCAGACGCTTGCGAACGTCTATCATGCGCTCGATGTGAACCACGAGATCGTGCCGGTTCTCAACAAGATCGATCTGCCCGCAGCCGATGCCGCGAAAACCCGCCAGCAAATCGAGGACGTGATCGGTCTCGATGCGTCCGGTGCGGTCGAGATTTCCGCGAAGAGCGGCCTTGGTATCCCCGATGTGCTGGAGGCGATCGTCCATCGCCTGCCGCCGCCTAGGGGCGACCTCGCGGCGCCGTTGAAGGCCATGCTGGTCGATAGCTGGTACGATGCCTATCTGGGCGTCGTCGTGCTGGTACGCATCATCGACGGCGAGATGAAAAAGGGCCAGCGCATCAAGATGATGCGTACGGGCGGCACTTACACGATCGACAATGTCGGTATCTTCCGTCCGAAGAAGGAAACCGTCGCCCGCTTGACCCCGGGTGAAATCGGCTTCTTCACGGCCTCGATCAAGGAAGTGGCCGACACGCGCGTCGGCGATACGGTGACGGAAGAGAAGCGGCCCTGCGTCACCGCGCTGGCTGGTTTCAAGCCGGCGCAGCCGGTGGTTTTCTGCGGTCTCTTCCCGGTCGATGCGGCCGAGTTCGAGGATCTGCGCGAAGCGATGGGGAAGCTCCGTCTCAACGATGCAAGCTTCGAATTCGAAATGGAAACCTCCGCCGCGCTCGGCTTCGGCTTCCGCTGCGGTTTTCTCGGTCTCCTCCATCTCGAAATCATCCGCGAGCGGCTGGAGCGCGAGTTCAACATCGATCTCATCACAACAGCGCCCTCGGTCATCTATCAACTGCACATGACCGACGGCAAGGTGATCGAGATGCACAATCCGGCCGATATGCCGGATGTCATGAAGATCGATCACATCGAAGAACCGTGGATCCGCGCGACGATCCTGGTGCCCGACGAATATCTGGGCGCGGTGCTGAAGCTCTGCGAAGACAGACGCGGGACACAGATCGACCTCACCTATGCTGGGTCGCGCGCAATGCTGATCTATCGTCTGCCCTTGAACGAAGTGGTGCTCGATTTTTACGACCGCCTGAAATCGGTTAGCCGCGGCTATGCGAGTTTCGACTATCAGATCGAAGGCTATGAACTCGGTGAGCTCGTCAGGATGTCGATCCTCGTCAATGACGAGCCGGTGGATGCATTGACGACGATCGTGCATCGAAGCCGCGCCGAACAGCGCGGCCGCGTGATGTGCGAGAAGCTGAAGGAGCTGATCCCGCGGCATCTTTTCAAGATACCGATCCAGGCTGCCATCGGCGGGCGCATCATTGCACGCGAAACCATTGCGGCCATGCGCAAGGACGTGACGGCGAAGTGTTATGGCGGCGACGTGAGCCGCAAGCGCAAGCTCCTCGACAAGCAGAAAGAGGGCAAGAAGAAGATGCGCCAGTTCGGTCGCGTCGAAATTCCGCAGGACGCCTTTATTTCGGCCTTGAAGATGGATGCCAACTAGCGCGGCCGATTGGAACGGAACCGGAAAGCGACGAAAAGCCGTCCGGACTGAATGTCCGGACGGCTATTTCCGTCGAAGCCGGAGAGTGAGAGGGTCAGTCGGCCCGACGCAGCAGCGCCAGCAAGCCGGCCAGCACGACGCCGATGACGCCCAGCACCGCCCATGACGGATAGCTCATCGCCGTTTTGATCGGCTCGACAAGGCCCTCAGGGGCGCCGGAATCGACCCATCCCGCAAACCCGTCATGGCTCGCCTGATTCAGCAGAATCCACAAATCGCTGAAGGAGCGCATCTTGACCGCGCCTTCTTCGAGCGACAGCAGCGCGTCCGAACCCAGTGCCATCAAGGCAGCGATGATGAAAAGAAGTCCGATTAGTCGAAACACAACCATGGCACGAGCCCCCCAGCCCAAACTCGACGGTGAAAACCAACGTCGGGAACGGTAGCCGGATCGAGTGTGCCAAACAAGCACAGTGATGAATGGACCCATGGCGGATCAAGGGTCTAATAGGGGCGTACCGGTTGATTCAGGGGCCTTCTTGCGTATAGTGCCGCCCGCTGCCGCCGGAAATTCCGGCCGATGCAGGAGGGGTGGCCGAGTGGCTGAAGGCGCACGCTTGGAAAGCGTGTATGCGGGAAACCGTATCGAGGGTTCGAATCCCTCTCCCTCCGCCAGCCGAATTATTACGCAGAATCAGGGATTTAGAGCTTTCCGGCGTGCTGCTTGCCGCGTGGTGCGCCGGGCGGCGGCTCGCTGCCCACACATCCGGGCGTCGATCGACATGAACGGGCTGCGGCAGATTTGCTACAGCGCTGCCGGAAATATAGTTAACGAGTAGCCATTCCGGCAAAATCAATTTGTGCGGGTGATCTGGACCGCGCGGCGCGGCTTCAGATAGGCGGTCTCGGAGAAGCTGATCGTGCCGGTGACCGTCTCGCCGAGCGGCGAAGCGTAGTCATATGTCGTTTCGACGAAAACAACGCTCGATCCCGGCGTCGTCAATCCGGCGGGAAGCGTCACGGTCGACCCGACCGCGCGTGGCGTGATCTGAAAGCCATCGCTCCATGCGACCTCAGCGACATTCGAGGCGTTGGCGACGACGCTGCTGATGCGCACTTGCAAGGGAGCGGTGCTGAAAGGCTGCAGGATGGTGGCGCTGGCGGCGAAAATATCGGCGATGTCGCTGTCGTTGAGCGAGGCGGATTGCGCAGTCAGGTCGGCGGCCGTGTAGGCGACCGCGGTGACGCGGCGGTTGGCGACCAGCATGTTGGTCATTTCGACGCCGCCGAAATAGAACGCAATCATCAGGGGCAGGATCAGCGCGAACTCGACGGCGGCGAGACCCTTGTAGTCGTGGATGAAGCGATGCAGGCAGAGGACGACGCCGGCTCGCTTCGGCGCATTGGCATGCATGCAGCTTTTCCTGATCATCACGTCCCCGTTTCAACCGCCGGACGGCAACATGTTGCCGAAGGGTTCGTTGCGAAAGGCAACGCTTGACGCAATCAGACGACCGCCGCCTTCGAGATTGGAAAGGCCAACGCTGCCCGGACTCATGACGCCCCATGAGTAGTATGCGCGAACCACGACGATGTCGCCCGCGCCGCCGGGCTGGAACTGTGTGTTGCCGGAGAGGTTGCCATTCTCGTCGACCAGGGGAAGAAAACTGACGCCGCCGAAGGAACTGAAGTTCCGCACATCGATATAGAGACCGCTCTCGCAATCGCTAACCAGCGTAACCTGATCGCAAATCATGGTCTTGAAATCGCCCGCGGAAAGTCCGGCGGCCTGCACCTGGCCTGTACGAACCATACGCCCGGCATTGGCGACGACGCTGTCCAGATTCGAGGTCGCGAAGTAGATGACGCATGTCTCGATCATCGCGAACAGGAGCGCGAAAAAAGGAACCGCAAGCAGGCTGAACTCGATTGCGACACTGCCGCGCTGGTCGTGGCGCAACGGGCGCAACCGGCGCCATCCGCCGGATTTCAGTTTGGGTGTCCGATCCATATCTGACCCTCATATCGACGAACCCGCCGATCCACCTTTCTTGATAGTCCTGCGTCGTTACCAAAACGTAAGGATTGTTGCGTTAACCATGCCGCTTCATGTCTCCTTAACGGCGTGGACCCTAAAAAGATTGAGCGTGAACGAGAGCGCCTGTGCGCTTCTCGAACAAAGCCGCTCAGGTGGGTCATATGGATACGGTCGCCGATCGCGATAGCATCGTTTCGAGAACAGGCGGACGTCTGCACCGCTTCCTCAGGAAATGGGCGGCGGATCGGCGTGGCAACTTCGCGATGATCTTTGCGATTGCACTGATCCCGATTGCGGCCGCTGCCGGCGCTTCCATCGATGTCTCGCGGGCCTATATCGTCGAGACGCGACTTGCCGCCGCGCTCGATGCCGCCGCGCTTGCCGTCGGTACCGCCAGCGGCATGTCCACCAGCGAAGTCCAGGCACTCGCCCAAGCCTATTTCGACGCCAACTATCCCGCGAGCAAGCTCGGCGTTCCCGGCACCATCACGGTCGTCGACAGCCAGAGCACCGTCGATATCTCGGTGTCCGCCGATCTGCCGACGACGATTATGGGAATCGTCGGCATCGATACATTGAAGATAGGCGCCAGCTCGCAAGTGATGCGGCACGGAAAGAAGCTCGAGGTCGTGCTCGTTCTCGACAATACGGGTTCGATGAATTCGGGCGGCCGGATGACGGTTCTGAAGGCCGCCGCGAAGGATCTGATCACGACGGTCTCCTCGGCGGCCGTGAGCGTCGGAGACGTGCAGATTGCGATTGTGCCCTTCACGGTCGACGTCAATGTGGGCCCGGGCTATGTAAACGAACCTTGGCTCAAATGGACGTGGGATCTACCCGAGACCTGCGGATGGAAGTGGAGCAAGGGAAGTTGGAAGTGGGTATGCGAGCAGGGCACGCGCACTGTGTCGAAAAGCGGCTGGAAAGGCTGCGTGATCGACCGCGACCAGGACTACGACGTGTCGATAGATGCGCCGGTTTCCGGCAACAGCGCAACACTCTTTCCGGCCAATCAGAGCGATGCTTACAATGGATATTGCGATCTACGCCCCATAGTGCCGCTGTCGAACGACTGGGACATGCTGCGCGGTGAAATTGATGCCATGGAGGCTGGCGGCGCGACCAACACGACGATCGGCTTTGTCTGGGGCTGGCAGATGTTGAAAAATGGCGCGATCCTGTCGAGCGCCGCCGCCCCGAACCCGGATGAACTCGACAAGGTGATGGTCTATCTGACCGACGGCAACAACACCTATTATCGGGAAGGCATTGGTTCGTGCAATGGCAGCTCATATTGCGCCGGCGCCGACGCACGCACCGAACTCGTTTGTGACGCAATCAAGGCGGACGGTATTACCGTCTACACGGTTCGCCTGATCGACGGCAACGAGACGCTGCTCCGAAACTGCGCCACCAGTTCAAGCATGTATTACAGTGTCAACACGGCGGACGAACTGACCGTCGTATTCAAATCGATCGCCCAGGCGCTGTCGAACCTTCGCCTGAGCAAATAGGATACACGGCAGAAATCGGATCACCGCCGAACAGCTTCATCGGAAAAGGCCGCCCGATCCGGGCGGCCTTTTTTTGTTCGACATGGATGTTGGCGGTATGAAGAAGACCTAGCGTGTGGTGCCGGTTGCCCCGGCGGCACCGGCAGAGCCGGCACCGGAACTGGCAGCGGCGGCATCGCCCATCTGCTGCATGAGTGTGTCGAAGCTGGCGGGGTCATCGCCGACATTCGGGACCCGTTCGCAACGCGGTGTGCAGTTATAGGAAATTTGCCCGGCGCCGCGCGTCAATGTCACTGCCGACGCGTTTTGCGACACGACGCTGATGTTGAGATCGAGCATTGGCTTGCCCTCCGCGTCGAGTGCGACGAGGTTAGTGCGGCCGTAGCTCTTGCCCATGACATAGACGAGATTTGCGTTCTCGATGGTTATGTCGGCAACGGCGGGGTTGCCGACCATCAGGGTCGCGACGGGCTTGGGCAGGTGCAGCGCCTTCGATTTGTTCATCTCGACGAGAAAGTCCGAAGCTTGCGCACCGCCGGCGAGAAGCGCCGCCAGGCCGAAACCGAGCGTCGTCACGCGCGCGCCACGTTTGATTTGATGTCGTGTAACCATGTCCCGATCCATCTTTCGAAAGTGAGGCGATCGTATCGACCGTCCTTGCCGAAACATTACCGGCAAGGAATGAACGATCTGTTGACCGTAGAAGCAGGGCTCCCTCCTTTAACGAGCAATTAAAAAGCCCGCTTTAGGCTGGCGCTCGACAGCGAGACAACGATCCAGGGGAGATATGCATGGCTGGCGTAGCGCGAAGCGGTCGGGGCGTGTCGGCGGGCGGCGCGATGTATTCGCTGTCGGGAATTCGGATTTTCTCAGAATTGGCCCCCCGCGATCTGGCTCTCTTGGCCGCCGAATGCGATTGGCGAACTGTCGCAAAGGACGAGATCGTCGCCAGTACCGCACAGGGGGGCGACATGGAAGGCGTGACATTCGTCGTCGCCGGCACCGTGCGCATGGCGCGTGCTTCCGGTCCGGTCGGGCGTATTTCCTACAGGGATGTGGGTGCAGGTGGCCAATTTGGAGAAATGTCGGTTTTTGGCATTCCTGAAGCCGACCTCACCGTCATCGCGCGGGACGACGGGCTCATTGCGACAATGAATGTCGGCCGATTTGCGGAGATTCTGGCGCGGGAAGAATCGGTTTCCCGGGCGCTGCTCTGCCAGTATGCCCTCCTGTTGCGCGGACAAGAGGCGATGAGCGCGTCGCCTGTTTCCGAGGAAGGAGAGGCGGCAATAGGGGGTACGGGCGCCCAGCGCCTCTATATCGAACTCCTGGCGCTGGCTGAACCGCATGTCGGCAAGGATGGGGCCGACGCGCTCCTGATTGCACGTCTTCCCCGTCATCGCGTCCTCGCGGACCGGATTTCGACGACGGAAGAGGCCGTCGCGCGCGCCATTGCCGAACTGGTGCGCAGTGGTGTGGCGGAGCGCGACTATCCCGGCCTCGTCATCAAGAACGAGGCCGCGCTTCGTGGGCTCGCCGGCGCCTGCTAGAGCCACGACACCCCTCCACGTATTCGGCCAGTCCGGACGCACCCTTCGGTGGAGCGAGTACCCATCAACATGGGGGCTGCTTGGGGGCCGGAGATAAGTTTTTTGGGACCGACAGACGGTTCCGTTAACCCACGATTAACGATACTTCAAATTGGAGCAACTTCTTCGAGGGCGCGTGTGAGCAAGTCTTGAAATTTTTTATTTGAAGGAACAAGTATATAAGTGATCTATACTTTAAGTATATTGATTTGTTCGATAAATTGTATGAAATCGCCTGTAATCATTAGCGTTTGGGTAAGATTGCACCCCTAAGCTGGCCTTCAGTCCGAGAGGGCGCCCTGTTGCCGGAACCGGCGCATGGGTTGGTGCTGTCGACAGTCAATAGTGTAAGGAGGCTTATTGTGAGCCAGTTTCTGAAGTCGTTTGCAAAAGACGAGTCCGGCGCGACCGCGATCGAGTATGGTCTGATCGCTGCCGGAATCTCGGTGGTCATCATCACGGTCGTTACCACGATCGGTACGGACCTCACCGCGAAATTCCAGGAAATCGCGGACGCGCTCGCCGCGCCGGCGCCGTAACGCGCCGTCGGTCATGGTTCTCCGGCCTGACCGGGGACTTGACACCAGGACAAAGCCGCCAGTCGCTTCGCGCGTCTGGCGGCTTTCTTGTGTCTGTGCATCGCCGAGGTTCGTGTGGATATTTCTTCGATAAATCATTGTTCTGCAGTTCATTATGGATCGCCGTTTACCTCAAATTTACGGTCCCCCGACCACTATTCAAAGGTGCGATCGGGCATTTTGCTCGCTTGCATGTGGCCATGTGGGCCGTTGAGCTGCTGTCGGGGAAACGGGCAAATTCCGTGTTGAACATGCTTCCACTCGCCATCTTTCCCATCGCCATGATCTTCGGCGCGCTGTGGGATTTGACGACGATGACGATACCGAACCGCCTGACGATCGCGCTTGTCGCGGCGTTTGTGCTGCTCGCGCCGTTGGCCGGGTTGTCGCTGCAGCAGATCGGTCTGCATGTGGCGGCCGGTTTGGCGATGCTCGTGGTGGGCATGGTGCTCTTTGGCCTGGGCTGGATTGGCGGCGGCGATGCCAAGTTCGTCGCGGCGGCGGCTCTCTGGATCGGTTGGTCCGATCTGCTGTTCTATCTTCTGGTCGCATCGTTGCTGGGCGGTGCGTTGACGCTAGCACTGCTCTTTTTTCGTGGATTGCCGTTGCCCGAATTCATGCATCGGCGCGCATGGATCGCGCGCTTGCACGACCGAAGCGCCGGCGTTCCCTATGGCATTGCGCTCGCCGTGGCGGGGCTGATCGTTTTTCCGCGCACGATCTGGATCGAGCTTGCGGTTTCGACCGCTTGAGAATGAAGCGGACATTCGCGTCCGTATGAGGAAAGGAACGAACAAGTGAACGCCGCACGCATTGGAGTTCTGGTTCTGGCGCTTGTCGCCGCGGGCCTCGCGGCGTTTCTGGCGCGTGGGCTTGTGTCGTCGGGCAAGGATGCGCAGATTGAAACGAAAGTCGTCGAAGAGCCGACGACCGAAGTTCTGGTATCGGTCCAGGACATGCAGGTCGGTCAGCGCGTCGGCAATTCGGACCTGCGCTGGCAGCGCTGGCCGGAAGCTTCGCTCAACAGCGCCTATATCACGCGTGTGCAGCGACCGGCTGCCATCGAGGAATATGATGGTGCGATCGCCCGTTCGGCGATCCTGGGCGGCGAGCCCGTAACCGACGACAAGCTGGTGAACCTCTCCGGCGCCGGCTTCATGTCGGCCTTGATCGCGCCCGGCATGCGCGCCGCCGCCATACGCATTACGCCGGAGACAAGCGCCGGCGGTTTCGTCCTGCCGAACGATCGCGTCGACATTGTCGACATCCAGCGCGGCGAAACGATCCTACGCAATGTGCGTGTGCTGGCCGTAGATCAGCGCTTCGACGAAAAGGCCGGGGAGCAGGTCGCGGTTGGCAAGACGGCCACGCTCGAACTGACGCCGGCGCAGGTCGAACTGGTGGCTGTCGCTGAATCGGAAGGGCGTCTCGCGCTTTCGCTACGCAGCATGAGTGAGGAAATCCCGGCCGGCGACGAGCTGCAGGCCGCTGGAAATGGGTCGGTTGTGAAGGTCGTGCGCTACGGCACGGCACAAACGGTCCGTGTGAGGTAGGGCAATGGCGTCAGGCATGAACAAGTTTCTCGAATTGCGGCACCTGAAGCGCGTCCTGTGGGCCGCGCTTTGCGCGCTTGTCCTGATCTCGGGACCGTCGGATATTGCCGCCGCCAACGACGCCCGGCTGGTCAAGATCGATCAGGGCGGCCTGGGCAAGGGCTCCCGCAGCATTGTTCTCGGCCTGAACAAGGCCGCCATCGTCGAACTGCCCGTCGCGGCGCGCGATGTTCTGGTATCGAATCCCGCTATCGTCGACGCCGTCGTTCGGACCAACAGGCGCACATATCTGATCGGTGTCGCGGTTGGCCAGACGAATGCGTTCTTCTTTAATGAGGCCGGTCAGCAGATTCTCAATCTCGAAATACAGGTCACGCGCGATCTCACAGGTCTGCGCGAAACACTGCGCCAGTATTTCCCGAAGGCGCGGATCGATGTGCAGGCAGTGAACGACAACGTCGTGCTCTCCGGCATGATCGCGAATGCCTCCGAATCCAACAAGGCCCACGAACTGGCCGCCAGATATATTGGCGGCGAGATGGAGCAGGTGCTCAACATGCTGGGCATCGAGGGCAAGGAGCAGGTGATGCTCAAGGTGACGGTCGCCGAGATGCAGCGCACCGTCATCAAGCAGCTCGGCGTCGATTTGTCGACCGCCGCCAACTTCGGCGACTTCGCGCTTCGTCTGGCGACATCCAACGCTTTCAGCCTGCAGGGACAGTCGCTCGGTGGCCTTTCGACGGCCGGAACCGAATTGTCCGGCAATGACGGCTCGATCGGCTCGGCGATCCGGGCGCTGGAGCGCACCGGCGTTCTGCGCACGCTGGCCGAACCCAACCTGACGGCCATCTCGGGCGAGTCGGCGAAGTTTCTCGCCGGCGGCGAATTCCCGGTGCCGACCTCGCGCGATCAGAACGGCAATATCCAGCTTGAGTTCAAGCCCTTCGGCGTCGGCCTCAGCTTCACACCGGTCGTGCTGAGCGAAGGCCGCATCAGCCTCCGCATCTCGACCGAAGTCAGCGAGTTGTCCGCTGAGGGCGCTTTCCTGCTTCAGGGTACAAACAGCGACGGCATCACGGTGCCGGCGCTGAAGGTACGCCGCGCCGAGACGACACTTGAACTGCCGAGCGGCGGTTCGATTGTCATGGCTGGTCTCCTCTCCGACTCGACACGGCAAAACATCGACGGGGTCCCCGGTGCGATGGATGTGCCCGTGCTCGGTCAGCTCTTCCGCAGCCGCGATTACCAGAAGAACGAAACCGAACTGGTCGTCATTGTGACGCCTTATCTGGTCGATCCGACCTCCCGCGACAAACTGGCGCTGCCGACCGACGGCTTTGCGCCGGCGAGCGACCTCGACACGATCCTGATGGGCCGCCTCAACGCGACCTATGGCGCCAGCGGCGCAGCGCCGTCCGGCAAGGCGCTGCAGGGTCCCGTCGGCTTCGTCGTTGATTGATGAGGGGACCGAAAAGGAAATGGCAATGAATACGAACAAGCGCCTCACAAAAGGTCTCCTCGCCGCTCTCGTTCTCGGGCTCGCCGGCTGTGGCGGTTTCAACGGTGTCGATGAAGCGCAGTATGATGTGAGCCGCACCCATCCGATCTCGGTTCTGCCGGATGTCGCGACGCTCAACATCGACGTTCCCTCGGGACAACCCGGTCTCGCGGCGGCAGATCGCGCGGCAATCGCCGATTTCGCGGCGAGCTATCGCGCGCGCGGTCATGGTCCCCTTACCGTCTCAACGCCATCCGGCTCGCCGAATGCCGCGTCCGCCACGGCCGTTCTCGGCGATGTGCGCGACACACTGGCCGAAGGCGGCGTCGCCGGCGATGCCCTTGCCTACACGCCCTACAGCGCCTCTTCCGCCGACCGCTCGGCGCCGCTGATCCTCTCGTTCAAGCACTATGTGGCGAAGGCCGGCACCTGTGGCGATTGGTCGAAGGCCTCGAGCGGGGACTACAAGAACACCCTGCCGCCGAACTTCGGCTGTGCCACCCAGAACAATCTGGCGGCGATGATCGCCGATCCGGCCGATCTGTTGACGCCTCGTGACATGACGCCGGCGGATGCGGATCGGCGCAACACGGTGCTCGACAAGTATCGTCAGGGCGAATCGACGGCGACGACGCGGTCCGATCAGGATTCGGGCGCTGTGAGCAAGGTGAGCCAATGAACAACGCCGTACAAAAAGAACTCGTCGACGAAGCGCCGCCGATGGCCGACGCACCGGCACGGCAGGCGCCGCAGCCATCGATTGCGCAGACCTCCGGCGACAGCGACGGCCTGCAGGTGATGAAGCCGGTTCCGCGCATCACCATACATGCCTTCTGCGAGCAACCCTCCTCGGGCAGCGCCATTCAGCGCGCCGGAGAGGATCGCCGTCTTGCCAAGGCTCATCTCACGGTTCATATGGGCGGTATTCCCGCCGCGGTGGAACAGTATCAGCAATCGCCGACGCCGAATCTCATCATGGTCGAGGCGCGCGCCGCCGGTCCCGAATTGTTCGCGCAGCTCGGTGCGCTTGCCGAAGTGTGCGATGCGGGAACCAAGGTCGTCGTGATTGGACACATGAACGACGTCTCGCTTTATCGCGAGATGATCCGCCAGGGCGTCAACGAGTATCTTGTTGCACCGCTGCATCCGATGAGCGTCATCGAAGCGGTTTCGCGGCTCTATATCGATCCCGACGCTCCCCCCATCGGCCGCACGATCGCTTTCGTCGGCGCCAAAGGCGGCACCGGCTCGAGTACCATCGCGCATAATATCGGCTGGTGCATTTCAAGCGGCATGGACGAGGATGTGATCATTGCCGATCTCGATCTTCCCTTCGGCACGGCCGGTCTCGACTTCAATCAGGATCCCGCTCAGGGTATCGCCGATGCGCTCACCGCGCCGGAACGTCTCGACGATGTCCTTCTCGACCGGCTGCTCGTCAAGTGCACGGATCGTTTGAGCCTCTTTACCGCGCCGGCCATCCTCGATCGCGATTTCGAGATGGACGGAGACTCATGCGAGAGTGTGCTCGACATCGTTCGCGAGGGCGTCCCTTGCGTCATCGTCGATCTGCCGCATGTCTGGGCGCCCTGGACGAAGAGGGTTCTGCTGGCTGCCGACGAGATCGTCATCACCGCGATGCCGGATCTCGCCAGCCTGCGCAACGCAAAAAGCATGCTCGATCTGATCCGCAATGCCCGGCCCAACGACAACCCGGCTCACATCGTTCTCAATCAGGTCGGCATCCCCAAGCGGCCGGAGATTCCGGTAAAGGATTTTGCGGAAGCGGTTGGCGCAGAACCCACATTGGTTCTGCCTTTCAATCCCGGTCTCTTCGGCACTGCGGCCAACAATGGTCAGATGATCGAGGAACTCGACGCGAAGGGGAAAACGGCCGACGGCCTCCGCTTCCTCGCCCGTCAGCTTTGCGGTCGCGAGACGCGCGCGCCCAAGGCCGCCAAATCGTCGATCTTCAGCTTTCTGTCGCGTAAATAGAGAAAAGAACCGGAGGTAGTCGGTCGTGTTTGGAAGGCGAAACGAAGGCCAGACGGTTGCGCGCAAGCCTGTTGCTGCGCCCCCGCCCGCGCAAGCCGACGCTTCCGCGCCACAAGCGCCCGCGCCGATGGCTGTGTCGAAACCCGCAGCGTCCAAGCCGGCAACCGCCAAGCCGGCTGCGCGTGCATCGGATCACAAGTCCGAGAACTATTACCAGATCAAGACGACGATCTTCAACGCGCTGATCGACACAATCGACCTGACGCAGCTCGCGCAGCTCGACGCCGAAAGCGCGCGCGAGGAAATTCGCGACATCGTCAACGAAATTCTGTCGATCAAGAATGTCGTTATGTCGATTTCCGAGCAGGAAGCCCTGCTGCAGGATATTTGCAACGACGTTCTCGGGTACGGCCCGCTCGAGCCGCTATTGGCGCGCGACGACATCGCCGACATCATGGTGAATGGTTGCGAGCGCACGTTCATCGAAGTGAGCGGCAAGGTCGAGCTGACCAATGTCCGTTTCCGCGACAACAGTCAGCTGATGAATATCTGTCAGCGCATCGTCAGTCAGGTTGGCCGCCGGGTCGACGAATCGAGCCCGATTTGCGATGCGCGTCTTCCCGACGGCAGTCGTGTCAACGTTATCGTGCCGCCATTGGCAATCGACGGACCTGCCTTGACGATCCGAAAGTTCCGCCGCGACAAGCTGACGATGAACGATCTCGTTCAGTACGGCTCGATCTCGCAGGAGGGCGCCGAGGTTCTCGGCATTATCGGCAAGGTTCGCTGCAACGTGCTGATCTCAGGCGGTACCGGCTCGGGCAAGACGACGCTTCTGAACTGCCTCACCGGCTTCATCGACACCGATGAACGTGTCATCACCTGCGAAGATGCCGCCGAATTGCAACTTCAGCAGCCTCATGTCGTTCGTCTCGAAACGCGTCCGCCGAATCTCGAGGGGCAGGGGCAGGTGACGATGACGGAACTCGTGCGCAACTGCCTGCGCATGCGTCCCGAGCGCATCATCGTCGGCGAGGTGCGTGGCCCCGAAGCATTCGATCTCTTGCAGGCGATGAACACCGGTCACGACGGTTCGATGGGCACGCTCCACGCCAACAGTCCGCGTGAGGGGCTCTCTCGTCTCGAGAGCATGATTACAATGGGCGGTTACGCCTTGCCGTCGAAAACGATCCGCGAAATGATCTGCGGTTCCATCGATGTCGTGATTCAGGCCGCGCGCCTGCGCGACGGCTCCCGCCGTATAACGCATATCACCGAAGTTCTTGGCACCGAAGGCGACGTCATCATCACGCAGGACCTCTTTGTCTACGAGATGGATGGTGAGGACGAGAACGGCCGCATCATCGGCAAACACAAATCGACCGGTATCGCGCGACCCTCTTTCTGGGACCGGGCACGATATTACAATCAGCATCACGCTCTGGCGGCGGCACTCGACCGTGCCCAGGGCTAGAGCGCGGGGACGGGCGCCATGAACGGAACGACGCTGGCAATCATCGGAATCGCCATGCTCGCCGCGCTCTGTATCGCGGCGATCGGATTCCTTTTTGTCGGCGGAAAGTCGGAATCGCAGAAGCGGGTGGCACGCGTTGCGCGCAGCGGCGGCGCGCGCCTGCCGATCATGGAAGGCGATGTCGACAACAGCGAGAAGCGTCGCAAACAGATGCAGGAAACGCTGAAGGGGCTCGAGGAGAAGCAACAGGAGAAGAAAAAGCGGATATCGCTGACAACGCGCATCGAGCGCGCCGGTCTCGATATCACGACACGGACTTTTTTTATACTGAGCGCCATTACGGGTCTCGTTGCGATGGGAGCGATGATCCTTTCGGGGTTTTCTCTTCCGATCGCGGCACTCGGCGGGTTCGCGGCGGCATTCGGCTTGCCGCGCTGGATACTCTCTTACCTCATCAAGCGGCGCCAGAAAGCCTTTGTCGAAGAGTTTGCCAACGCGATCGACGTCATCGTGCGCGGCGTCAAGTCGGGATTGCCGGTCAACGATTGCCTTCGGCTGATTTCGACGGAAGCAGCCGAACCGGTGCGCACTGAATTTCAGGGGATTGTCGAAGGGCAGAAGGTGGGTGTGACGCTCGAGCAGAGCCTCGCCCGCATCTACGAACGGATGCCGCTTGCCGAGGTCAATTTCTTCCAGATCGTTCTGTCGATTCAGCAAAAGACCGGCGGCAACCTGTCCGAGGCGTTGGGAAATTTGTCCAAGGTTCTGCGCGAACGCAAGAAAATGCGTGGAAAAATCCAGGCTATGTCCCAGGAGGCCAAGGCGTCGGCCGGCATCATCGGCATACTGCCGCCCGGCGTGATGGCGATGATATACGTGACGACGCCGGATTATATGGGCGTCCTCTTCTCCACGACTGCCGGGAACATGATCATCGTCGGCGGGCTTATGTGGATGGGAATCGGCGTTCTGATAATGAAAAAGATGATCGATTTCAAGTTTTAGGACGCGCCATGCTTTCGCTCCTCCAAGCTGTGCAAGATATGTTCAACGTCGAGAACATTGTGATGCTGCTCACGGCGGTTGCGGCATTCGCCACCATCGTGACGCTGACGGGACCGATGCTCGCCGGTGACCGGTTGGGCACGCGCATGAAATACGTCTCGACCGAACGCGAAGCGATGCGCGCCAAGTCGCGCGAGAATCTCGCTCAGGAAAAGACACGTCTTCGGCAGACGTCCAAAGGGTTCATCAAGGAGGTCGTGGAGCGGTTCGCCCGCGGCAATGTCCTGGAGAATGCGGCGATAAAGAACAAGCTTCGTCAGGCCGGCTTTCGGGGGCCGGGACCGATGTATACCTTCGTCTTCTTTCGCTTTGTCATGCCGCCTATTCTCTTTGTCTTGACGTTGCTCTATCTGATTTTCGTGAACGATTTCGGACTGCCGCCGATGGCGCGCTTCGCCGCGTCCTGCGGCGCCGCTTTTGCGGGCTTCTATTTGCCGAGCCTCTTTGTGGAGAACATCATTGCGCGCCGGCAGGACTCCATTCGAAAGGCTTTCCCCGACGCGCTCGATCTGCTGTTGATCTGCGTCGAGTCGGGCATGTCGATCGAAGCTGCCTTTCAGAAGGTCGCGGCGGAAATTGGCGATCAGTCGGTGGAACTTGCCGAGGAACTGGGGCTGACGACCGCCGAGCTTTCCTATCTGCAGGAACGGCGTCAGGCATATGAAAATCTGGCTGCCCGCACGGGTCTTCCGGGTGTCAAGGCGGTTGCGACGAGTCTGATCCAGGCCGAACGCTATGGCACGCCGCTCGGTCAGTCGCTGCGTGTGATGGCGCAGGAAAACCGCGACATGCGCATGTCCGAAGCGGAAAAGAAAGCGGCCGGCCTGCCGCCCAAGCTTACGGTGCCGATGATCCTATTTTTCCTGCCAGTATTGTTCGGTGTCATCCTGGGCCCGGCCATCATCAAGGCGACCGGCGGATAGCGCCGAACGGCGTCGATCATCGCTCGACAAGGAAAGGGCGCTGACTCCGATCGAGCCAGCGCCCTTTGTCCTGTTCACGAAAGCCGCAGCCGGACCGATAGTCAGCGAAGCGATAACCCGGTCTCCGGCGGCATCGACGACACCAGGTCCGGCGGAGCGACATCGCGCGATGAGCTGTCTTGCGATGGGCTCGTGCCAGCCGGCTCGTCGATTTCCCGCATCTTCTGCCAAAGCGCGGGTTGCGAAAGCATGTCGCGCAGATAGGCGATATTGCCGTCGGCGACATTGGCAGGGAGGTCGGCATGGGCGAGCCGCGCCGCTTCGTCGAAGTTCCCCTTGAGGCCGAGGACGATGGCAAGGTTCTGCCGCGCATGCGCGTCGGCGCGGGAATCCGCAACCGCGCGCCGCAAGGTCCGCTCGGCCTGATCGAGATCGCCGCTCAGGGCGTATGAAAGCCCCATATTTGTCAGCACGGAAGGGTTGTCGGCGGAGAGCGACAAGGCGTCGTTGTAATGTTGACGGGCAGCCTCATAGAGGCCCATCTGGTCGAGCGCAACACCGAGCGCGGAATGAATGGACCAATCCTTCGGCGAAAGCCGGGCGGCTTCGTTCAACATGGCGGCGGCCTGATCGGCCCGGCCGCCGGCAGCCAGCACCTTGCCATATTCGGCCAGCACGTCGGCGTTTTCGCCATTGTTGATATGTGTCCGCTGCATCACGCTGATGGCTTGCGCAACCGACCCGATTTGCCGCAACGCCCGTGAATAGTTGACGGCGGCGTCAGCTTCGTCCGGGTCGCGATCGTAGAGCGTGCCCCAATAGGCGGCGGCCGCCACATAATCCTGCGTCTTGGTGGATTCGACGGCGGCATTGCGAAGCACCGGGTCATCGATCCCGGCTTGCGCCTGCTTCATGGCTGTCCCGTTGTCGGTGGTGCCGCTGGTGCCGGCACATCCGGTCAACGCAAATACCGAACAGAGCATGGCGGCGGCGAAGCGGCGCCGAATACGACAGGACGAAAAGGGGGTCTCAACCAGGCATTTCATCGCATTGGGGTCCCGGTTCGGTCAGGATGAAGTGGCGGACCGGCGCGCGGCGGGTCATGCTTGGCTCCTATCTTGAGACAGAGCCCTCAAGAAAAGATTAATTATAAGAAACGGGCGAATTGGCGGATTTGGTGCGCCATGACCGGCGCCGGAATGGACGATGGACCTCGAGAAATCAAAGGAACGGGCGCGTGAAGTAACCGCAACGCTGGCCGCGATGCTGGCGCGGGTGCCGGCCCGCCCGCTTCTACTGGCGCTGGCCTTCTCTCTCGTCGCCACCTTCGCGGTGGTTCTCTACTGGAACCCGCCGGTGAGCCTTGATGACGAACCCGACAAGGTCAGGTTCTTTCAGATCGGCACGGGCGCCGTCGGCGATGAGTATTTCGCGGTCGGCGAACGGCTGGCCGCGGCAATCAGCCGTCCGGCGGGAAGTCCGCGTTGTGAGCGGGGTCTTCCATGCGGCGTGGCGGGTCTTGTCGCGGTGGCGAAATCATCGGCGGGCCCTGTTGCCAATGTGCGGGCGGTCAGTGCCGGCCATTTCGACTCCGCCATCGTTGCGGCACCGATCCTGGACCTCGCCACCCGCGGCGAAGCGCCGTTCCGCGGTGAAAAGCCGTTCCGCGACCTGCGGGCGATTGCCGGCGTCTATCGCGAGGCGGTCTATCTGGCGGCGAGCCGCGGCGCCAATATTTCCAGTGTGGCCGAATTGAGAGACATGCGCGTCTCCATCGGTCTGCCAGGCTCCGGCACGCAGGAGGCGGCACTGAAGATTCTGGCGGCGCATGACCTTGGGCGGCGTACGGTCAATATCTGGGAACACGATACGGCGACCGCGATCGATCTGATATTGCGCGGTCAGCTTGATGCGTTTTTTGTGGTCGATGCGTTGCCCTCGCCGGTTATTCGCAGCATTGCCGATCGGGGCTCGATCGACATCGTACCCATAGATAGCGAGAGCGCCGCGAAACTGACGGGCGCCAACGCCAATTTCCATTTGCTTGCAATACCGGACGGTCTCTATCGCTTCGTGCCCGAGACGGCGACGCTGGGTATCTCGATGATCTGGATCGTCAACGAGAGCGCCGACGCCGGTCTCGTCCATGACATCGCCGAGGCCCTCTTCCGCCGCAGCAACAGGATATTTCTTTCTACCGCCAGCATGCCGGGTTTGCTGCCCGGAGAGCCGGACGAGGCTGCGGCACAGGCCATCCTGTCGCTGCCCGTGCCTCTTCATGAAGGCGCGGCACGCTACTATCGCGAGCAGGGTCTCCTCGTCGACGACATCGAGCAAGAGCCCGCCGGTTAGGAACGGGACTTCTCCTCCGCCTCCGCGCCGGCAATCCAGTCGCGCATGGCGGGCAGCGTCAACACCGCCTCCATGTAGCTGCGCGCAAGTCCATCGTCGCCAAGCGCGGCGAGATCGACACCGTAGGTCTGCAGCCGCGTCACGACCGGTGCGTACATTGCATCCGCGACCGTGAAATGACCGAAGAGGAAACCCTGATCGCCTGGCGTTTGCCCTCCATGACGCCATCGCAAATCGCGCCACAGCTGGACGATGCGTCGTGCATCGGCAAGCGCCTCGTCGGTGTGACCCTGTCCGGGATAGTGTTCGATGACCGCCATCGGCATGTCGCGCCTGAGGGCGCCGAAGCCCGAATGCATCTCGGCCGCCGCGCTGCGCGCGATGGCGCGGGCAAGCGGATCGCGCGGCCAGAGTTTGCGTTCCGGGAAAAGGTCGGCAATGGTCTCGCAGATGGCAAGCGAGTCGCCGATCGTCTCCCCCCGCCATTTGAGCGCCGGAACGAAGCCTGTCGGCGACAGGGCGAGAATGTCGGTCTTCGTGTCCGGTTGGCGAAGCCGGACATGAATTTCTTCGAACGGAACGCCCGCTTGCCGCATCGCGAGCCACGGCCGCAGGCTCCAGCTTGACCAGTTCTTGTCGCCGATCACGAGTGTGAATTCAGACGCCGCCATGTTCCTCTCCCGATGCCGGGTCCCCACCGGACCTCGCCGTTGCAGCCGGTCCGGCCTCTCTATAAGGTTTCGGCGACGCAAAATCACGTCCTTCCTGCCATTCATGCGAACAGGCCACCGGTGCTCGATATCTTCATCTCCGACAAGCAGAAGGCGGCGACGCCGGTCTGGCAGGTCCGCTCCGGCGAGGTGGAGAGCTGGTGTGCCAGCCATGCCGGGTCCGGCGCAGCATGGGTCGGGACATCGGGCTTCAAGGGTGAAGCCGGAAAAGTGCTGCTGCTGCCGGATGGTTCCGGCGGCCTTGCGGGCGCCTTGCTCGGGCTGGGCGATGGTTCGGATCCGTTTCTCGCCGGCGCGCTGCCGGCGGCGCTGCCGCAAGGCGACTACAGGCTGGCGGGCGTATTGCACGCAGCCGCGGCCAATGTCGCCCTCGGTTTCGCGCTCGGTACCTATCGCTTCACCCGCTACAGCGGCAGCGGGCGCGACTGGCCGCGCCTCGTTTTGCCCGAAGGCGTCGATGGCGAGGAAGTAAGCCGCCTCGCCGCCGCGACCTTTCTGGTCCGCGATCTGATCAACACGCCCGCCGCCGATATGGGCCCGGACGACCTCGCCGCCGCCGCAGAAGGCATCGCCCGGGCTCATGGTGCGGCGTGCAACATCATCCTTGGCGACGCGCTGCTCGACGAGAACTATCCGATGATCCACGCGGTGGGACGTGCTGCGGCCGTCGCGCCGCGCCTGATCGACATGCGATGGGGAAGGGCGGAGGCCCCCAGGGTGACGCTGGTGGGCAAGGGTGTCTGCTTCGACACGGGCGGTCTCGACCTCAAGCCTTCAAGCGCCATGCTGCTGATGAAAAAGGACATGGGTGGCGCGGCCTGCGTCCTGGCGCTGGCGCAGCTCGTTATGGAAGCCGGTCTCGACGTCAGGCTCCGCGCCCTCATACCGGCGGTCGAAAACAGCGTCTCCGGCAATGCTTTTCGGCCGGGCGACGTGCTGCAAAGCCGCAAGGGCGTCACTGTCGAGATCGGCAACACCGATGCCGAAGGGCGGTTGGTGCTGGCCGATGCGCTGGCCGAGGCGGACAGCGAGACGCCCGACCTCATTATCGACATGGCGACATTGACAGGTGCCGCGCGGACCGCGCTCGGCCCCGATCTGCCGCCTTTCTATACCGACGATGACGGGCTTGCGGCGGAGATCGCGTCGTCGGCGGCGGCGACGTCCGACCCGTTGTGGCGGATGCCGCTCTGGCGGCCCTATGACAATTGGCTCGAAAGCAAGATCGCCGACGTGAACCATGTGTCGGATGGGCCCTTTGCGGGCTCCATCACCGCCGCGCTTTTCCTCCGCCGTTTTGTCGAGCAGGCGGTCGCCCATGTTCATTTCGATATCTATGGTTGGGCCCCGAAGGCAAAGCCCGGCCGTCCGGTTGGCGGCGAGGCGCAGGGCATCCGTGCGCTTTATGACCTCCTGAAGCGCCGCTACGGCACCTGACCGCTTGCCCGCGCCCGAAGCCGCGCTAGACTGATCCGGCTCCGGAACGGATACCTTGCGTGGTACCGCGTCCGGGTCGGGGATGACGGCGCGGGGGGAGACGATGCCGGGATTATCTTTTGACGGGGGCGGCGCGTTGAAGCCGGGAGAGGCTTTGTCGCTCTGGCACGACGTGGTGCTCCGCTCGGTGCGGCGCGCCGGGCCGGATCTTTCATCGAGGCAGCTTGCGATCATGTTCACGGTCTATCTCGATCCGCCACCGCACACGGTTCGCGGCCTTGCCGCGGCGCTTGATGTCTCGAAACCCGCCATCACGCGGGC
>NZ_JBBECC010000131.1:1622-3307 GCF_040882025.1 Parvibaculum sp. | reverse complement strand
TCCTCCGGCGCTCACAGAAAAGCAGAAAACGCCCATACAAGCCCGGCAAAGACGAGTGGGGGAGAGGTGTGAGGAAAACGAGAGCGCAACAAGTGCCGGGATGACATCCGTTGCGGGATGAATGCCGTGGCGAACGCAAAACCCTCTTCCGGCGCGACCTGTCCGCCAGCTTGTCCGCCGACTTGTCCGCCGTAGCCTTGGCGAAGGCGGAAGCGCCATCAAACCTTCTCTGCGCCTCCGCGTGAAACCCTTCCTTCCCTAAACAACCTTCCCCGGATTCAATATCCCCTTCGGATCGAGCGCCCGCTTCAGTGCCCGCATCGTTTCGATCTCGACGCGCGCTTTCGTCGCCGCGATCTCGTCGCGCTTCAATTGGCCGACGCCGTGTTCGGCGCTGATCGAGCCGCCCATCTCGCGCACGATCCCGTGCACCAGCGCGTTCATCTCGCCCCAGCGCGCGAGGAACGCCGCCTTATCGGCGCCGGCGGGCTGGCTCAGATTGAAATGCACATTGCCGTCGCCGATATGCCCGAACGCCACCACGCGCACCCCCGGCATCGCGCGCGTCACCTCCGCCGTTGCCCGCGCGATGAAAGCGCCCATCGCCGACACCGGCACCGAAACGTCATGCTTGATGCTGCCGCCTTCGAGCCGCTGCACCTCGGACAGCGTCTCGCGCAGACGCCAGAAATCCGCACGCTGCGCTTCCGACCGCGCCAGCACCGCATCGCTCAAAAGCGCCTGTTCGAGCCCTTCGGCCAGCACCGCTTCCAGCGTTTCGTCGAGCCCCGCCGTCGCGCTCCCCGCGCTCATCTCGATCAGCACATACCAGGGCGAAACATCGGGCAGCGGATCGCTCGCGCCCTCCACATGGGAAACCACGAATTCGAGCCCGATCCGCGGCACCAGCTCGAACGCCGTCACCATGCCGCCCGACACGGCATCCGCGACACGCAGCAGTTTCACCGCCGATGCCACATCCGGCACCGCCGCGAAAGCGGTCGCAAGCGATTGCGGCCGCGGGAAAAGTTTCAGCACCGCGCCGGTAATGATCCCGAGCGTGCCCTCCGAGCCGAGGAAAAGCTGCTTCAGGTCGTAGCCGGTATTGTCCTTGCGCAAACCGCGCATCCCGTCCCAGACCTCGCCGCTTGCCGTCACGACTTCGAGCCCGAGCACGAGATCGCGCGCATTGCCGTAGCGCAGCACCGCCGTGCCGCCGGCATTGGTCGAGAGATTGCCGCCGATCTGGCATGTCCCTTCGGAGGCAAGGCTCAGCGGAAAAAGCCGCCCCGCTTCTTCCGCCGCCGTCTGCGCCGCCGCCAGCGTCACGCCCGCATCGAGCGCGAGCGTATTGTTCCCGGCATCGAGCGCGCGCACGCGGTTCATGCGCGAAAGCGACAGCACGACCTCCTCGCCCGTCCCGGAGGGAATCTGTCCGCCGACGAGCCCCGTATTCCCGCCCTGCGGCACGATCGCGGTCCCCGTCTCATGCGCGATCCTGAGGATCGCCGAAACCTCCGCCGTCGTCGCCGGCTTCAGCACCGCCGCCGCCCGCCCGACATAAAGCTCGCGCCGCTCCACCAGATAGGGCGCCATCTCGGCCGCGTCATCGACAAAGCCCTTCGGCCCGACGACATCCTTCATCCGCGCAAGTGTTTCGGGGGTGGGTTTGGGCATCTGTGTTT
>NZ_JBBECC010000131.1:0-1522 GCF_040882025.1 Parvibaculum sp. | reverse complement strand
TCCCGGCAACAAGTGCCGGGATGACACTTATATGTTAGTCGGCTGCCATGCGCACCCTCACACCCTCTTGTGCGCCCGCGCCCCCTGATGCAGGTAAAGCGCGCGGCCCGCGCCGTCATCCGAAAGAAAATGCCAGCTCTGCGGCAGCGACATCCCCGGCGCGACGCCCAGAAACAACTCGGCATTCACCGCCTCGAGTTCGACGCGCTTCGTGCCGCCCGCGATCACCGCATAATCGGGCGCCGGATGACTGGTCGCGACGAGGCGGCCCGCTTCCGCCGTCACCTCGATCGTCTCCATGCTGTTCGCATAGCGCCCCTCATAGCGCGCGGGCGCCGCAACGAAGGCGGCATCGGTCGCCGGCGGTTCCGGCGGCACGGTCCTGGCGATAGTGGAAAACACCTCGCGGATCGCCGCATCGGCCAGCGCCTTGCCGTTGCCGCCATTCGTCAGCAGGCAAAACACGGTCCCGCTTTCCGGGTGGCAGCGCAGCCACGCCGCCTGGCCGATGGTCGAGCCGTCATGCCCGAAGACTTCGTAGTGTCCATCGCCGTCCCAGTCCCACAGGAACGCCGCAAGCCCGATCGCGTCGATGTTCATCATCCGGGGACAGACGATATTCACCTCCCGCATCGCGGCGGCGTTCTCTTCCCGCAACAGCCGCATGCCGTTCGGCGCCATGCCCCCGTCCATCAGCATCCGCGCGAAGGTGACGATGTCGCGCGCGCGTCCCATCGGCGTCGAACCGGCCGGCGCGTTCGATTGCGCGAGATAGGCAACCGGCGTCACGAACAGTTTTCCGGGCGTCCCCAGATGCCCGATCGCCGTCTGGTAGCGCATCGCCTGTTCGGGCAGCGTCGAGAAGGCGGGCGTGTCGATGCTCTTGGCGATCCGCGCCCTGATCGCCTTGTCCCAGCTCCGCCCGTCGGCGATCTCGATCATGCGCCCCGCCGCGACGAACCCCGTATTGCAATAGGAAAACATCGCGCCGGGTTCATGGACCTGGGTCAATGCGCTCATCATCGCGACGAATTTCTCGATGCGGTCCTCGCCGCGCCCGGCATCCTTGAAATAATCGCCCTCGATGCCGCTCCGATGCGTCAGCAGGTCGCGCAGCGTCACCTGCGCGGCCGCCGCCTCGTCCTGCACGCGGAATTGCGGCAGCACCGCGCGCACCGGCTGGTCGAGCGCAAGTTTGCCTTCCTCGACAAGCTGCAGGCAGAGCACGGCGGTATAAAGCTTGGTGATCGAACCGATCTGGAACAGCGTATCCGGCGTCGCGGGGACCTGTGTATCGAGATTGCAAACCCCCGCCGCCGCCTCGGCAAGCGCCCCGCCGCTCCAAACCGCCACCGAGGCCCCCGGCACACCGAACTCACGCGTTCCGGCCTCAAGCATCTCTTTCAGTCGCGCGGCAGGGAAGGGCATGGGCACTGGTTTCCGCGGTTGAGGGGGAATAGAGCAAAGCGGAGTCACACCGTGCCCGCGATCCTACAGGAGAGCGCCGCCCCGGCGAAAGCGT
>NZ_JBBECC010000130.1:14019-22116 GCF_040882025.1 Parvibaculum sp. | reverse complement strand
GCCATTGGCGATATAAAGCGCTTTCGACCCGCCGGAACCGGCGCCGCCGGGAAGAATGTCCGAGTCGCCGAGATGCACCTTGATCTTTTCGGCATCGACGCCGAGCCGCGACGAAATGAGCTGCGTCCAAACCGTCTCGTGGCCCTGCCCGTTGGTCTGCTGCCCGGTCCACACATGCACCATGCCGTCCGCGCCGTCGACGGCGATACGCGCATAGTCGCTCATGCCGGCCGCCGTGCGTTCGACATAATAGCTGATGCCGATACCGCGCAGCTTGCCATCCTTGGCCGCTGCCGCGCGCCGCGCTTCGAAGCCTGCATAATCGGCGCGCTTCATTGCATCGTCGAGATTGAATTCGAAATTTCCGGAATCGAAGGGCAGCGACGGCGGCGCATTGAACGGCATCGCACTTTGCGGCACGAAATTGCGCTTACGCAACTCGGCCGGCGTGAGCCCGATCTCCTTTGCCGCCTTCTCCATCAGCCTTTCGATGACATAGGAGGCTTCCGGCCGCCCGGCGCCGCGATAGGCGTCCACCGGCACGGTGTTGGTATAGACGGCACGCACATGATTATACATCGCCGGCACCACATAAACGCCGACATGCATGCCGCGCGGCGCGAGCGAGGGAATGAACGGCCCGAACTGGCTCTGATAGGCGCCGAGATTGGCGATCGTATCGACCTCGACCGCGAGAATCTTTCCGTCCTTGTCGAGCGCCAGCGCCGCTTCGGTCACATGGTCACGGCCCTGGCTATCGGTGACGAAACTGTCGGAACGGTCGCCGACCCATTTGACCGGCCGCCCCAGCATCTTCGAGGCAAACAGCACCAGCGGATATTCGGGATAGACGAAGGTCTTCATGCCGAAGCCGCCGCCGACGTCCTCGGTGATCACGCGGAGTTTCTCGACGGGTATCTTCAGCGAATGCAGCGCGATATTGTTGCGCATGCCATGCACGCCCTGGCTCGCCGTATAAAGCGTGTAATGGTCGCGCGCAGAATCGTAGTTGCCGAGCGCCGCGCGCGGTTCCATCGCCGCCACGACGATCCGGTTGTTGACGAGCTTGATGCGCGTCACATGATGCGCCGCCTTTATCGCCTCGGCCACCTGGTCGGCCTTGCCGGTCGACCAGTCATAGGCGAGGTTGCTGCCATTCCCTTCCCAGATCACGGGCGCGCCCGGCGCAATCGCGCCGGCCGTGTCGGCCGTTGCCGGCAGGTCGTCATAATCGACAATCAGCAGCTCTGCCGCGTCGCGCGCCTGCGCCGCCGTCTCGGCAACGACCATCGCCACCGTGTCACCGACATGGCGCACCCGGTCGCGCGTGATGAGATGGCGCACGGTCTTGAAGATCGGCGTGCCGTCCTTGTTTTTCAGCATGTCGGCGGCTGGCGAATAGACCGTGCCGAGCCCGGCCCTCTCCGCGTCTTCGCCCGTATAGACCGCGATCACGCCCGCCGCGGCCTTCGCATCCGATGTGTCGATTCCGGTGATCAGCGCATGCGCGCGCGGAGAGCGCACCATATAAGCATGCACTTGCCCCGGCAGCGACATGTCATCCGCATAGCGCCCCTCGCCCGTGATCAGTCGTAAATCCTCGACGCGCCGCGCCGGTTGCCCCACACCGAACTTCACCATCAACAGACCTCACGAGATGCAGATTGCGGATGCAATGCAGATGACGTCGTGCCGGCCGCATTGCCAATAAAAATTCGATGAAGCGCACACTCGCGAGCCGGATCAGTGCCGATAGGACGGATCGATCCGGTCGAGTGTGCGCAGAAGCGCCGGCCAGGCAAGATTGCCGATGCCGTGCTTCTTGTGGAACATGCCCTGCTCGGCGGTTTTCTCCGGCACGCCCTGGTTCGGCATGGTGAGCTTCACCCCGCCCGAAAGCGCGCGCACCTGCATCGTGCAGGCCCGCTCCAGGAAGTAGAGCCGGAGGAACGCGTCCGCACAGCTCGCGCCCGCCGCCAGCAGCCCGTGATTGCGCAGGATCATGCAATGCTTGTTGCCGAGGTCGCGCACCAGCCGCTCGCGCTCGTCATGTTCAAGCGCGATGCCTTCGTAGTCGTGATAGGCGAGGTCTTCCAGCACGACCATCGCGGTCTGCGACAGCGGCAGCAATCCGTCCGCCTGTGCCGACACCGCGACGCCGTCATCCGAATGAGTGTGGATCACCGCATTGGCGTCCGGCACCGACATATGCACCGCACTGTGAATGGTGAAGCCGGCCGGATTGACCGCGTAGTCGGTCGGCATGACGATATTGCCGTCGAGATCGACCTTCACAAGGCTCGACGCCGTGATCTCGTCGAAGCTCATGCCGTAGGGATTGATGAGAAAGTGATGTTCCGGCCCCGGCACGCGCGCGGAGATATGCGTGTAGATGAGGTCGCTCCAGCCATAATGCGCGACAAGCCGGTAGGTCGCCGCGAGATCGACGCGCACCTGCCACTCCTCGCCCGATACTTGCTCGCGCACCGAAGCGCTGCTGAAATCTTCTGCCACCGACATGGGGCCCGCCTTCCGTCACATTTCTGAAAAACCGGATTCTCTGTTCCGGTCAGTCTGCCATGCGCGGCAACACTCCGCAAACCGGTCCTACTCGGCGGCTTTCGCCTGCGGTGCGGGCGCCAGCACCTTGCCCGGATTGAGAATATTCTTCGGATCGAGCGTCTGCTTGAGGAGCCGCATCAGCGCCACTTCCTCGGGACTGCGCGACCAGTCGAGATAGGGCCGTTTTTCGAGCCCGATCCCGTGTTCCGCCGACACCGATCCTTGCCGTTCGCGCAACTCGCCATAAACGATCGCCTCGACGCCACGCCGCGTCTCGAGCCCCGCATCCGGGAAGCGCCCCGGAATGACATGCAGATTGCCGTCGCCCAGATGCCCGAACACCATCAGCGAACTGCCGGTCCATTTGGCGGCCAGCGCGTTCTTCACTTCGCCGATATAGCTCTCCATGTCGGAAAGCTTCAGGCTCACATCGAAGGTGAACATCGGATAGGTATGCACCACCTGCCCCACATCATCCCTGAGCGCCCACATCGCATCACGTTCAGCCTGGCTCTTCGCGATTACCGCATCCGAAATCTCGCCCGCCTCCAGCGCCTCCATCATCGCCGCCTCGAAGCGCGCGGAATCCGCGTCTTGGTCACCGCCCATCGACTCCACCAGCACATAATAGGGATGCCCATGCGGCACGATCGGCTTGCCCTTCGCGGGCTCCATCGTCACCAGCTTGTAGAAATCCTCCCACATCACCTCGAAGGCCGAGAGCGTGCCGCCCAGCGCGCGCTCCATGTGGCGAAGAAACTTCGGCAACTGATCGAAACTCTCGACCGCCACGAACCCCGTATCCTGCGACACCGGCTTCGGCCGCACGCGCAGCACCGCCCGCGTCACGACGCCAAGCGTACCTTCCGAGCCGATGAACATGTGCTTGAGGTCGTAGCCCGCATTGTTCTTGATGAGCTTGTTCATTGAACTCATCACCGTCCCGTCCGCCAGCACCACTTCGAGCCCCAGCACCAGGTCGCGCGTCATCCCGTAACGGATCACGCGGTTGCCGCCCGCATTGGTGGATATATTGCCGCCGATAGTCGCCGAGCCGCGCGCGCCGAGATCGAGCGGGAACAGTAATCCCTTCGCATCCGCCGCCTCGCACACCGTCTGCAGCACGCAGCCCGCCTGCACGCTCATCGTGCCACCAAGCGTGTCGATCTCCTCGATCTTGTTCATGCGTTCGAGCGACAGCGCGATATGCCCCTGCGCCTCGCCGCCCTCCACGAGCCCCGTCTTGCCGCCCCACGGCACCACCCCCTCGCCCGCCGCATGGCAAAGCTTCAGCGCCTTCGACACCTCGTCCGTCGATGCCGGCCTGAGCACAGCCGCCGGCACACCGAGCTTGCTCCAGCCCCCTTGCGCCTTCTCCTCCGCATCCTTCCCCGTCAGCACGCCCTGCGCACCGAGCGCCGCGGTCAGCTTCGCAATGAGATCGTCCGATGCCATGTCATCCTCCCGGGATGTGTTCTTGCGCAGGACTATAGCGCGAAATGGTGACTGGCGCTCCTAGAGACAATCGCGCAGAACAAAACAGCTGTAGCCGAACGTCAGAAAAAGCCATGTCGTAAAGAGGGCCGGCGGAACGGTCATAAGAAGCCAACACATACGGATCGATTGTCGGCTGAATACCAAACTCGCGGCAGCAATGATCAACCAGGGGATAACTGTAATCGCCGGAACAACCGCCAATCCGCCAGTCCACCATTGGATCAATGGGTCAGAAATGTAGAGTGATGACAGGAATCCAGCGCAGGCGATGAAAAACAGCGCCCCGGCGGCAAGTAACAATTTCTCTGCCAAATTCACAGGGTCACTCACCCGATCACCCGCTTCACATATCCCTGCCACCGCCCGTAGCGCTCCGCCCGCTCGCTCTCCGCCATCTCCGGCGAAAACGCCCGCTCGCAGCGCCAATGCGCGGCAACATCCGCCATATCGCCGTAAAAACCGACATGCATCCCCGCCAGATAGGCAGCCCCCAGTGCCGTCGTCTCGGTCACTTCCGGCCGCTCCACCGGCCGGCCGATAATGTCGGTCAGGTTCTGCAT
Organism: Parvibaculum sp.; assembly: GCF_040882025.1. Taxonomy (GTDB): domain Bacteria; phylum Pseudomonadota; class Alphaproteobacteria; order Parvibaculales; family Parvibaculaceae; genus Parvibaculum. Next base: position 17,497 of record NZ_JBBECC010000130.1, on the reverse strand, counting down.
GAACCAGTTATTGGCGACCATGCCGCCATCGACGCGCAGCGCCTGCGGGCTTGTCAGCCCCGCCGCCTTCATGTCGTCGCCCATCGCGTCCATCAGGTCGCGCGTCTGGAACGACACGCTTTCAAGCGCCGCCCGCACCACTTCCTTCGCACCCGTGTCGCGCGTCATGCCGAACAGCGCGGCCCGCACATCGGGCTCCCAGTAGGGCGCGCCGAGCCCGGTAAAGGCCGGCACCAGCACGGCTTGCGAATTCGGATTCGCCTCGCGCGCCATTTCCTCGCTCTCGGCCGAACTGTCGACAAGCTTCATCTCGTCGCGCAGCCATTGCACAATGGCGCCGGCCATGAAGATCGACCCTTCCAGCGCATAGGTCGTCTCGCCGTTGAGGCGATAGGCAACCGTTCCGAGCAGCCGGTTGCGGCTCTCGACGCGCCGCGCGCCGGTGTTCACCACCGCGAAACAGCCCGTGCCGTAAGTCGATTTCATCAGCCCCGGCTCGAAGCAGGCCTGTCCCACCGTCGCCGCCTGCTGGTCGCCCGCGACGCCCGCCACCGGAATTTCGGCGCCGAACAGTTCCTTCGCCGTCGCGCCGAAATCGGCGCAGCAATCGAGCACCTCCGGCAGCACCGCTTTCGGAATGTCGAACCAGCCGAGGATTTCCTCGTCCCATTCCTGTTTGTCGATGTTGAACAGCAGCGTCCGCGAGGCATTGGTTGCATCGGTCACGTGGCGTTTGCCGCCGGTGAGATTGAAGATCAGCCATGAGTCGATGGTGCCGAAGCAGAGCTCGCCCGCAGCCGCGCGCTTGCGCGCATCCGGCACATTGTCGAGCAGCCATGCAAGCTTGGTGCCGGAGAAATAGGGATCGAGCAGCAGCCCGGTCTTCGCCTGAACGACGGGCTCCTTACCTTCGGCTTTATGCTTCGCGCACAGCGCCGCGGTCCGCCGGTCCTGCCAGACGATCGCATTGTGCAGCGGCTTCCCCGTTGCCCGCTCCCACAACACCGTCGTCTCGCGCTGGTTGGTGATACCGATGGCGGCGATATTCGTCGCCGTCGTGCCCCCCGTCAGCACACCCCGGCAAACCTCCAGCGTGGCCGCCCAGATTTCGGCCGCGTCATGCTCCACCCAGCCGTCCCGGGGGAATATCTGCCGCAGCTCCTTCTGCCGCACCCGCATCGGAGAACCCGACGCATCGAAGAGCAGCGCCCTGGTGCTCGTCGTCCCCTGATCGATCGACAGAATGTAACGCGCGTCCGCCGCCATGGACCTCTCCCCTCATTCTCTGGACCGGGAGGCTACCCCGGCCCGGCAGGCTGCAAAACCCCTTACACTCAGGGGGCGAAATCCGGCTGACCGGATGCTATATACCGGTCATGGACATGGACCGTCCCCTTGAGACCGCGCACAGCGCCACACCGGCAATGATCGACCCCTTCGGACGGGCGGTCACCTATTTGCGCGTCTCGGTGACGGATCGCTGCGACTTCCGATGCGTCTATTGCATGTCCGAGCACATGACCTTCCTGCCGAAGCCCGACCTGCTGACGCTGGAAGAACTCGACCGCGTCTGCTCGGCCTTCGTCGCCAAGGGCGTCCGCAAGCTCCGTCTCACCGGCGGCGAGCCGCTGGTCCGCCGCGACGTGATGACACTCATCAAGAGTCTCGGCCGCCATCTCGAAACCGGCGCACTCGACGAACTGACGCTGACCACCAATGGCAGCCAGCTCGCGCGCTACGCGGACGATCTCCACGCCGCCGGCATCCGCCGCATCAACGTTTCTCTCGACACGCTGAAGCCCGATCTCTTCGCCGAAATCACCCGTTGGGGCCGCCTGCCCCAAGTGCTTGAGGGCATCGAGGCCGCGAAGCGTGCAGGCTTGCAAATCAAGATCAACACGGTCGCCCTCAAAGGCGTCAACGAGGCCGAAATCCCGGCGCTCATCGAATGGGCGCACGGGCAAGGCCACGACATCACGTTGATCGAAACCATGCCGATGGGCGATATCGACGGCGACCGCACCGATCAATATCTGCCGCTCTCCGCCGTGCGCCGCGCGCTTGCCGAACGCTGGACGCTCGATGAACTTGATTTCCGCACCGGCGGCCCCGCGCGCTATGTCCGCATCAAGGAAACCGGCGGCCGTCTCGGGCTCATCACGCCACTGACGCATAATTTCTGCGAGAGCTGCAATCGCGTCCGCCTCACCTGCACCGGGACATTATACATGTGCCTCGGACAGGACGACGCCGCCGACCTCCGCAGCGCCGTCCGCACCGGCGAAGGCGACGACATCCTCGATGCCGCCATCGACGAGGCGATCGGCCGCAAGCCGAAAGGCCACGACTTCATCATCGACCGCGACCACAATCGTCCCGCCGTCGCCCGCCACATGTCGCTGACCGGCGGCTGAAACCACACTCCCGGGGGAACAATCGAGTGTTGAGGTCACGCAGCTTTCTTCGGCAGCGCAGCGCCAATCAGCACGCGCGCGTCGGTTTTATCGAACTCTTCTTCGACCTCGTCTTCGTCTTCGCGATCACCCAGCTCTCCCATACCCTGCTCCATCACCTGACGCTTAACGGCGCCCTTGAGGTCGGCCTTCTCTTCCTTGCGGTCTGGTGGGTCTGGATTTACACGACCTGGGTCACGAACTGGCTCGATACCGATCGTCCTCCGGTCCGCCTCTTTCTGCTCGCGCTGATGCTTGGCGGTCTCCTGCTGTCGACGTCGCTGCCGGACGCCTTCGGCAATCGCGGTCTCGTCTTTGCGGTCGCCTATGTCGGCATGCAGGTCGGCCGCTCGCTCTACATGCTCTGGGCGATCGGCGACGCGAATCCTGCGAACACGCGCAACTTCCAGCGCATCTCCTGCTGGTTTTCCTTCACCGGCATCCTTTGGATCGCGGGCGGCATCATGGAGGGCGAGACGCGCCTGTTTCTGTGGATCGCCGCGCTCGCAATCGAATATGCCGGTCCCTCTTGCAGCTTCTACGTACCAGGCCTCGGCCGCTCGAAAACGGGCGACTGGGACATCGAAGGCGCACACATCGCGGAGCGGTGCGGCCTTTTCATGATTATCGCACTCGGCGAATCCATTCTCGTTACCGGTGCAACCTTCGCGGAACTCGAATGGACGGCCGTTCATGTCGCGGGATTCGCCACGGCTTTCCTGGCCACCGTCGCCATGTGGTGGATCTATTTCGACACCGGCATCAAGCGCGGCGAGGAGCTGATCGGGAATTCCGACGATCCGGGCCGCATCGCCCGGCTCGCCTATACCTACATCCATCTGCTGATCGTTGCGGGCATCATCGTGAACGCGGTTGCGGACGAACTCGTGCTGAACCACCCGCTCGGTCATGCGGAGCCGGCGGCCATAGCCGCAATCCTCGGCGGCCCGGCGCTCTACCTCGTCGGCAACATCATGTTCAAGCGGCTTCTGGCGGCGCACATGGCGCTTTCGCATCTCGTGGGG
>NZ_JBBECC010000130.1:10098-13919 GCF_040882025.1 Parvibaculum sp. | reverse complement strand
CTTGCGTATCTTTGTCCATATGCTTACCTCCTTGCGAACCCGCCGCTATTATGCCGTCTGACAAGGGAACCGGGATGAAATTCGAGAAGATCGCCTTTGTGGCAACCGACATGCCGGAGGCGCAGGCGGCGCTAAAAAGCCTCCGCGCCCGCTATGGCGACGCCTCGCCCGACAAGGCCGACGTGATCGTGGCGCTCGGCGGCGACGGGCTGATGCTGCAGACGCTGCACGAACATATGGAACGGCGCATTCCGATCTACGGCATGAACCGCGGCTCGGTCGGATTCCTGATGAACGAATACAGGGACGACAATCTGCTTGAGCGCCTCGAAGCTGCGGAGATGGCGACGCTGCACCCGCTGCGCATGAAGGTGACGCTGGTCAGCGGCGAAAGGAAAGAGGCGCTCGCCATCAACGAAGTCTCGCTGCTGCGCGAAACCTATCAGGCCGCGAAGATCCGCATTTCTATCGACGGCAAGACGCGCATGGAAGAGCTGATGTGCGACGGCGTGCTGGTGGCAACACCCGCCGGCTCCACCGCCTATAATCTTTCGGCGCAGGGACCCATTGTCCCGATCGACGCGGCGCTGCTGGCGTTGACGCCGATCAGCGCTTTCCGCCCGCGGCGCTGGCGCGGCGCACTGCTCTCGCATCGCGCCCATGTCCGCTTCGAGATTCTCGAAACGGAAAAGCGCCCCGTCAGCGCCGTCGCCGACCATACTGAATTCCGCTCGGTATGCGATGTTGAGGTCGAGGAAGACGCCTCGATCGATCTCCTGATGCTGTTCGACGCCGATCACTCGCTCGACGAGCGCATCCTGACCGAACAGTTTCTTTACTGAGCCTTGGGCTTCGCCACATTGGCCACCGCTTCCAGCGGCTCCTCGGTGACCGGGTAGCCCGCCTCCGCCGGAATGCGCAGCACCGGCTTGCCGGCCTCGTTCTTGGTCACCACCGGCTCGACCGTCACGACGGGCGCCGCCCGCGCCGCCTCGATCGCATGCGCGACGGTCGGGCTGTAGCCGAGTTTCGCCACATTCATCCGTGTCGGGAAAATAATGGTGCGGGTGCCGGCATCCGCTTCCTTCAGCGCGATCTCGGGCCGGATCCACACTGAATCGACCGATTCATGTCCGTCATGCACGGCCAGGTGATCCTCCGGCGCCGCTGCGACATAAAACCGTGTATCGAAACGCTTCGGCATCATGTTGGGCGTAATCCAGTGTGCGAACGGCGTCAGCATGTCGCCGGCGAGCCGCAGGCCTTCCTTCTCGAGAAAATCGGCGATCCCGATCTCGCCCTTGTTCAAGGGATCGCGATAGGGATCGAGCATCTTCAGCCGCGCCGCGTCCACCACGCGGCCTGTCTGTTCCTCGCGCGCCAGCAGCACCGCCGATTCCTCGAATGCTTCGCGAATAGCCGCCACCCGCATCGAGAATTCCCAGTCGTCGAGCCCCTCGGCGCCGTCGACGCGCCCGCGCACGCCTTCCGCGCGGTCCAGCGCGTCAACCTTGCCACCCGGAAAGACCAGAGCGCCCGACGCGAAATCGATCTGGTGGTGACGCACCACCATGAAAACCTCGATCCCCTCCGCTCCGTCGCGCACCAGCAGGATGGTCGCGGCCGGAATCAGCCCGTTCGTCGCCGGTTTTGACATTTTCGCACTCCCGTTTGCTTCAATTTGAAGCATTGTTTTTATCGTTTGGCGACGTTGTTCGTCGCTCGCCCGCCCCGGTTAAGCACTCCGAAAGGCACACCCTGCGAGGCTGGGTGAAATGCGCGCCCGCATGCCGCCCGGAAGCAAGATGTACAGCAGTTCCTTTCGCCTGACCAACCGCGACATCGACCTCGCCTTCGAGGCGCGTCATCTGTTTCTGGTCTGCCAGCCGAAAGTCGCGCTGGGCACCGGCGAGGCGCTGGGCGCCGAGGCCTATATCCGCTGGAACCACCCGGATTACGGCTTGCTGCCGCCGGGCCTCTTCCTGTCCTTTTTCGAACGCCGCGAACGCTCCGGCGAGCTGACCCGTTACGTCGCGTCGGCCGCCGCCGATGCGATGGTCGACTGGTCGGCGGCCGGATGCGACTGGCCGCTCTCGATCAATCTCGGCGCCGCCGATCTCGCCGACAAGCGGCTTCCCGGCGATCTCGATGGCATCCTGGGCGAGCGCGGTCTCGATCCGTCGCGTCTGACGCTGGAAGTGCCGGAAGGCGCCTTCGCCCGTCACGGCGAAACGGCCGCCGGCGTCATTCGCGAACTGCGCCGCCTCGGCTTCCGCACCGCGCTCGACGGCGGCGGCGCCGTCATCGTGCCCGACGATGTTGTGAACCGAGACTGCTTCGACGAGATCAAGATCGGCGGCGCGGCGATCATCCAGTTTGCCGGTCGTCTGCGCCACGCGGGCCTCGGCTTTGTCGGCCGCCGCGTCGCGCTGGCCGCATCGCGCGGGCTCGAAGCCACCGCCGTCGGCGTCGAGGACGAGACGACGCTCGCGGCCCTTCCCGCGCTCGGTTTCACCGCCGCGCAGGGCGCCCATATCTGCCGCCCCGTCCCGCTTGCCGACCTGATCGGCTGGACCGCGCCCAAGCGCCCGGTCCCCGTCGAGCCTGAAATTGAAATCGATGTCGCACCCGCGACGCCCAGCACCGGCATCGCCGGCGAACCGCCCGAAACGCACGCCGACGACGACGTTCTTCTCCTCACCGATCCGATCGAGGATGCAGCCGTCGAAGCCGAAGCCGTCGAGGCCGAAGTCGTCGAGGTCGAAGTCGTCGAGGTCGAAGTCGCCGAGGTCGAAGTCGTCGAAGTCGAGGAAGCAGCCGTTGCGGAGAATCTGCCGCCGGAAACATCGGCAGCATTGCCCGCGATGCCGGTCGAGGAAACCGGTCTCTTTCTCTCCTGGGAAGATCTCGATTTCCACGTGCCGGGCGAGGAAGTCCGCGCCGTCGCCTGGCGCATCGACCGCGTCTGCCTCTTCCCCGACCGCTGGCTTGTGGCGCTGATCCGCAAGCCGCGCCGTCTCGCCCATATGCGCAAGGCGAGCTCTGCAAAAAAATTGCTGCCCCTTGCAACGAAAACGGCGGCGAAGCCCGCGCCGCGCCCGCGCCGTCCCCGCGCGCCCCGCTGGTCCGAACCCGGCCTCGTCACGCGCCCGAGCCTCGTGCAGCTCGCGTTGGGTTTTTAGCTACACCCGCTCGATCACCATCGCGATGCCCTGCCCGACGCCGATGCACATCGTGCACAACGCATAACGCCCGTCGCGTTTCTCGAGTTCATACATCGCCGTCGTCACCAGCCGCGCCCCGCTCATGCCGAGCGGATGGCCGAGCGCGATCGCGCCGCCATTCGGATTGACGTGTTCGGCATCGTCCGCCAATCCGAGGTCGCGCATCACGGCAAGCCCTTGCGAGGCAAAGGCTTCGTTGAGTTCGATGACGTCGATATCGCCGATATTGAGGCCGGCCTTTTCGAGCACCTTGCGGCTCGCCGGCGCCGGTCCGATGCCCATGATGCGCGGCGGCACGCCCGCCGTCGCCGTCGCGACGATCCGCGCCCGGGGTTTGAGCCCGTGCGCTTCCGCCGCCTCCGCCGAGGCGAGGATCAGCGCGCAGGCCCCGTCATTGACGCCCGATGCATTGCCGGCCGTCACGCTGCCGCCTTCGCGAAACGGAGCCGGCAGCTTGCCGAGCGCCTCGAGCGTCGTCTCGGGCCGCGGATGTTCGTCCGTGTCGACCACGGTCTCGCCCTTGCGGCCGGCAATCGTCACCGGCACGATTTCTTCGGCGAAGCGCCCCGACGCCATCGCCTTGCCGGCCTTCTGCTG
>NZ_JBBECC010000130.1:0-9998 GCF_040882025.1 Parvibaculum sp. | reverse complement strand
CCGACGGCGTCCATGCCCGATCCGCAAAGCCGGTTGATCGTCGTGCCGGAAACCGTTTCAGGGAGCCCCGCCAGCAGCGACGACATGCGCGCCACATTGCGGTTGTCTTCGCCGGCCTGGTTGGCGCAGCCGAAAATCACATCGTCGACACGGCTCCAGTTGACGCCCGGGTTGCGCTCGATCAGCGCCATCAGCGGCACCGCGCCCAGATCGTCGGCGCGCACACCCGCCAGCGCTCCGCCATAACGCCCGATCGGCGTCCTGACGGCGTCGCAAATGAAAGCGTCCTTGATCTGATGGCTCATCGGCCGGCCTCCGTTGAAGTCGAAGGCCGAAACCTATTCCATTTTGTCGCGAAGGAAAATGCGGGCGTCGTCAGGCGACGTCCTGGTCGCGAGCGGCCGGTACCGGCGCGGCCAGCCGGCCGAGCTTGTCGATCATCGTATCGAGATCTTCGGCCTCGATCTGCTCGAAGGCTTCCTTGAGCCCCTCCAGCACATGGAAACGGAAGAGCGGCAGATCGAGCGACCCGTCGCTGCTGCGCACCGCATGGTAAGTATCCAGCATCACGCGGAACGCGGGATAAAGCGCTTCCGGCATGCCCGCGCGTGCATAAACCGCGCGAAACCCCAGCGCCCCGACATCGTGGATGAGCCGCCAGATGCGGTCTGACGGAACGCCGGTCAGTTCGGCGAAGGCCTCCTCGGCAAAACGCATATTGCCGGCACAGGCTGCCCGAAGAATCAGCGTCGCGGACAGGCGCTTGTTCTCGATCAGCTGCGCCACCAGCGCCCGCAAATCGGTATCGTTCATCTGGGCGATCGCATCGGTCGTCGTCCGCTCGCGCGCCTGCTCTTCCAGCGTCGCGGCGACCCGGTCATCCATCTCGTGATGCTCGATCAGATACTCGCGCATCTGTTCCGACACCATGGCGATCAGGCGTTCGACCAGCGTCGCCGGAAGCTCGTTGCGCTGAACCAGCGGCGCGGCCACATCGGCGTCGTCGGCATAGCGCTGAACCAGCATCGTCGCCGCTTCCTCGTTGATCACGGCCCCGGCATTGGCGATCAGGCGCAGCACGGCGGCACGGTCGCCCTTCAGCGCCAGCGCTTCGGAAACGGGGGCCGCCACCTGCGGCCGCCCGGCAATGGCGCATTGTTTGGCCGGACTGCCGTAATAGACGAGACCCACCAGGTCTTCGTCGGTCAGCACCGGCGAGCGCTCGAGAACGGGAATGGCGACCGCGTCGATGTCGCGCGCGAGCTGCAGCACGATATTGCGCGGCGCATCGGGCACGTCGTTGAGGCAGAGCGACAGCGCCTCGCGCACATTGACGGCAACGTCATGCACCAGATAGCCGAGAATTTCATGGGCAAGCTCGCGCTCGCGCGGCGCGAGTTCGATATCCTTGAACTGGCTCGCGACCTTGGCGGCGACTTCGGCGCGCGCGCCATCGGACGGGTCCGACAGGAGGCGTTCGACGTCCGCGATCGTCAGCTTCTTTTCGCTCATCCGGTCCCCCCGGGGCCACATCGATGGACACGCGCGTCCGCTCGCGGGACGGCGCAAATCCACCGCCAAGCCTAGGCGGAACCGCTTAATGAACGGTTTACGTTAACGCCTGTGGACAAGCCGTTTTCAGGCGCGATCGGGCCGCTTTTTGACTCCATCTCCGTTTCATGGATGATCCGGCCCAACCACGAAATATGAAAAACAGGGATCGGACATCATGCTGGAGGGCATCAAGGTCATCGAGATGGCCACCTACATTGCCGCGCCGGGCGCGGGCGGCATTCTCGCCGACTGGGGCGCGGAGGTCATCAAGATCGAGCCGCTGGCCGGCTGCCCGATGCGCTACACCATGGCCAATATGGGCGCCGACCACCTGAAGGGCAGCCCCATCTTCGACCTCGACAATCGCGGCAAGAAGGGTCTCGCGATCAACACCGCAACGCCTGAAGGCGTCGAAGCCGTGAAACGGCTGGTGAAGGACGCCGATGTCTTCATCACCAATGTCCGCCCCGGCGGGCTTGAGCGCGCCGGCCTCGATTACAAGTCGCTCGCCGAAATCAACCCGCGCCTCGTCTATGCCAGCGTCACGGGCTATGGCCTCGAAGGTCCGGACCGCGACAAGCCGGGCTTCGACATCGCGGCCTTTTATGCGCGTTCGGGCGTCGGCTGGCTGCAAACGGTCAAGGGCCAGGAGCCGACGATCCTCAGAACGGGCATCGGCGACCACACCACCAGCATGGCGACCGTGGGCGGCATCCTCGCCGCCATTGTCGAACGCCAGAAAACCGGCAAGGGCCGCCTCGTCGAAGCTTCCTTGCTGCGTGCCGGCGTCTATGCCGCGGGATCGGACACCGCCGTCCAGCTTCGCTATGGCAAGCTCGGCTCCACCAAACCGCGCCACGAAACCATCGCCCCCTTGAGCAACTTCTTCCACACGAAGGACGGCTGGATCGTCATCGTACCCCGCCAGGGCTCGGTCGACTGGAAGGCCGTCTGCCGCGCCATCGGCAAGCCGGAACTCGAAACCGATCCGCGTTTCGACAATCCGAAGGTCCGCCGTGCCAACGCCGCCGAACTTGTCGACATTCTCGATGCCGCCTTCGCCGAACACGACACCGAATACTGGCGCGGAAAACTCGACGCCGAAGACATGATCTGGGCCCCGCTGATGCGCCCGGCCGATGTCTTCGCCGATCCGCAGGCCCATGCCGCCGGCGCCTATGTGGAGGTGCATGAGGAAGACGGCAACGGCACCTATCTCTCTCCCGCCTCGCCGATCCGCTTCCCCGGCGCCGGTAATACAGGTCCGGTCGCCGCCGCCCCTGCCCTCGGCCAGCACACCATCGACACGCTGAAAGCCCATGGTTATAGCGATGCTGACCTCGACGCCTTGAAAAAATCGGGCGCGATCAAGTAGGTCGTCCGCACACGGCACCGCCCCCGCTTCCTGAAGAGCAGGGGGCGGTCAGCCGCTTTGCCCCAGCCGCGCCGCCACCCGCTTCTCCACTTCGACGACCACCAGCAGCGCAGCGCCCATCGCCACGATGACAAGTCCATCGGTGAGAGCAAGCGCGCGGCTTCCAAAAATCGCTTGCAGCGGCGGCAGATAGGTAAAGGCAAACTGCGCCATCGTCACCGTCACAACGCCGATCAGAACGATCGGCGTTCCGAGCACACCGCGCCATGTAAACGACGTGCCATGCACATAGCGCACGCTGAAGAGATAGAAGATCTCCATCACCACCAGCGCATTGACCACCATTGTCCGCGCCGTTTCCACCGGCAGGCTCCGCTTCATCGCCCATGCATAAATGCCGAACGTGCCCACCACCATCAGCACGGAAACGAACAGCACACGCCACAGCAGCCGGCCCGACAGCAGCCGCTGTCCCGCCGGCCGCGGCGGACGGCCCATCGCGTTCGGCTCCGTCGGTTCGAAGGCAAGCGTCAGGCCAAGCGCAACGGTGGTGACCATGTTGATCCACAGAATTTGCACCGGCGTCACCGGCAGCGTCAGGCCGAAAAGGATCGCGAGGATGATGGTCAGGGACTCGCCGCCATTGGTCGGCAGCGTCCAGGCGATGACCTTGGTGAGATTGTCGTAGACTGTGCGCCCCTCGCGAATGGCGGCGACGATGGACGCGAAATTATCGTCGGCAAGCACCATTTCACTCGCCTCCTTGGCGACTTCCGTGCCCTTGCCGCCCATCGCCACCCCGACATCGGCGCGTTTCAGCGCCGGCGCGTCGTTCACGCCGTCGCCCGTCATGGCGATGACGGAACCGTCCGATTGCAGCGCCCCTACCAGCCGGAGCTTGTGTTCGGGGCTTGTCCGCGCAAACACGGTCGCGTCCCGCGCCGTCATGCGGAAATCCCCGTCATCGAGCGCGTCGAGTTCCGCCCCCGTGACGGTGCGCGGCGCATCGGCCATGCCGAGCTGCCGGGCAATGGCGCGAGCGGTCGCCGCATGGTCGCCGGTGATCATCTTGACGCCGATACCGGCCGCCTTGCATTCGGTAATGGCGCTTGCCGCTTCGGGACGCGGCGGATCGATCAGCCCGACAAGCCCGAGCAGCGTCAACCCCCGTTTCACATCGCCCGTCGAAACATTGCGCGTGCCCGCGGGCATGACGTGGCGCGCCAGCGCAATCACCCGCAGCCCGTTCGATGCCAGCATCTCGACCTTGCGGTGCCAGCCGTCGGCATCGAGCGGCGTTTCGCCATCTTCCAGCGCGGCCTGCGCGCACATCGAAATGATCTGTTCGGGCGCGCCTTTCAGATAAATGACCGGCGGACGATCCTCGCGCGCGTGCAGCGTCGCCATATAACGGTGCCGCGCGTCGAACGGAATGACATCCAGCCGCGCAAACCGCGCCCGCGCGGCGGCTGCGTCGTGCCCGGCCTTGACGGCAAGCGAAACCAGCGCGCCTTCCATCGGATCGCCATCGACAAGCCAGTCCTCGCCCGCCGGCCGAAGATGCGCATCGTTGCACAGCAGCGCCGCCAGCGACAGCTCCTCCAGCACGGGCGAGGCGGCAGCGTCGGTTGCCTCGCCTGCGATCAGGAATTTTCCTTCCGGCCGGTAGCCCACGCCATCCACGTCGATATGCGCCGTCGCCGTCACCACGTCGCGGACCGTCATCTCGTTTCGCGTCAGCGTACCGGTCTTGTCGGAACAGATCACCGAGACCGAGCCCAGCGTTTCGACGGCCGGCAAGCGCCTCACGATGGCGTTGCGGTTCGCCATGCGCTGAACGCCGACGGCGAGCGCAATGGTCATCACCGCCGGCAGCCCTTCGGGGATCGCGGCGACGGCGAGCCCGACAACGATCATGAAGGCATCGCCGGGCGAATAGGCTTGCACGAACGCGGCATAGAGGAACACGAGCAGGGAGACCCCCAGCACCGCCACGGTGATCTGGCGCGCAAACAGGTTCATCCGTTTCACGAGCGGCGTCTCGATGCGCTCGACCGCGCCGATCATGCTGCTGATCCGGCCGAGTTCCGTCGCCGCGCCGGTCGCAACGGCAACGCCCCTGCCCTGACCGGCAACGACGAAGGTGCCGGAAAAAGCCATGGACAAACGGTCGCCCAGCGCCGCGCCCGCATCGACCGGCGCGACGGCCTTGTCGACAGGAACGGACTCGCCCGTCAGCGCCGCCTCGTCCACCCGCAGGTTGCGTCCGCCGAGAAGGCGCAGATCCGCGGGCACCCTGTCTCCCGCCGCCAGCATCACGACATCGCCGGGCACGACCTCTTGCGCCTTGACCGTCACGCGCCGGCCACCTCGAACGACGGACGCTTGCGGATCGATCATGCCGCGAATAGCCTCGAGCGCCTTCTCTGCACGTCCCTCCTGCACGAACCCGATAGCGGCATTGGCGATGACGACGGCGCCGATCACCAGCGCATCGGTCAGGTGGCCGATGGCGGCAGCGAGCACGCCTGCGGCGATGAGAACGTAGATCAACAGATTGTGGAACTGGAGCAGCAAGCGTGTCAGGGCGCCCTGCTGTTTGCCCTGCGGCAGGCGGTTGGGGCCGTGAAACGCGAGCCGCCGCGCCGCTTCCTCTTCCGAAAGCCCATCGGCACGCCCGTCAAGTGCCGATAGCACCGCATCGGCCGGGAGCGCGTGCCAGGCCTGCGCCGGTGCCGCCGTGGAAGTCTCGTCCTGCTTCACGCTCGCCTGCCGGGTTTCCGCTTCGATGCCGCCGGATCGCCGGACCCGCACCACGTCTCTATTCTTCCGCTTTATTTGTAACAGATTTGAAGATCGCACAGCCGCGTCATTCCGCCCGCCCCATCGTCCGGGCCGGCGCGCCATCGACACGCCCCATGCCCGCCGCTACAACAGCATCAAAACAAATCCTGACGGGCCCGTTCGCGGCCCTTCAAATCGCGCTGGCCCGGCCCGATATGTCGGATCCAGCAAGGGAGCCTCCGATGACCGAAACAAGCTACACGCCGCCGAAAGTCTGGACCTGGAACAAGGAGGGTGACGGCGGCCGCTTCGCCGCCATCAACCGCCCCATCGCCGGTGCAACGCATGAAAAGGAATTGCCGGTCGGCAAGCATCCTTTCCAGCTCTATTCGCTGGCGACGCCCAACGGCGTCAAGGTCACGGTGATGCTGGAAGAGCTGCTGGCCGCCGGCCACAAGGGCGCGGAATACGACGCCTGGCTGATCAACATCTCCGAAGGCAATCAGTTCGGCTCGGGCTTCGTCGCCATCAACCCGAACTCGAAAATCCCCGCCCTCATGGACCGCAGCACCAACCCGCCGACCCGCATCTTCGAAAGCGGCGCCATGCTGCTCTACCTCTCGGAAAAATTCGGCAGCGCCTTCATGCCGAAGGATCTCGTGAAGCGCGCTGAAGTTTACTCGTGGCTGATGTGGCAAATGGGCTCCGCGCCCTATCTTGGCGGCGGCTTCGGCCACTTCTATGCCTATGCGCCCCACAAGAGCGAATATGCGATCAACCGTTTTGCGATGGAAGTGAAGCGCCAGCTCGACGTGCTCGACCGGCGCCTCGCCGAAAGCGAATACATCGCGGGCCCCGACTACACCATCGCAGACATCGCGATCTGGCCCTGGTACGGCGCGCTCGCCAAAGGCCTCCTCTACGAAGCCGGCGAGTTCCTGAGCGTCCACGAATACAAGCATGTCAATCGCTGGACGGATCAGATAGCCGAGCGCCCTGCCGTCAAGCGCGGCCGCATGGTCAATCGCGGCTGGGGTGATCCGGCAAGCCAGCTCCCCGAGCGCCACGACGCGAGCGACTTCGACAAGATCGGCGAAAAGGCCGCGGAGTAACCTCCCGGCCTCAACCGCTTTTACTTCCACCCTCTCCTGTGGGCCGGGCAATCGCGTGTTGCTGTTTGACGCTCTTCGGCTGCCAAAAACTCGGTGTCACCCCGGCGAAAGCCGGGGCCCACTCGCAGGCCAGCTTGCCGCAGCCCTTGAATGACATTGTGCCGCAACTGCGATTGATGCTTCGCTTGACGACACTTGCTGAGGGAACCAATGGATCCCGGCTCTTGTCCCGGCGAAAGCCGGGAACACCGGTATCCATGGGCGGTCCATGGCAAGGTGAAGATTTTGCACGCGGAGGCGCGGAGCCGCGGATAAGGGAAGCAAGCAAGAAAATTTCAAGCAGAGGCGCAGGGAATGTTTTCTGGCGCTTCGCGCCGACTTGTCCGCCGAAGCTGCGAATCATCGTAGGGGGAAGGCGCAATAAATTTTCTCTTCTCCGCGGCTCCGCGCCTCCGCGTGAACCCTTCTTCTTCCTTTCACCTCACCGTTTGCCGCGCCCGCTCACAACCCGGTCGAGCGACAGCGCGCCCGCGCCTTGCGCAATCAGATAGAGCAGCATCGCCGCCCAGCTCAGATGCACGACATAGGCTTCCGGATAGACGAAAATCTGAATCACTGCCGTCATGCCGAGAAGCGCCAGCGCGCTGAACCGCGCCGCAAGCCCCAGTAGAATCAGAACCGCAAAGACATGTTCCGCATAGGTCGCCATATAGGCCGCCCAGTCGGACGGGATAAGGGGCAGCGCATATTCATGCTCGAACAGATAGAACGTGCTGCTCTTCAGTGTAATAAAGCCGTCGACCTTGGTCCGCGCTGAATTGAAAAAAATGAAGAATATCGCCACGCGCATCATCGAGGCATAGGTCCAGTCCGGAATGCGTGTCATCAGTGAAATCAGGCGCTCGACAAGCACGCGGACATTCTGAAAAACCTCAGTCATGTGAAGGCTCCGTTAGAGCGTTTCCAGGTGAAGTGCCTCCTTTAAACAAAAAAGGGGGCGGTTCACCGTCCGGAAACGCGACAAAACAAGGATTAGGAGTCGTTCATTGTTTCCGTGAAACGATGAACGACTCTAGGTCGAGGGCGGCAAATGCGCCCCATGCGATAAGATTCTTGAGAAGGCCCGCCAGCTCGAAATCCGCGGCGCCCGAAAGCTCGTCCGCTGCGGCGCCGAAAGTCGCACCTGCCTGCAGCGCCTTGACGAAAGCAAGCCCGCCGGGCGGCAGGCGATAGAGCCTCACCTCCGCATCGGGCCTCAGCAGCAACAGCGCCTCGCCACCCGCATCGAGACGAACCGGCTTCACCGTCTCGTCCTCGCGGTTGGTCCGCCATATTTCGACGACGGGATAGGCGGAAGCGAGCGACCGCAACGACGGATGAAGCACCGGCCTCGCCACCGCCAGCCGGTCCGGCGCGATGATCGAAAAAACCTCAGCCGTCAGCACCGCCGCATCGGCCGCGTGATAGGCCTCAAGCCACAGCAGCTCCAGCCGCGCGACATCGCCGAGATAGGGCAAGCCCCGCACCGGTTCGAAGCCGTCGAGAAAATCGGCAAAGCCCTCGCCATAGCCGATCAGCGTACCCTGCACGGGCAAGCCCCCTTCGAGATAGACCCGCGCCGCCGCGCGAAAGAATTCACGCCCCACCAGCCGTTCGACGGCGGGAAACGCGGCTTCGAGCGCATTGATGAGGCTCGCATGGACATTGTTGCGGTAAACATCGAACCGCTTCGCAACCGGCGGCGATCCGAGCTTCGCGCTCAGCGCGGCCGGTATCGGCCCCCGGCCGGAAAGCGCGGCGGCGAATGCGGCCTGAAATCCTGCCAGTGCCTCAGCCATGAGGAGCACCCATCACCGCGTCGAGGCCCTTGATCCGGTCGATGCAGCATTGTGCACGCGCCGCCTCCGTCAGAAGAACATCGAGCGCCGGTACATCCGTATCCCATTCGATCAGCGTCGGCCGCACACCGATATCGTCCATGAAATCGCGATAGAGATCGAACACCGCCGCCGCAACAGCGCTGCCGTGATCGTCGATCAGCAATGACACGTTCTCGACCATTTCCGTGGCATGGCCCGCCAGATGTATCTCGCCGACAAGCTCGGCCGGAATTGCCGCGAGCCAGTCCTGTGCGTCGTCACCGCGATTGACGCAGGAGACGTAAACATTGTTGACGTCGATCAGCAGCCCGCAGCCGCTGCGCCGCGTCAGGGCGATCAGGAATTCGGACTCGCTCATCTCGGCGTCCCGGATGTCGGTATAGACGGAGGGGTTCTCGACGAGAATCTGCCGTCCGAGAATATCCTGCATCTCCGCGACATGCGCCGTCATGACATCGAGAGCCTCCATCGTCAGCGGTACCGGCAGCAAATCGTTGAAATGCGTCTCGCCATGCCGCGTCCAGGCAAGATGTTCGGACACGAGCCCGGGCTCGTAGCGGTCGACCAGATCCCTCAGCCGCAGCGCATGCGCGCGATCGAGCGGCCCGGCCGAACCGAGCGACAGCCCGACGCCGTGCAGCGACAGCGGATAATGTTCGCGGATTGCGGTGAGGTAGCGATGCGGCGGTCCGCCCGCGCCCATGTAGTTTTCGGCATGGACTTCGAACCAGCCGAGCGCCGGCAGGTTCTCGAGAATCTCGAGATAGTGTTGCGGCTTGAGCCCGATCCCGGCGGCTGCCGGGACCGGGCTCATGGCGCGCATAGGTGCCGGGCGGTGCGATGCCTGAACATGTGTCACGTGCATGTCCTCCTGCCCGGTCGGTGCTGCCTTACGACGGGAGCTGCGTCGTCTTGGCTTCAAGGCTGCCATTGCCATGGGGCGTCTCGATGCTCGCGCAAGTGCCGGCCGGAACGAGCTTCCAGGCGTTGCCCTGATAGTCGAGCGTCGAGGTGCCGGCGCAAGTCGTGCCGGGGCCCGCCGCGCAGTCGTTCTGGCCGGCCAGCGCGACGCCGTAGCATTTCTCCATGCCGTCTTCTTCGGCAAAGGACGGCGTGGCGAGCGAGGCGAAGGCAAGCGTGGTCGCAATGGCGCCGGCCGCGGCCAGAGAGCTGGTGAAGGTGATTTTCGACATGTCTTGATCTCCAGGTTGATGTTCGTTGGATCGGTTTGACGCCACTAGAGCGTTTCCAGGTGAAGTGCCTCCTTTAAACAAAAAAGGGGGCGGTTCACCG
>NZ_JBBECC010000129.1:0-22650 GCF_040882025.1 Parvibaculum sp. | reverse complement strand
CCCCTTCCCTCTCCCCGCTGGGGAGAGGGAGGGAGCGGGCTTCAGCCCGCGGAAGGGTGAGGGGTCTTCCCTATTCCGCCGCCTGGCTCTTCAGCGCATGCAGCGCCATCAGCATGCCGTGGGCGACGCCTTCGGCCGAGGCCGGGTTCTGGCCGGTGACGACGCGGCCCTCGCGGCAGACATGGCGCTCGAAGGGTTTGCCGCCTTCGAAGCGCACGCCGAGGCCGCGCAATTGCGTTTCGAGCAGGAAGGGCACGACCTCGTCCTTCTCCGCCTTGCGCTCTTCCTCGTCGGTGAAGGAATTGACGAGCCGGTCCTTGACGAAGGGCGTGCCGTCGGAAAGCCGCGCGCCGATCAGGCCGGCGGGCCCGTGGCAGACCGCGCCGATGACGCCGCCCTTCTCGTAGATTTCCGAGACGAGGCGCGACAGCGCGTCATTGTCGGGCATGTCCCACATGCAGCCGTGACCGCCGGGCAGATAGACCGCGTCGAAATCCTTCGCCTTGAGATCCCTGACCGGCACCGAATGTTCGAGCGCCTTGACGGCTTTCGGGTCTTTCAGGAAACGGCGCACCGATTCCGGGCGCTCGTCTTCGTTCTCGGGCAGGCTCGACGGATCATGGGGCGGCGCGCCGCCTTCGATCGAGCCGAGCGTCACCTCCGCGCCGTCTTCGAGAAATTCATAATAAGGCGTCGTCATCTCTTCGTAATGGAAGCCGGTCCTGTCGCCGCTGTCGCCGAGCTTGCCATGGGAGGTAACGACGATTGCAATACGGGACTTCGCCATCTCGCTCTCCTTTCCTTGCGATGGAAAGCGCCTCGCGGGCGGTGCCGCAAGACGCCGCGCGCCCGTTGGGAAGGGAGATAGGTTTCATGCGCTGCCGGGAAAGGCCCGCGCGAAAAAACCTTGTGCGTTTCGCATAATGCGGGAGGGAAGTTTTTCACGCGAAGCCGCGAAGAAGAAAGAGTTTTCACGCAGAGGCGCAGAGACGCAGAGGTGCCGTGCCCTTGAGGCCGGCCGTGCCTCCAATGTTTCAATGATTGCGCCTGCGGCGCGAAGAGTCTTCCGGCGCGAAGCGCCAGAAAACCTTCTCTTTGGTCGCTGCGGATTGGCCCATGGATTCCGGCTTCCGCCAGGATGACACATCTGGTTGGGATGACGCGGTGCCTTGCCGCAGATGCGGCACCTCTGCGTCTCTGCGCCTCTGCGTGAACCCTTCTCCCTTTCTCTTCGCGGCTTCGCGTGCAAAAGCCTACTCCGCCGCCTGCTTCCGCTCCGCCGCGCGGGCGTGGGTGGCGATGAGGTCGACATATTGCGCGCAGAGTTCGACCGGCAGGTCGTGGCCCATGCCGTCGATGGAAACGAATTTCGCGCCGGGCACCGACTTTGCCGTGTCCTCGCCGCCCGCATGCGGCACCAGCGGATCGGCCTTCCCGTGAATGACGAGGAAGGGCACGCGGACTTTTTTCAGCGCCTCGACGCGGGAACCGTCGCCCATGATCGCCGCATATTGGCGCGTGCCGCCTTCGGGGTAATACATGTGGTCGTATTCCCGCGCGACGAAGGCGTAGAGGTCATCCTCGGTCTTCGGATATGCCGGGCTCTGATAGACGCGCCGGCCCTTCATGCGGTGGCGGATCACGTCCTCGCGTTCCTCGGAAGGCGGCATCGCCTGCAAGGCCTTCATCGCTTCATCGCTCGCCTTCGGCAGATCGGGATTGCCGGTCGAGGACATGATGGAGGTGACGGAGATGAGCCGCTCGGGATGATGGATCGCCATGCGCTGCACGATCATGCCGCCCATCGAAATGCCCATGATGTGGGCGCGGCGGATGTCGAGCGCATCGAGCACGCCGATGCCGTCGGCCGCCATGTCGGCGAGCGTGTAGGGGATGTCGGGCTTCTTCCCCTCGCGCACGGCGGCGACGACTTCGGAAATCTTCGGCAGGCCGGAAAGTTTTTCCGACTTGCCGACATCGCGATTGTCATAGCGGATGACGCGGAAGCCTTCAGCCCGCAAGCCTTCCATCAGCTCCTCGGGCCAGCTCAGCAGGCTCGAGGTGTAGCCGTTGACGAAAAGGAGCGGGGTGCCGTCCGCCGGTCCCCGGTCCTCGCAATTGATCGAGATGCCGTTGGCCTTGACGATTTTCTGTGTCATCGGCTCAGTCCGCCGCGCGGGAGACGCCGGCGGCGCGCTTCGCTGCCGCCTCGATGGCGTCGGCAAAGGTCGCGACGAGCGTAACCGGGAAGTCATGCGCCATGCCGGGGATGATGCGCAGCTCCGCGCCGGCGATGCTCGCCGCCGTGTCCTTGCCGCCTTCGACGGGGACCAGCGGATCGTCGGCGCCGTGCAGCACCACCGCCGGCGCCTTGACCTTTTTCAGTTTTTCGCGCCGGTCGCCATTGCCGACAATGGCCGCAAGCTGCCGCGCCGTGCCGACGGGGTAGTAGCTCCGCTTCGTGTCGCGGATCACCCATTCGCGCAGCGTCGCGTCGTCGGTCCGGTAGCCGGGGCTGCCGATGGTCTTCCAGGTGTTGATGCCGCGCTCAATGATCGCCTCGATGTCGTCGGGCGCCGGCGCCGGCGCCAAGAGCGCGCCCATCGCCTCGGGCTTGCCCTGCGGCAGATCGGGATTGCCGGTGGTCGACATGATGGAGGTGAGCGAGAGCGTCTTTTCGGGATGATTGGCGGCGACGAGCTGCGCGATCATGCCGCCCATCGAGGCGCCGACGATGTGGGCACGCGCGATGCCGAGCGCGTCGAGCAGGCCGGCGGCATCCGCCGCCATGTCGTCGAGCGAATAGGGCGCATCGTAGGGCGCGCCGCCGAGCAGCGCCCCGACGACCTTTTCCATGTCGGGCATGCCCGCTTCCTCGATCTTCGAGGAAAGGCCGACATCGCGATTGTCGAAACGGATGGCGCGGTAGCCGCGCTTGACGAGCTCGTCGCACAGTTCGACCGGCCAGAGGGTGAGCTGGCCGCTGAAGCCCATGATCAGCAGCACGGCTTCGCGGTCTTCCGGACCGAAGCTTTCATATTCGATATCGATGCCGTTCGCTTTTACCTGCGGCATGGGGGATCCTCCCTGTCGTTTGTTGTCTTTGCCGGTTTTGTCGAAAGTCTAACAGCGGCCTTGCGCGGCGCGCATCCGAAACGATACTAATGAAGTGCATTAAAAACCTGTCCGGCGAGGCAGGCAAGGGAGGAAGCCCGCACGATGACGCTTAGCTACGATCTCTTCTGGTCTTTCCGCTCGCCCTATTCCTATCTCGTGACGCCGCGGCTGGTGGCTTTCGAGCGCGACCGGGACGTCAAATGCAATGTCCGGCCGGTCTATCCGATCGCGGTCCGGATCGAGGGTTTCTTCAAGCAGGTGAACCCCATGTGGCCGCCCTATCTCTTGAAGGACACGGCCCGCATCGCCGAGATGGAGGGCCTGCCCTATGCCTGGCCCTCGCCCGACCCGATCGTGATGGACATGAAAACGGGCGTGGTGCCGAAGGAACAGCCTTATATCCACCGGCTGACACGGGCAGGCGCGCTAGCAGCCGAACGGGGCAAGGGGCTTGCCTTCCTCAATGAGGTCTCGACACTGATTTTCGGCGGCACGAAGAACTGGCACGAGGGCAATCATCTGCGCGGCGCGGCGGCGCGGGCCGGCCTCGACATGGACGAACTGGACGAGGTGGCGGCGCGCGAGGCCGACCGCCTCGAAGCCGTCATCGCCGCCAATGAAGCCGCGCAGAAAGCCGCCGGCCATTGGGGCGTGCCGCTGATGGTCTTCGAGGGCGAGCCCTTTTTCGGCCAGGACCGGCTCTCGCACCTCAAATGGCGCATGGAGCAACACGGGCTGAAGAAGCGGGGCTGACGCCCAGGGTAACGCAACGTCGGGCGGGCTGGACCCTCGGGCCCCGTCCGGCTAGCCTCCCGAGCCTTGGGGCCAATCAGCGGATAACGACAAGATGCAGCGCGATCTTCAAGCCATGAGTGCGACCGATTACGACCTCGTGGTGGTAGGCGGCGGCATCACCGGCGCGAGCGTCGCCTGGGACGCGGCCTTGCGCGGTCTCAAGGTGGCGCTCCTCGAAAAAGACGACTTCGCCCATGCGACGACGGCAGGCTCCTCCAAGCTGGTGCATGGCGGGCTTCGCTACCTCGTCAATGGCGAATTGAAGCTGGTGCGCGAGTCGCTCCGCGAACGGCGCATCTGGGAGACCAACGCGCCGCATATGGTCCATCCCCTGCCCTTCGTGCTGCCGACCTATGGCTGGGGCATGTCGGGGCCGATCGTGATGTCGATCGGGCTCGCGCTTTACGACCTCCTCTCCTTCGACCGCAACTGGCTGTCCGACGACGACAAGAAGCTGCCGGGCTTCAAGCGGCTGTCGAAAGGAAAGGCGCTCGACCTCGTGCCGTCGCTGCCGCGCGAGGGGCTGACCGGCGCGATGGTCTATTACGATTGCCAGATGTTCGCGCCGGAACGCCTCTGCCTCGAATGCATCGAGGGCGCGGCCGAATATGGCGCCGATGTCGTCAACTATGCCGAGGTGACGGGCTTCGACAGCGAGCCGTCCGGCAACGGCATCCGCATCAAGGGCGTCACCGTTCGCGACACGCTGACCGGCGAGACGCACCGGGTGCGCGGCAAGCTCGTCGTCAACGCCGCCGGGCCCTGGGCCGACACGCTGATGGGCTTTGCCGACGACACGCCGGCGCGCCGCCTGATCCGCTCGAAAGGCATCCACATCATCACCCGCGCGCTCACCGGCAAGAATGCGCTGGCGATCAAGTCGCGTCTCGGCGGGCATTTCTTCGTCATCCCCTGGCGCGGCCACACCATCATCGGCACCACCGACACCGTGTTCGAGGACGCGCCGGACCAGGTGGGCGTCAGCGAAAAGGACATCGCCGATTTCCTGATCGTGGTGAATGACGGCCTGCCGGGGCTGAATCTCACCCGCGCGGATGTGCTGCATTTCTATGTCGGCCTACGCCCGCTCGTCGACACGACGCCGCAAGTGGCGGACGGCGAGGAGAAGAAAGACTCATACAATGCAAGTCGCGCGGCGGAGGTTTACGACCACGCGCCGGAAGAGGCGATCGAGGGGCTGGTGTCGGCCATCGGCGGCAAATGGACGACTTCGCGCCATCTCGCCGAACAGGTGGTCGACCTCGCGCTGAAGAAGCTCGGGCGGCAGGCGAAATGCGAAACCCATTGCACGCCGGTCTATGGCGGCGAGATCGGCCGCCTCAAGAGTTTCGTTGCGCGCGCGAAAAAGCGCCACGCCCATCTGCCCGCCGACGTGGTGGAAAACCTCGTCAACTTTTATGGCAGCCGCATCGACGAGGTGCTGGCGACGGCGGCGGAACGCCAGGGCGAGAGCGAGGAATTGTTGCGACGGCTCGGCCCCAATGTCGCCGAGATCGGCGCGCAGGTCGTGCATGCGGTGCGCCACGAAATGGCGCTTCGCCTTTCCGACGTCGTCTTCCGCCGCACCGGCCTCGGCACGCTCGGACATCCAGGTCCCGACGTCATCGCGCGCGCGGCCGACCTGATGCGCCGCGAGCTTGGCTGGGACGAGACGACGACGGCGCATGAAATCGCCGAGACGACGCGCGCCTTCGACACGCAGGACGCGAGCGGGGCCGCCGCATGACCCCGCATATCGCCGCCATCGTCAATCCGCGCTCGGGCGGCGGCCGCACGGGCCGCGCCTGGCGCGTCATCGCCGCCGCGCTCGAAAAGGAACTTGGGCCGGTGCGCGCGCATTTCACCGGCACGCCCGCGACGCCGCATTTCCTGCCCGCCGCCGAACTGACGCGCCGCGCGCTGAAAGACGGCGCGCAGCTCGTCATCGCGGTCGGCGGCGACGGCACCCTCAACGAGACCGTCAACGGCTTCTTCGAAAACGGTCTGCCGATCAATCCGGACGCCCATCTGGCGATCCTGAATGCCGGCACCGGCGGCGACTTCCGCCGCACCTTCGACCTGCCGGAAGATGCCGAAGGCTGCATCGCCCGCATTGCGAACGGCACGACGCGACGGATCGATATCGGCCGCCTCACTTTCGTCGCCGAGGACGGCCGGGAGACGGAACGTTATTTCGACAATATCGCGAGCTTCGGCCTGTCGGGCGAAACGGTGCGCGCGGTCAACCGCGCCACCTGGCAGAAGGCGCTGGGCGGCAACTTCACCTTCGCCTGGGCGACGCTGGCGACGGCGCTGCGCCACAAGACGAGGCCCGTGCGCATCACCACCGATACAGGCTTCGACGAAACGCTGAATATCGGCCTCGGCGCCGTCGCCAATGGACGTTATTTCGGCAGCGGGCTGAAAATGGCGCCCGACGCCGAACCCGATGACGGGCTGTTCGATCTCGTCGTGATGCGCGACCTCACCTTCATGGATCTGCTGACGGGCTCCGGATCGATGAAGGAAGGCACGCATATCGCTGGCGATAAAGTCTCCCACACGCGCGCGAAATGGGTGATGGCGACACCGATGGGCGCGGCGCCGGTGCTGCTCGATGTCGACGGCGAAGGGCCGGGCCGCCTGCCGGCGCGGTTCGAGATCGTGCCGCAAGCCCTGACCCTGCGCTGCTGAAGCTGGAAAAGACGAGGAAAAGCCCATGACCATCGACCGACAGACGCTGCGCTGGAACGGCTGGGGCCCGGTGAAACAGCCGAATCCGCTGCCCGCCGACGCGCCGCAATGGGGCTGGATCGAGGAAACGCTGGGCATGAGCCGGCTGCCGCTGACGCCGGCGGTGCCGCTGCCCGACATTCGCCTGCCGCATGGCCGCATCGCCGAGGCAACACAGGAAAAGCTGCGCGCCATTGTCGGCGACAACCAGTTCCGCATCGACGACTACGAACGCGCCTTCCATGCGCGCGGCAAGAGCTACCACGATCTGCTTTATCTGCGCGCAGGCAAGCTCGACATGGCGCCCGACGCCGTCATCTATCCGCGCGGCCCCGAGGAAGTGCTGGCGATCGTCAAACTCTGCGCCGAGGAGGGGATCGCGCTGATCCCCTATGGCGGCGGCTCCTCGGTGGTGGGCGGCGTCAACGCGGTCTCGAAAACGCTGGGCGGCGCGATCCTCACGCTCGATACGACGCTGATGACGCGGATCATCCAGATCGACAAGGTGTCGATGACGGCGCGCATCGAGGCCGGCATCTACGGGCCCGCGCTCGAGGAACAGTTGCAGGCGCATGGCGTGACGCTCGGCCATTATCCGCAGAGTTTCGAATATTCGACGCTGGGCGGCTGGATCGCCGCGCGCGGCGCCGGCCAGCAATCGAACCGCTACGGCAAGGCCGAGAAATGGCTGGTCTCGGCGAAGCTCGCAACGCCCAAAGGCTTCTGGACGACCGAGGCGACGCCCGCTTCAGCCGCCGGCCCGAACCTCAACCAACTGGTCGCGGGCTCCGAGGGCACGCTCGGCGTCATCTGCGAGGCGACGGTAAAAATCCACGACCTGCCGGAGCGCAAGGATTATCGCGGCTATCTGTTCAAGAACTTCGCCGCCGGCGTCGAAGCGGCGCGGCGCATCAACCATGCCGAAATCCCGGTTGCGATGGTGCGTCTGTCGGATGCGCCCGAAACGCATTTCTTCCAGACTTTTTCATCGACGGGTTCGGGCGGGCTGAAGGCACGTCTGCAACGCGCCTATCTGAAGATGAAGGGTTTCGACGATGCGCCCTGCCTGATGCTGGTCGGTCACGAAGGCGAGAAGGATACCGTGATCTGGGCGCAGGAACAGACCGAGGGTGTCTGCAAGCGGCTCGGCGCACTGGCGCTCGGCACCGGCCCCGGCAAGCGCTGGCATCACGGCCGCTTCAACGGACCGGCAATCCGCGATCCGATGATGGACCGCGGCGTCGGCGTCGACACGCTCGAAACCTCGACGCGCTGGTCGAACATCGCCAATCTGCACGAGAAGGTCGTGGCCGCGATCTCGGGCGCGATCGACGCCAACATGCCCGAGCAGAACGCGCATGGCATCGTGATGGCGCATGTCAGCCATTCCTATCCCGACGGCGCGAGCCTCTATTTCACCTTCGTCTTCCCGCGCCAGCTCGACCGCGAAATCGTGCAATGGCAGGCGATCAAGCGCGCCGCGTCGGACGCCCTCCTGATGAACGGCGGCACGATCAGCCACCACCACGGCGTCGGCACCGACCATGTGCCGTGGCTGGCGGAGGAGAAGGGCGAGATCGGCATGTCGCTGCTGAAGGCAGCCAAGCGCGAGATGGACCCGAAAGGCGTGATGAATCCGGGGAAACTGTTCGCCTAGTCTTCCGCCACGATTTCCCGCGCCAGCACCAGCGCTTCGTCGATACCGGAAACGAGCTTCACCAGCGGATCGGCGGTGATGCCCATCTTGCGCAGGATGAGGCGCGGTTGCGTCTGCAGGCCGGTGATCAGCACCCGCGTGCCATGGCGGCGGCAGCGCGCGATCAGCGCGTCGATGGCCGAGGCGCCCGAGGCGTCGATCATCGGCACGGCGCGCATCCTGAGGATCAGCACACGCGGTGGCGCGCCGATCCGGTCGAGCGTCTCGCCGAGCCGCATCGCGACCCCGAAAAAGAACGGCCCCCGGATGACGCTGGAAACGACGCCGGGCGGCAGCTCATGCTCCTCGACGGGCCGGGACATGTGCGGCGCATCGTCGGCAACGTCCTCGTCGATGATCCGCACATCGGCCTGCACTTCGACCGCCTCCGACATCCGGTGCATGAAGAGAACGGCGGCAAGCACTACGCCGACCTGGATCGCGACCGTCAGATCGACCGCAACGGTGAGCGCGAAGGTGATAAGCAGCACCGCACGGTCGCCGGCTGGCGCCTTCATCAGGTGACGGAACTTGTCGATCTCGCTCATGTTCCAGGCAACGACAAGAAGCACGGCGGCAAGCGCGGCCAGCGGCACAAAGCCCGTCAGCGGCCAGGCAAAGGCCATGAAGCCGAGCAGGAAAACGGCATGGAGCATGCCCGCCACGGGCCCGCGCGCGCCGGCGCGGATATTGGTGGCAGTGCGCGCGATGGCGCCGGTCGCCGGCAATCCGCCGACGGCAGCCGAAGCGCAATTGGCGACGCCCTGCGCAATGAGTTCGCAATTGGAGCGGTGACGCCGGCCGGTCATGCTGTCGGCGACCATCGCCGAGAGCAGCGACTCGACGCCCGCCAGAAACGCGATGGTGAAGGCGCTGGGGAAAAGCGCCACGACCCGTTCCATCGTCACATGCGGAAAATCCGGCAGCACGAAGGACGGCTCGAGCCCGGCGAAGCGCGAGCCGATCGTGTCGGTCTCCACGCCGAAAAGCGCGACGACGGCTGCCGCCACGATGACCGCGATCAGAAAGGCCGGCCATTCCGGCCGGTAGCGCCGGACGAGGAGGATCAGACCGAGTGCGCCGGCCGCCACCGCCAGTGTCGGCGGCGCGAAGCCCGGCAGGGCGGCGCCGAGCGCCATCGCCTTTTCGAAAAACTCGGCCGGCTCGTGTTCCATCGTCAGACCGAAAAAATCCTTCACCTGGCTCGTCGCGATGATGACGGCGATGCCGGCGGTGAAACCGGTAACAACCGGCTGCGGCACATATTTGATGAAGGCACCGACGCGCAGGAGCCCCGCGCCGATGAGCATGATGCCGGCCATCGATGTCGCGATGACAAGCCCGTCATAGCCGTGAACGGCGATGACATTGAAGACGACAACGACAAAGGCACCGGTCGGCCCGCCGATCTGGAAGCGGCTGCCGCCCAGCGCCGAAATCAGGAAGCCGGCGATAACGGCCGTGATGAGGCCCTTGTCGGGCGTCGCGCCGCTGGCGATCGCCAGCGCCATCGCAAGCGGTAGCGCGACGATCGAAACGGTCAGCCCGGCAATGAAATCGGCGCGGAAGGCGGCAAACCCGTAACCTTCCCGAAGCACCGTGACGAGCTTTGGAACGAGCAGCGAGGAGGACGGAACGGGTGCGCCTGCCGGATGCGACATGGATTGGGTCTCTCGATCTTCCGCCGGCCGCGCGGAAGCGGAGCGACAACCCGAATGTCGCGCCGGGGCCGGGGATTCGCAAGACCATTTTCAGATAAAGGGTATTCGCCCTGGCGCCCTATCGGACCTGGCGGACGTCCTGCCCGAGGGGGAAGTCGTCGAGCGTGTGCATGCTGACGCCGGGAGAGGCCGCGACGGGCTCGCTGATGAACATGCCGGACATATGATCGGCGCCCATGGCCACGAGTTCGGCGGCAGCCGCACATGACGGGACATACTCTATAATGAGCGGCAGGCCGGCGGCCTTGGTCGCCGTCATCCAGCGCTCCACGGCCTCGCGTTCCGGCTGTCCGAAATCGCCGTCGCCGAGCGCAATCGAGATGCCGTCGAAACCCTGCGCTTTCAGATCCTGAGCCGATGCGCCCGGCTTCGCGCGCGCAACGACGGCGCGGACATGGCGGCGCAGCATCGACACCGCATTGACGAGCGTCGAACCGGGCCGCTGGGCGGGCGTTCCGATGAGCACGAGCGATATGTATTTGTGCATGAATTCGGGGATCTGCGCGCATTCATGCTGGAGGATCGCAAGCCCTTGCTTCGACATAAGCGACTGATAGTGAATCAGCACCGTTGTGAGGACAACGATCTCGTTCGCATAAAGCCGGGCCGCCTCCTTGATGCCGGCGCGCAGCGACTTGACGTCGAGGCCGAGAATGCTCTGTTCGCTCGCTGCATCGCCCAGCACCTCCCGCTCGAAACGCCACCGGTCTCCCTGGCGCCAATAGGGGAACACCGCATAGGTCGTAATCGCGCCCTTGCTGGCGCTCCAGACAGGCACGAAGCCGAGACGATAATCGAAAGGACCCGCCTCGTCGTCCGGGGCGCTGGCCGCGCCATAGGCGCGCCGCCCGCATATGAAGTCACCCTTGAACGCCCGCCGCCCATGCGCCCGAACGGCTTCCTGCAAAGCCTCATCGACATCGGGGGAAGGAGCCAGATCGACCGCCGCAGGCGATTCCGTCGGCCGTTGGGCCCACTCGACCACATCGTCCGCCCGAACGCCGGCCGCGAACGGCAACCAGCGGAGGCCGCCCTTTTTCTTCGAGGCGGCATCGCCCTCCGGCGCGCCATCGACAAAGAGGACGTCGCCGTTGGGCTTCACATCGATTCGGCCGCCCGTCACCTGAACGGAGACGGAAGAGCTTCCCTCATCGCCCAGAAGTTGCCGCATGATTTCGGCCTTGATCGCCTCCGTGCGCTTCGCCGCCACGATCGGGTCGGCATCGCCAAAGGCGACGATATAGATGTCTTCGCCCAGACGCACATACCGGTCGTCCGCCGCCAGCGTCTTCTCGAAAACCTTCTCGACCGCCAGATGGACGACATCCCGGTATCTGGCCCAGCGGTCGCCGACTTTCTCTTTCAGTTCGCCGAGCCCGATGATCTGTACATTGGCGCCCAGCGTGCTTGTGCCGTTCCGCCAGAGCGGCGCCAGTTGCCGGCACAGATCCTCACCGGCCTGCCCCGCGGCAAGAAGGCTCGAGGCCGGCGCATGAGGCGACGTCGTCTCGTCGTCAGGCGCGACAAAACCCAGCATTCTCCCCAGAAACTGTGCAATGCGGACGCCGACGAAAGGACGGGATTGGAGTGCCGTGTTCATGATGATCGGACATTAGGCGATGCCGCCTAATTTAGTCCTAAGGGGACAACGGCGACGCACACAGCAAGCCCTTGACTGGGAACGGTTATTTCACCTCTTCGACGATGCGCCTGAGTTCGGCCTTGGCGATCTTCTCGAGCGTCGAGCGCGGCAGCGCATCGACAATCCGGATCTCGCGCGGGCGCTTGAAATCGGCAAGCCCCTTGGCGCAGGCCGCGTCGATCTGCTGCTTGAGATCGGATGCGGCAGCGGTCTCGCCGCCCGGCACCAGCACAAAGACGACCGGCACTTCGTCCAGCATCGGGTCGCGCTTGGCAACGACCGCGCATTCCTGGATGCCCGGCACCGTCATCACCACACGCTCGATCTCGGAAGCGGCGACATTTTCGCCGCCGACCTTCAGCATGTCCTTGTCGCGGTCGGCAAAGGCGATGAAACCGTCTTCGAGAAGCGTGACCCGATCGCCGGTGATGAAGTAGCCCTGATCGTCGAACGACTTCGCGGTGGCTTCGGGATTGTTGAGATATTCCTTGAAGAGCGAAAGGCCCGGCACGCCGCGCACCAGAAGTTCACCCGTCTCGCCGGGATCGACCGGTGTGCCGTCGTCGCGCAGGATCGCGATCTCATAGGACGTCGCGGGCTTGCCGATCGTCATCGGCGTGTTCGGCAGATGCACATCGCCGACGATGCCATGGGTGATCGTTTCGGTCATCCCCCACCAGCCGATCGTCTTGACGCCGAAATGCGCGTCGGTCGGCGGCGCCGAAATGCCGTTGCCCCACAAGCGATAGCTATGCGACTTCGGCTTCTCCTGACCCATCAATGCGCGTACGCAGAAGGGCACCATCGAGGTCCAAGTGCAGCCATGCTTCGCGGATATGTCCCAGAAACGCGAAGCCGAAAAGCGCGGCTGCAGCACGATCGTCGCGCCGACCCAGAGCGCGGCCAGAACCGAATAGGACTGCGCATTGGTGTGGAAGAGCGGCAGATAGGTCAAATGCACGTCGGAAGGGCGCAGGTCTTCATGCATGGCGCAGATTTTCGCACCCCAGAGCGCATTCGCATGCGTCCAGACGACGCCCTTCGGCCGCGAGGTGGTGCCCGATGTGTATTGCACACCGACCGGCAGCATCGGATCGGCGGGGCGCAGCGGCACATCCGCCTCGTTGCCATAGAGCGCCGCAAAGTTTTCCGACTTCGGCGGACGGTTTGCGTCCTCGGATGCGGCGCCATTGTCCGTTTCGGTAACGGCGAGCCACTTGATGTGCTTGCAGGACGCGGCGACGAGGTCGGCGAAGCGCGGCTGCGTGATCGCGCCGACGACGCTCGCATGCTCGCTGAAATAGACGAGATCGTCCTCGACCGAGCGCGCATTGGTCGTCACCGCGACGGCGCCGAGATGCGCGCAGGCATACCAGGCAATAAGGCTTTCGGGACAATTGTCGAGATGGATGAGAACACTCTCGCCCGTCTTCACACCGCGCTTCTTGAGCCCCGCCGCCACCTGCGCCACCTCATGCGCGAAGGCACGATAGCTCCAGATCTTCGACACGCCCTCGAACGGCTCCCAGATCAGGAACGGATGGTCCGGTCGCGCGGCGACATGCACGGCGAGCAGGCGCGGCACGTCGAAATTGGCGAATGGATGAACGAGCGGCGAACGAAGCGCAGGCATGTCTCTCTCCCCGGATGTTTTGTGTCATATACAAGATGCTTGCCCGCCATTCCATGGGCCGCCTAGACTTCTGACCGGGAGGGCAGTTTCGGCGCGAGGTGCGCGCGATGACGCCAGAATCCTTGAAGCAAACGGCGGGTTTGCTGCTCGATGTCGGCGGCGTCCTCTATCAGGGCGACGAGGCGCTTTCGGGCGCCGTGGCGGCCTTCAAGCGCCTGAAGACGTCCGGCCTGCCCTTCCGGTTGCTGACCAACACGACCCGTACGACAAGAACCGAGCTCGCTTCGCGCCTCGCCGCGCTCGGCTTCGAGGTGACCGGAGCCGACATCGTGACGCCTGCGAGTGCAGCCGCCGCGATCCTCGATGCCGAGGGCGCAAGGCCGCATCTTCTCGTGCATCCCGACCTGCTGCCCGATTGTCCGCCCGAAGCGGCCGAACCCAACGCAGTTCTGCTCGGCGACGCAGGCGAACATTTCACCTTCGAGCGGCTCAACCGCGCTTTCGGAATCCTGATCGAAGGCGGCCGCCTTTACGCGCTTGGGCGCAACCGCTTCTTTCGCGGACGGAACGGTTTCGAGCTCGACGCCGGGCCTTTCGTTGCGGCGCTCGAATATGCCGCGCAAGTGGAGGCGACGCTGATCGGCAAACCATCGCCCGAATTCTTTCGCGCGGCCGCGGCGGCGATCGACCTGCCCTCGGAAAAGGTACTGATGGTCGGCGACGATCTCGAGGCGGACGTCATCGGCGCGCGCGAAGCCGGGCTCGAAGCGGCGCTGGTCTGCACCGGAAAATATCGCAAGGGCGACGCCATGGCCGCAAAAAAAGGCGGCGCCCATGTCGCCGCCTCTTTCGCCGAATTCATCGACGCGTTTCTGCTCTAGACCAGCGCTTCCTTCAGCGCCTTGGCGGCTGCCTTCACCGCATCGCGCGCAATATCGATCGCACCTTGCAGGTTGAAGAAACCATGGATCATGCCTTCGTAATTGACATACTCGACGGCGACACCGGCCTTCTTCAATGCATCTGCATAGGCGCGGCCCTCGTCGCGGAGCACGTCGAAGCCCGCGGTGACGACATAGGCAGGCGGCAGCCCGGCAAGCGATGGAGCGCGCAGCGGCGAATGACGCGGATCGTCGGCATCGGCGCCGGCAGCCGTCACATAGTGGTTCCAGAACCAGTCCATGCCTTCTGCCTCGAGGAAATAGCCTTCGGCGAAATCCTTGTAGGACTGTGTGCCGCGCGGCGCGTCCGTCACCGGATAGATCAGGAGCTGGAAGGCGATGTGCGGCCCCTTGTCGGCCTTCGCCTGCAGCGCGATGGCGGCGGCAAGATTGCCGCCCGCGCTGTCGCCCGCCACCGCGATGCGGTTGGGGTCGATGCCGATTTCGGACGCGTTCTTCTCGACCCATTTCGTGGCCGCAAGACAATCGTCGAAGGCGGCGGGAAAGGGATGTTCGGGTGCGAGGCGATAGTCGACCGCGATCACTTTGCAGCCCGCCTCGTTGGCAAGCGAACGGCAAAGCGCGTCATGCGTGTCGAGATCGCCGATCACCCAGCCGCCGCCGTGAAAATAAACCAGCGCCGGGACGGTGCTGCCCGATGCGACGGGCGTGTAGATGCGCAGCGGGATGTCGCCTTCGGGCCCGGGGATCGACCGGTCTTCCATCTTGCCGATCGCAACGCCCTGCAGATCCATCGCCTGCGCCATCGCCCGATACAATTCACGGTCGGCCGCGGGCGGCAGGTCGATCAGACGCGGTGCATCGGGATCGGCGGCCAGCGCGTCGAGTAACGCCTTCGCCTGTGGATCGAGTGACATGAGAACGGGCCCCCTGTTGAATTCAAGAGGCCCGTTTTAACCGCCGCAGCGCCCGCGCGCCAAGCGGCAAGTTGTTCAATGGAGGATATGGCCCTCACGGCTCACCCGGCCTTCGACCATGTCCTCGACGACGCGGCGGAGCGTGCGCCAGGCGTCGGCCCGCAGCTTCTCGCCGATTTCCTCAAGCTCCTCGACCGCCGTATCGGCATAGGCCAGCGCCTTGCGGCCATGCGTATCGACCATATAGGCGGCCAGCAGATTGATTTCGTTGTCGGTGATCATCGGGGCTCTCCGGTTCGGCGTGAAGGGATTGCCAACCGGATTGCAACGCGCGGGCCAGCCGGAACCGGCCCGGCTTTCCTTGTATTTCAACATGTTAGCGGAACGATGCCTGCATCGCCCCGGCAGGGCTTGCCGCGCCGGTTAAGGAATCGGGAGGAATCTGCCGCCCGTCCTACCAGGGCTCGGCGTGGGTGCGCAGGTCGAGTTCGAAGGTCCAGGCGGCCGGTGCCTGGCCGTGGAGATAGATATAGGCATCGGCAATGCCTTCAAGATCGATCAGGCGGCCTTCCTGCGCGCGCTGGGCGGCATATTGCGGCGCCATGTTGTGCAGCTTCTCGCCGTCGATCCCGCCATCGACCACCACATGGCCGACATGGATGCCCTGCGGCCCGAGTTCCTTGGCGACGCTCTGCGCAAGATTGCGCAGGCCTCCCTTGGCGGCGGTGAAGGCGACGAAGCCCTCCCGGCCTCGCATGCTGGCCGACGCGCCGGTGAAGAGAAGCGTGCCCTGCCCGCGCGGGCTCATGTGATCGGCCGCCTCGCGCGCAAAGAGAAAGGCGCCGAACAGGCAGACGCGCCAGCAGCGCTCGAAATAATCGGCCTCCATGCCCGAAAGCTTGCCGATCATGTTGTTGCCGGCATTGTAGATCGCAAGATCGAGCGGCCCCGTCTCCTCCGCCTGCCGGAACAGCGAGACGACATCGACCTCCTGCGTCACGTCGCAGACGACGGGTGTTGCCTTGCCGCCGCCGTCGCGAATCGCGTCGGTCACGGCCTCAAGCTTCTCGCGCGTACGCCCGGCGACGAAGACATGAAGTCCTTCGCCGGCCGCGCGGCGCGACAGCACCGCGCCGAGCCCATTGAGCGGGCCGACACCCGCAATGATCGCCGTTTTGATGGACATGCGTTCCTCCCGTTGGCTCGTGCTCAACGGCATATAGTTAGTTCTGAAAGAGAACCAATAGAATTGATCTTTTTCTCAGCCCGCAAAGCCACCCGCATCGAGGAAAGACTGTTCCTCCGGTGTGGTGCGGCGTCCGAGCACGGCGTTGCGATGCGGAAAGCGGCCGAAGCGGCGGATGATATCGCGGTGCTCGACGGCAAATTTCATCGTCTCGGGATCGTTGAGGCGCTGGGCGAAATAGACGAGGCCGCGCTCCTGCGCCGCGAGATCCTCGGCATGCATATAGGGCATGTAGAACCATTTGCGCGCCGTCTCCGGCGTCTCGACATCGAAGCGGCGATCCACCGCGAGGTCGGCAAGCGCCAGCGCCTTTGCATCCTGCGCAAAGGCGCGGTGATCGCCCCGATAGAGATTGCGCGAGAACTGGTCGAGCAGAAGGATCAGCGCCAGCGCGCCTTGCGGCTCATTCGCCCAGTCGTCATGCCTGCCGTCCGCCGCCGCCGCATGCGCCGCGCCGAAGAGGCGGCGAATGTCGGCGTCGAAGGCATCGCTTTTCACGAACCATTTTTCCGGCCCCGCACCGAACCAGAAATCAAGCACGTCGCGGGGGCGCACCGTTTCCGCCATCAGACCACAATCACATCCGCAGGGACCGGCTCGGCGTAAAGCCGCTCGACGAGATGGGCGCGGCGTGACGCCGTCGCCGCCTGATTCACATAACCCTTGTCGGTGATCTCGTGGCCGTCGATCGAAGGCGGCTCCAGCATCAGGTGAATGCGCGCGATCCGCGTCGACGAGCCGCCGCCCGACTTGTTGTGGCGGGCCAGCGCCTCGCGCAAGTAAGCCGCGACCTTCGGATGCGCAATCGCTTCTTCGGGCGCGGCATTGTCGGCGAGCCCCGCGATCTTGCGCGCCGCCGCAATGTTCGGCCAGGCCAGCAGCGCGATGTAAGGCTTGTCGAGACCGCACACGACGGCGTCCTGCACCAGCGGTGTGCAGGCAGCGACCGCGTCGGCCCGGAGCGTGCCGGTCGAAACCCATGTGCCGGAGGAGAGCTTGAAGTCCTCGGTCACGCGGCCATCGAAGACGAGACCGAGATCGGGCCGCGCCTCGTCGAGAAACTTCGCGGCGTCGCCGAGACTGTAGAAGCCTTCCGCGTCGAAAACTTCGGCGGTCTTTTTCGGATCGTTGAGATAGCCGGGCGTCACCGTCGGTCCCTTGACGCGCACTTCGAGCTTGGCGCCGTTCGGCACCAGCTTCAGCGTGATACCGGGAACCGGCAAACCGACCAGCCCGACGCGCTCCGTCACCCAGTGAACGACCGTGATGCCTTGTGTCTCGGTGGCGCCATACATGGTGGTCAGCGGAATGCGAAAACCTGTTTCGGCGACGGCAAGCGCCTGCATCCGGTCGTAAATATCGCTCGACAGCGTCGCGCCGCCATAGCCCATATATTCGAGATTGCGGAAAAAATTGGCGCGGAGTTCCGAATCGCGCTCCATCGCGTCGGCAAGCATCGCGAAAGCGACCGGTGCCGAACCGAAAACGCGGGGGGATACGTCGCGGAGGTTCTTGATCGTCTGCTCGAACATGCCGGGGATCGGCTTGCCGGCGTCAAGATAGACGGTGCCGCCGGCGTTCATGTTGCCGTTGAAGCCGATATTGCCGGCCGAGATGTGGTTCCACGGCATCCATTCGAGGCTTTGCGGAACTTCGTCCGGGTCCGGCGCTTCGCTGCGGAGCGCCTCGCCGGCGGCGATCTGCGCCATCATCATGCGATGCGTCTGGATGACGCCTTTCGGCATGCCGGTCGAACCGGAGGTGAAGAGATATTTCGCCACCGTATCGTGGCCGATCTTCTCCATCGAAGCGGCGACCGCATTGCTGACCGGCGTTGAGACGAGATCGTCGAAGGATGTTGCGCCCGCAATGCTGCCGGTGCAGGTGACGATCTCGACGCCCGCGCCGACCGCCGCGATGGCCTTGCCGTAGAGATCGCCGTGATCGGCAAAGATCATGCGCGGCCGCGTCAGCGCCACGACATGGCGCAGCTTCGAAAAATCCGAACTCATCAGCGAATAAGGCACGCTGACCGGCGCAACCGGAACGCCCGCCTTCATCGCGCCGAGCGCCATCACCGCGTGAGCGATCGAATTGCTCGAAAGCACCATCAGCGGCGTGTCGGCATTCATGCCGCGCGCCAACAGGGCGCTTGCAACCGCATTGGCTTTCACATTGGCCTCGCCATAGCCGATGAAACGCCAGGCGCCGTCCGGTCCGCGTTCGCCGATGAAACGGCGCTGCGGATGCATCGCGGCGCGCTCCTCGAGAATATGGACGACGCTGCGCTTCATTTCACCGAGCGGATAGTCGGAAGAAATATAGACCGTGCCGTCGCTCTCGCGGCGGACGGAGATTTTCGGCGGCTTCTGCTTCAGCGGCTTGAACGGCGCCGGCGCGTTTTGTTCGGCAAGGCTCATGGTCGCTCTCCCGTCGGGTATGAATATCGTGTCAGTGCCGCGCCGGTCAGTTGACCATCCGCGTGCGGCCCTCCCAGTAAGGCGCGCGCAGCTCGCGCCGCAGGATCTTGCCCGACGGGTTGCGCGGCAGCGCCTCGATGAAGTCGACCGATTTCGGTACCTTGTAGCTGGCGATGCGCGTTTTCGCGAAGGCGATGATCTCTTCCGGCGTCGCCTTCTGCCCCGGCTTCAGCACGACAATGGCCTTGACCGCTTCGCCCCATTTTTCGTCCGGCACACCGATAACGGCGGCGTCCGCGATCGCCTCATGGCCGAAAAGCGCATTCTCGACCTCGGCCGGATAGATGTTCTCGCCGCCGGAAACGATCATGTCCTTCACGCGGTCATGGATGAAGAGATAGCCGTCGCTGTCGAAGAAGCCGGCATCACCGGTGTAGAACCAGCCGTCACGGATGGCATCCTTTGTCGCGTCGGCCCGGTTCCAGTAACCCTTCATGACCGAGCCGCCGCGAATGACGATCTCGCCGACCTCGCCCACCGGCACTTCCGTGCCCTTGTCGTCGACGACGCGGATTTCCATGCCCGGATTGGGAATGCCGCAGGACCGCAGCTTTCCCTTCGCCGGATCATGCGCCCCCGGCGGCAGATGCGTCGCGCCGCCGGTCGTCTCGGTGAGCCCGTAGAGCTGCACGAAATCGGCTCTGGTGAAGGTCGTCTGCGCCTGGCGCAACACGTCTTCGGCGATGGGCGACGCGCCATAGAGGATTTGCCGCACCGATGAAAGATCCGCCGTCTTGATGCCTGGCTGCTGCAGCAGGAACAGGATCACCGCCGGCACCATGAAGGCGACGTTGAGCTTTTCGGTTTCGATCAGCTTCAGGATCGCCAACGGATCGACATCCTTGAGGATGATGTTCTTGCAACCGTGAAGATTGCCGAGCACGCCGATATTGACGCCGGCGACATGGAAGAGCGGCATGCAGACGAGAACGACTTCGCCACGGTGCCATTGCGCCCATTCGGCGCCCTGATGGAAGATCGAAAGATAGTTGGCATTGGTGAGCTGCACGCCTTTCGGGTGGCCCGTCGTGCCGCTGGTATAGAGCTGGATCACGTCATCGTCGGACGCGGCCGGCAGCATCGGATCGGCATCGCTTGCCGCATCGCGCCAGTCGTCGAACGAGATCCAGTCGTTGCGCCCGCCGTCAAGCGCCACGACCTTGCGCACCGTCGGACATTCGGCCAGCACCTTTTCGACCACGTCGTAGAATTCGGCCCCGACGAAAAGAATCTCGGTCCGGCTGTCGTTCAGCACATAAACGACTTCCGGAGCGGCCAGCCGCCAGTTGACGCCCACGACCACGGCTTTGGCCTTGAAGGCGCCGTAAAGCATTTCGAAATAGCGGTCCGAACCCTTGCCCATGAAGCCGATGCGCGCATCGGGCTTGCAGCCGTCGGCGATCAGCGCCTGCGCGACCTTGCTGGCGCGCCGGTCAAGCTCGGCATAGGTGGTTTCGCGGCCCTCGAACACCTGCGCCACGTCGTCGGGCATGACGGCCGCACCGGCGCGCGTGATGTCGGCGACACTCTTGATGCGTTCGGCATCGAACATGCTGGGTTCCTCCCTGAACCTGATAACCGACGCGCCCGGCCTGCCCGGCCGCAAGGCGCAGGCGGCGGCACCCCTCTCCCGTCGGGGACGTCGTTGAGCGCGAGTTTACCCACCCCATCGTATGGGGCAAGCCACGGCGGAACGCCATTTCGCGGACCGCAAACGCTCTTGCCGCTGGACGCAGGGGCAGCGCGGGTTAGACTGGCCGCAACAAGAACATGAAATTTCCTGGAGGAACGACAGACGATGGCCCGCATCCCCTATTTCGATCCGGCCAAGGCCGAAGGCCGTGCCAAGGCAGCTTACGAGAAGCTGCCCAACCTCAACATATTCCGGATGCTGGGCCATTCCGGCGACATGCTCGACAGCTTCATCAAGCTCGGCAATTCGATCCTCGTTCACGGCGATCTCGATCCGGTGCTGCGGGAGATCGCCATCGTCCGCACCGGCGTGCTGCGCGGTTCGAAATACGAGGTCTATCAGCACGAAGCGATCTCGCGGAAGCTCGGCATGTCCGATGAACTCATCAAGGGCATTCACGAAGGTCCGGAGGCAAAGGTCTTCGACGATCTGCAGCGCATGGTGATGCGCTTCACCGATGACGTGGTGAAGAACACCCGCGCTTCCGACGCGACCTTCAACCCGCTGGCCGAAAAGCTCTCCTACAAGGAGATGCAGGAGCTCGTCATCACCGTCGGCTTCTACACGCTTGTTTCGAACTTCCTCGAAACCTTCGATGTCGATATCGAGGATGCGGGTCACAAATCGGGCGTCAAGCTGCCGGGTATGCAGGGCTGAAACGATGGCGCGCATCCCCTATCCCGATCCGGCATCGCTTGCGCCGGAAAACCGCGCTTTGCGCGAAACACTGCCGCAGCTCAACATCTTCCGCATGTTGTCGGGAAGCGGTCCGTCCTTCGCGCCCTTCATGGCGCTGGTGAACGCCTATCTCAACGACGGGCTGCTCGATACCGAACTCCGCGAACTGGTGATCCTGCGCGTCGGTCATCTTTGCGGATCGGACTACGAGCGGCACCAGCACCGCCGCGTCTCGCGCATGCTCGGCATGTCGGAGGCGCGCATTGCGGCCGCCTCGGGCGCACTCCCCTCCGCGCATCTGAGCGAGAGCGAAAACGCCGTCCTCGCCTTCACCGACGATCAGGTCGCAAGCGTCAAGGCCGATGCGGCACTCTTCGCTGCCGCACATCGCCATCTGGGCGACGCGGCCATGCAGGAACTCGTCATCATCATCGGCATCTATCTTCTCGTCTGCCGCTATCTCGAAACCTTCGAGATCGAGCTGGAGGAGAAGGATATCGAGACGAGCGGTCTCGACGAGATCAGAAGGAGCATGAAGAACAATGGCTGAAGGCGGATTCGTGCAGGCATTGCCGCCTGAGTCCAGGGGCGAGGCGCCGGGACGCGGCCGGCTCAAGGGCCGCCGCATTCTGGTGGTCGGCGGCGGCCAGCGTGTGCTCGACGCGGCGACCGATCCCGTCGGCAATGGCCGGGCCATGTCGATCCTCTTTGCCCGTGAAGGCGCGTCGGTCGCGGTCGCCGACATGAACAAGGCATCGGCCGACGAAACGGTGGCGAAGATCGGTGCGGAAGGCGGCAAGGCAACCGCCATCGAAGCCGACATTTCGAAGCCCGGCGACATCTCGCGCATGATCGAGGAAGCGGAAACAGCCCTGGGCGGTCTCGACGGTCTCGTGCTCAATGTCGGCATTGGAGTCGGCGGCCTCGGCCTTGAAGGCGCAACGCCGGAAGACTGGGACAAGGTGCTTGCCGTCAATCTGCGTGGCCCGATGCTCTGCTGCAAGGCGGCAGTGCCGCGCCTTGCCGACGGCTCGCCTGTCGTCTTCATCTCGTCGATTGCGGGCCTGATCGCCGGCTCGCGGCTCCCCGCCTATGACGCCTCGAAGGCGGCACTCGGCGGCCTGATGCGCCATGTCGCACTTGAAGGATCGCGGCGCGGCATCCGCGCCAACATCGTGGCGCCCGGCCTCGTCGACACACCACTCGGCCGCGTCGCGACGCAGGGCCGCCCCTCGCGCGGCCGCACGCCCGTTCCCTTCGGCCGCCAGGCGACCGGCTGGGAAATCGCCAATGCGGCGCTTTTCCTGATTTCCGACGAGAGCGTCTACATCACCGCGCAGACGCTGGCGGTCGACAGCGGCCTCACAGGCATTTCCTG
Organism: Parvibaculum sp.; assembly: GCF_040882025.1. Classification (GTDB taxonomy): domain Bacteria; phylum Pseudomonadota; class Alphaproteobacteria; order Parvibaculales; family Parvibaculaceae; genus Parvibaculum. The sequence continues at coordinate 19 of NZ_JBBECC010000129.1, read as the reverse complement.
AACCTCAGCGCCCGTAGTC
>NZ_JBBECC010000128.1:0-23038 GCF_040882025.1 Parvibaculum sp. | reverse complement strand
GCCCGCCCTTCAGCTCCAGATAGACCTCCGCCAGCAATTCCGAATCGAGCAGCGCACCGTGTTTCTCGCGGCCCGAATTGTCGACATTGAAGCGGCGGCACAGCGCATCGAGATTGTTCTGCGCACCGGGGAACTTGCGCCGGGCGATGTCGAGCGTGTCGATGGCGCGCGCCATCGGCAGGCCGGCGCGGCCGATGCGCTTGAGCTCCGCATTGATGAAGCCCATGTCGAAACTCGCATTGTGGATGATCAGCGGATCGTCGCCGATAAAGGCGAGAAACTCGTCGACCTTGTCGGCGAATTTCGCCTGGCCGCGCAGGAACTCCGTCGTCAGGCCGTGGATCTTCAACGCCCCTTCCGGCATGTCGCGTTCGGGATCGAAATAGGCATGAAAGAATTTGCCGGTCGTCATGTGGTTGAACAATTCGAGACAGCCGAGCTCGACCAGGCGGTGGCCATCCTGCGGCGAGAGGCCGGTGGTTTCGGTATCGAGAACGATTTCACGCATTTGCGGTTGTCCTTGCGGTTCGGGTTCTCTCAGCGCGCGGCGAAACGGAAGGAGCCGTCGTCGCCGATGATGCCGCCGGGGTTCCACGCAACTTCCCAGACATGGCCGTCGGGATCGGAGAAGTATCCGGTATAGCCGCCCCAGAAAGCCTCGGTCCCGCGTTTCAGGATCTTGCCGCCGGCTGCTTCCGCCTCGGCCAGCGTCGCATCGACCTCATCCTTCTCGCGCACATTATGCGCCAGCGCGATCCCCGAAAAGCCCTCGCCATGCGGCGCCAGATTGGCGTCTTCCGCGAGCGCGTTGCGGCCGAACAGCGCGAAGACGATGCCGCCGCATTGAAAGAAAGCGACGCTGTCATTGCTTTGCGGCAAGGCGCGCCAGCCCAGCGTTTCGTAGAAGGCGCGGGCGCGGGCGAGATCGGCGACACCCAGCGTTATGAGGCTCAGTCTTTGTTCCATGCCGTCATTCTAGTCCGTGCCGCTATGCCTTGCCGAGCCTTTCCTGCAATATCTTGCCCTCGCGGCCGCGCAGCGCCTCGATAATCGCCGCGACCTGGGCGCGGGCATGATCGAGGCCCTTGTCGCTTTCGACGACGAAATCGGCGCGGGCCCGCTTTTCGGCGTCCGGCACCTGCTTGGCGTGGATCGCCGCGAATTTCGCCTCGTCCATATCGGGCCGCGCCAGCACGCGCGTCTTCTGAATGTCGTAGGGCGCGGATACGACCACCACCACGTCGACACGGGTTTCGCCGCCGGTTTCATAGAGAAGCGGAATATCGAGCACGACCATGCTGTGGCCGGCGGCGGCGGTTTCGCGCAGGAACGCGATTTGCGCCTCGCCGACCAGCGGATGAACGATCGCCTCAAGCTTTTTCATTTCGTCGGGGAGGCCAAGCACGCCACGCGACAGCGCCTTGCGGTCGACCGCATCGTCGACAATGGCGGAGGGAAAAGCCGCGCGGAGCGGCTCGACCGCCTTGCCGCCTTTTTGATAGAAGAGATGAACGGCTGCGTCGGCATCGTAGACCGGCACGCCCAGCTCGTGGAACATTTTGGCGGTTTCCGATTTTCCCATGCCGATGGAGCCGGTGAGACCGATCAGAAGCATTTTCCTGGTTCCTCTATGTCATGCCGAGATCGGCCAGCACGAGCGCCCGCAGTTTTTCGGTCACTTGCGGCCTGACGCCAAACCAGGCCTCGAAGCCCGGCACCGCCTGATGCAGCAGCATGCCGAGGCCGTCGACCGTCGGATGCCCGCCCTCGCGCGCCCGGCGCAAGAGACCCGTTTCGAGCGGCGTATAGACGATGTCGGTGACCAGCGCCGATTTCGGCAGCGGCGCCAGATCGATGGTCACATCGTTCTCGCCCTTCATGCCGAGCGTCGTCGTGTTGACGAGGAGCCCCGCGCCATCGAGTGCTCTTGCCGCTTCGGCGGTCGAAAAGACTTTCGCCGATTTAAGCTCGAGATCGCGCATCAGCGCCTCGGCGCGCGACGGCGTCCGGTTGACGATGCGGATTTCGGGCGCTCCCGCCTCTTCAAGCGCGGCGGCGACGGCCCGGGCCGCACCGCCGGCGCCGAGGATGACGGCGGCACCGCTAGCGGCATTCCATGCCGGCGCGCGGTCTTTCAGATTGGCGATGAAACCATAGCCGTCGGTGTTGCGGCCTTCGAGGCCTTGCGGTGTCGTCACGATGGTGTTGACGGCCTTCAGCCGCCTGGCGGTTGCGTCATGCCGGTCGAGCGCGGCGAAAGCCGTTTCCTTGTGAGGGACCGTTACATTGGCGCCGATGAAACCGAGCGCTGCCAGATCACGGATCGTCGCGGCCGCATTTTCCGGCTTCACCGCCATCGGCTCGTAGCGCGCATCCGGAATCTTGTGTTCGGCAATCCAGTGATTATGGATCAGCGGCGAGCGCGAATGGGCGACAGGCCAGCCGATGACGCAAACCTTCTTCATAGTGTCGCTATCCCATGCTTGCGCAGCTCCGCCAGCAGCGGCAGCAGCGGCAGCCCGAGAATGGTGAAATAGTCGCCTTCGATCCGCTCGAAGAGCTGCACGCCCGGACCTTCGAGCTGGTAGCAGCCAACGCTCTTCAGAACGCGTTCACCCACCTGCGCCAGGTATTCGTCCAGAAAACTGTCCGTAAAGTCGCGCATGGTGAGCTGTGCCTGTGCTGCATGGCTCCAGATAACGACATCGTTTGCCACCAGCGCAACACCACTATGGAGAATATGCGGCCGGCCGCGGAAGGCTTGCAGATTGGCGCGCGCTTCGGCCATCGATTTCGGCTTGTCGTATCTCTGTCCGTCACAGGAAAGGATCTGGTCGGCGCCGATTACCAGCGCGCGCGGCTTCGCGCGCGACACGGTACGCGCTTTTTCTTCCGCCAACCGCAATGCCAGCGCGTCGGTGTCGGCCACGTCGTCGCGGCCGGCGAATCCCTGTTTCAGCGCTTCTTCGTCGAGTCGCGAATCCTCGACATCGAATTCAAGGCCGGCGTCTTTCAGAAGCATTGCGCGAACCGCGCTTGCGGAAGCCAGAATGAGGGAGGTTTTCGTCATGTCGGTCAGTTGGTCTTTTGCCGCTCGCTATAGAGATTGAGCACGGCCGCCGCCGTTTCCTCGATCGAACGCCGCGTCACGTCGATGACCGGCCAGCCGTTGCGGGCAAAGAGCTTGCGCGCGAAGGCGACCTCTTCGGCCACGACTTCCGGCTCGACATAATCGGTGTCAGCCTTCTCGTGCAGCGAAAGCAGCCTGTTCTTGCGGATTTGCACCAGGCGATCGGGGCTGGTGGTCAAGCCGACAATCAATGGATGCTCGACCGTTTCGAGATCGGGTGGCAGGACCGCGCCGGGTACGATCGGAATATTGGCCGCCTTGATGCCGCGATTGGCGAGATAGATGCTGGTCGGCGTTTTCGAGGTGCGGCTGACGCCGAGCAGAATGATGTCGGCCTCGTTGAGATCGCCGGCTGACTGGCCGTCATCATGCGCCATGGTGAAATTGAGCGCCGTGATGCGGCCGAAATATTCGGCATCCATGATGTGCTGCGAGCCGGGCTTGTGCGAGGACTCCTTGCCGAGATACTGCCCGAGCGCCTGCATCGCCGGATCGAGAACGGATATGCAGGGCGTGTGCAGATCGCGGCAGCGCTGCTCGAGGCGCTCGCGCAGCTCGTCATTGACCATGGTGAACATCACAATGCCGGGTGCCGCTTCGATCTCGCCGAGCACGCGCTCGAGCTGCTTCGGCCCGCGCACCAGCGCATAGACATGTTCGATGGGCCGCGCGTCCTCATACTGCGCGCAGGCCGCACGCGCCACCGTGTTCAGCGTCTCGCCGGTGGCGTCCGAGACCAGGTGAAGATGGAAGACGCGCTTGCCACTCATCGATGTTCCGTGTTTCCGCTTGTCGTCGCGCCGCCCCCGCGGCTCGCGCGCGGCAAAGGTATCGGGGGTGCGGAGCCCGCGCCAATTCTTTTTCCGCAAGAGCCATAACGGCGATCGAGCATGTTGCCGGCTTGCCTGTGAATCACTGTGATTAACGGGTGTAAGTGAGGCTTTCGCGGCAAGCCCTACACGGTCATACCCGTGTTTCGTTTTCGCTCCCCCGTTCCATGCCTCGGTGTAAAAATCCGGCAGCAATGCTTTGCGAAACGGGTATGACCGGCCGGTCGGAGCCTGGCCGCGAAGTTGTCCCCGTGATTAACGTCTTGCATACCAAATGGCTCCACAGCCTATCTTGTTGTTCGGCAAGGCGCGGCGGTTTGCCAGGCTGTAATTTGTCACAGGCTGTGGCATGAAAGGCGGGCTCGGGCAGCCGGCGCGGATGCTGCCGCGGATTTGTGGACAAGCGCGTGGGGAGATTTGATCCCCGGCTTTCACAGGCATCCTTCACTATCCACTACTATTAAGATTCTTGAATCGTAGGAGAAAGAACGGGTGAGGGAAGCGAGCACCGACGGAAAGCGGCTTCTGAAAGTGCTGCGGCGAGAGCCCGTCGACCGGACGCCTCTCTGGCTGATGCGACAGGCAGGACGGTATCTGCCGGAGTACCGGGCGGTGCGCGCCGAAGCGGGCAGCTTTCTCGATCTCTGCTACACGCCTGACTTTGCCGAGGAAGTCACCTTGCAGCCAATCCGCCGTTACGGCTTCGATGCGGCGATCCTTTTTTCCGATATCCTCGTGGTGCCGGATGCCTTGGGTCAGCCTGTTGCCTTCAAGGAAGGCGAGGGGCCTGTCCTCGAGCCGATCCGCAACGCCGCCGAATTGGCAACGCTGAAACCGGTAAGCGCGCTGCGCGACAAGCTTGCGCCGGTCTATGAGACGGTGCGGCGTCTGAAAAACAGTCTGCCTGCCGAAACGGCGCTGATCGGCTTTGCCGGCGCGCCGTGGACAGTTGCGACCTACATGGTCGGCGGACGCGGCTCGCCCGATCAGGCAATGGCCAAGGCCTGGGCTTACCGCGCACCCGACGAGTTCCAGAAACTGATCGATCTTCTGGTTGCCGCGACCGTCGAACATCTTTCGGCGCAAGTCGAGGCAGGTGCCGAGGTCCTACAGCTTTTCGATACCTGGGCGGGAAGTCTGCCTGAACTTTCCTTCGAGCGCTTTGCCCTGAAGCCGATGATCGAAATCCGTGCCGCGTTGAAAGTGCGTTTTCCCGATTTGCCGGTAATCGGTTTCCCGCGCGGCGCGGGGCCGATGACGGTGGAATATTTCCGTGCCACCGGTCTCGATGCGCTGAGCCTCGATACCGGAATGTCGCCGGTCTGGGCGCGCGACAATCTGCAAGGCGCCGGTTGCCTTCAGGGCAATCTTGATCCGCTTCTGCTGGTCGCGGGCGGCGCCGAAATGCAGCAACAGGTGCTGCATATTCTTGATACGCTTGGCCACGGGCCGTTCATTTTCAATCTCGGCCACGGCATCGTGCCGCAAACGCCGCCCGATCATGTAGCGGCGCTCGTCGAAATCGTGCGGGAGTGGCGGCCATGAAGCGCAAGATCGCTGTCGTTCTGTTCAATCTCGGCGGGCCCGACGGGCCGGAAGCGGTCGAACCGTTCCTGTTCAACCTTTTCAGCGATGCGGCCATCATCCGCGTGCCGCAGCCCTTTCGCTGGCTGATCGCAAAACTCGTTTCGAAGCGGCGGGCACCGGTTGCACAAAAAATCTATGCCGAGATCGGCGGAAGCTCGCCGCTGGTGCCGCTGACCGAAGCGCAGGGCCGTGCCCTCGAGGCCGCGTTAGCGAGCGGCGAGTCCGAGTATCGCTGCTTCCTCGCCATGCGCTACTGGCACCCCTTTGCCGATGCGGCCGTTGCCGCGGTCAAGGCATGGGGCGCCGATGAAATCGTGCTGCTGCCGCTCTACCCGCAATATTCGACGACGACGACCGAATCTTCGCTGAAGGACTGGGACCGCGCGGCGAAAGTGGCAGGCCTTGCCGTGCCGGCAAAGGCCGTCTGCTGCTATCCGGTCACGGACGGGTTTATTGCCGCGCATGCGGCGCTGCTCGGTGAAGCGCTTCGGAAAGCCGGGTCGTCCGAAAATCTGCGGGTATTGTTTTCGGCGCATGGCTTGCCGAAAAGGATCGTCGAGCAGGGCGATCCCTACCAGGCCCAGGTCGAACAAACCTGTGCGGCGATCACCTCGCGCCTGAATATTCCGGATCTCGATTGGGTGACCTGCTTCCAGAGCCGTGTCGGACCGCTCGAATGGATCGGCCCTTCGACCGAGGACGAGATCAGGCGGGCCGGGTCCGAAGGCAAACGGCTGATCGTCGTGCCGGTCGCCTTCGTCTCGGAGCATTCCGAAACGCTGGTCGAACTCGATATCGAATATGCAAAGCTGGCGAGGGAGAGCGGGGTACCGGCCTATTTCCGCGTTCCCGCGCTTGGCGTCCATCCCGATTTCATCACCGCGCTGGCCGGACTGGTGTGCGCGGCGCGGGCCGAGGCCGATATTCTCTGTCCCGAAGAGGCGGCCGGCCATGTCTGCACGGCGAAACTTGCACTTGAAACGGTGAGCTGATGGATTTTCTCGCTGGCGCCTACATCTGGATCAAGGCGTTGCACATCATTTCGGTGATCTTCTGGATGGCTGGCATGGCCTATCTGCCGCGGCTTTTCGTCTATCACGCGGAAGCGGCGCCGGGTTCGGACAAGGCCGAGACCTTCAAGGTCATGGAGCGGCGCCTGCTGCGCGGGATCATCAACCCGGCAATGATCGCGAGTTTCGTCTTCGGCATCGCAATGCTGGTCGCCAATCCGGATCTTCTCGCCCAGGGCTGGATGCATGCGAAGCTTTTCCTGATCCTCGTCATGTCAGTGTTGCATGGTTTTTTCGCCCGCTGGCGCAAACAGCTCGAACGGGACGAAAACCGTCACGATGCCCGCTTCTACCGGATCGTCAACGAGGCGCCGCCGCTTCTGGTCATTTTCATCGTTCTGCTGGCGGTCGCGAAGCCGTTTTAGACCGAGCGCAGGAGCTGCTACCAATTTCCGTTGAAATTTCCGGCGGTTGGCCTTATATCGGTTGCAAGCCGGATTTCTTCCGGCGGCCTTCCTTATGTCCTTTCCCGGCCCAAGCCCCCAATCGGCAGCGGCCAGAAGACCGTGCACAAGGCTTTGAAGCCCCAAGGGGCGGCCCTTCTCGTGCGACGGCGGAGAGAGCGAAGGCCCGCTTTCCCAACAGACTGTCAGCCAAACGACATCCCATCCGCCCCTTCCAGTTCCACCCGTCTCCCGGCCCGTCAGAGCCCATCGGTGGCAACTCCCAGAGAAAGACCTACAAAGCCGATGACGCAGATCAAGCTGCAGGACCTCAAGGCCAAATCGCCAACCGATCTTCTGGCGCTGGCCGAGGAACTCGAAGTCGAGAACGCCTCAACGCTCCGGACGCAGGACATGATGTTCGCGATCCTGAAGCAATATGCCGAGCAGAATATCGACATTATCGGCGAAGGTGTGGTCGAGGTGCTGCCGGACGGCTTCGGTTTCCTGCGCTCGCCGGAAGCGAATTACCTGCCGGGTCCCGACGATATCTATGTTTCGCCCTCGCAGATCAGGCGCTTTTCACTCAGGACCGGCGATACGGTCGAAGGCGAGATCCGGAGCCCCAAGGATGGCGAGCGCTATTTCGCGCTGCTGAAGGTCTCGACGGTCAATTTCGAGAGCCCCGACAAGGCCCGCCACAAGGTTCATTTCGACAATCTGACGCCGCTCTATCCCGACGAGAAGCTTGAGATGGAGGTCGACGACCCGACGCTGAAGGACAAATCCTCGCGCGTCATCGACATCGTGGCGCCGCTCGGCAAGGGCCAGCGCGGCTTGATCGTCGCGCCGCCCCGCACCGGCAAGACGGTGCTTTTGCAGAACATCGCCCACTCGATCACCACCAATCACCCGGATTGCTATCTGATCGTGCTCTTGATCGACGAGCGGCCGGAAGAAGTGACCGACATGCAGCGTTCGGTGAAGGGCGAGGTGATTTCCTCGACCTTCGACGAGCCGGCGACGCGCCACGTCCAGGTCGCGGAAATGGTCATCGAGAAGGCCAAGCGCTTGGTCGAACACGGCCGCGACGTCGTCATTCTGCTCGACTCGATCACCCGTCTCGGCCGCGCCTACAACACCGTCGTGCCCTCCTCGGGCAAGGTGCTGACCGGCGGTGTCGACGCCAATGCGCTGCAGCGCCCCAAGCGCTTCTTCGGTGCCGCGCGCAATATCGAGGAGGGCGGCTCGCTCACCATCATCGCCACCGCGCTGATCGACACCGGCTCGCGCATGGACGAAGTCATCTTCGAAGAGTTCAAGGGCACCGGTAACTCGGAAATCATTCTCGACCGCAAGGTCGCCGACAAACGCGTCTTTCCGGCGATCGACATTCTCAAATCGGGCACCCGCAAGGAAGAGCTGCTGGTCGAGAAGGGCCAGCTCTCGAAAATGTATGTGCTCCGCCGCATCCTCAATCCGATGGGCACGGTCGATGCCATCGAGTTCCTGCTCGACAAGCTCAAGCAGACCAAGAACAACAGCGAGTTCTTCGACTCGATGAATACCTAGAGGAAAACTGCTATTCTGATTCGTCTCCCGGGAGCCGGGTCGAGTGCGCCGGGGGAGGCGTGTTGCGTGCCGGGCGGGGGATTTGCGTATGTCGATGGGGGACGGCGGGGATAGTCCGGCGGACAAGCGTCCGACCTGGGTGAAGCCGCTCATGGAATGGGCCGCGGTCGAAACGGCGAAAGCGCGGCTTGCGGGCCCGATCGATCACGTGCCGGCGGAGATCGGCGGCTTGCCGCTCTCCAATGTCGGCCGCCAGCTCTACGCCTGGTGGCTCGAGGCGCGCGGCGAAAAGCCGATGCCGAGTGCGGGCGAGGTCAGTCTGCGCGCCCTGGTCGAACTCCTCCCCTATATCCGTTATCTGAGCTGGGAAGACGAGAAGACGCTCGTCTTCCGCATCTATGGCAGCGCGCTTGTCGAGGGCAGCGGTTTCGATCTCACCGGCTACAATGTCTTCGGTCCCGACGAGCATGCCGAGGCGGCGATCGACCGGGCGCGGCTTCGCGCGCTTCATGCCCAGCCCTGCGGCATCGTGATGATCCGCGACGTCTATGACAGGTCGGGCAAGGCCTATGCCTGCGAATTCATGACCCTGCCGATTGCGCCGGACGACGACGGGCGGGAGCGCATCATCGGTACCGTCATTCCTTGCGAACAGATCGCCGAATGGAATGTCGATGTCGTCTTCGACCGCATCCAGACGCTGCACCGCGCGACCTTCATCGATATCGGTTTCGGCGTGCCGGACCGGGCGCTCGGGCTCGGGAAGTAATCAGGGCCTCAGTGTTTCCCAGCCGGGAAACGGGCCGTCGAAATGCGGCGCCTTTTCATTGCCGTCATTCCATGAAGCCTTCGACGCCGCATGCTCATGCGCGACAACACGCGCGGGCGCGTCGCCGTCGAGCGCGTTTGCCGTCAGGATAATCGTGTCGTCGGGTGCGATCAGATTGGCGCCTGTCATCGCCGCGCCGCAGCGCGAACAGAAGCTCCGTTCGAGCTCCGGCGAACTGCGATAGACCGTCAGATATTCTTCGCCCTGCCACGTCACCTCGTCGCGCTGCGCGACGAAGAAGGCGCCGGCGGCACCGCCCGCCGCCTTGCGGCACATCGAACAATGACAGGTGACGATGCCGCTCATCCCGCCATCGATCGTGAAACGCACCGCGCCGCAGAGACAGCTGCCTTCGATCATGCGCTCACCTCACGGCACCAGCACGCTCGCGCCCGTCGTCTTGCGCGCTTCGAGATCCATATGCGCTTTCGAGGCCTCGGCAAGCGCGTAGCGCTGATTGACCTCGACCCTGACCGCGCCCTTGGCGACGACGGCGAAAAGTTCGGCCGCCATCTCCTGAAAGGCGGTTGGTGTTTTTGCCATGTAGTGAAACATGGTCGGCCGCGTCACGAAGAGCGAACCCTTCTGCGCCAGGATGCCGAGATCGACGCCGGTCACCGGGCCCGAGGCATTGCCGAAGGAAACGAGCAGGCCCAAAGGCGCGAGGCTGTCGAGCGAGCCCATGAAGGTCGCCTTGCCGACGCCGTCATAGACGACGGGCACTTTCCTGCCGCCGGTGATTTCCTTCACCCGCGCGGCGACGTCTTCCTTCGTGTAATCGATCACATGATCGCAGCCATGCGCGCGGGCGAGCGCGGCCTTCTCGTCCGAGCTCGTCGTGCCGATGACGGTGGCGCCGAGATATTTCGCCCATTGGCAGGCGATGAGACCGACGCCGCCCGCCGCCGCGTGCCACAGGATCGTCTGGCCCTTCTCGACGCGGAAGGTCTGGCGCAGCAGGAATTGTGCGGTCAGGCCCTTCAGCATCATCGCGGCCGCCGCCTCGTCGGTCACGCCGTCGGGCAGCTTCGCGACCGACATCGCGTTGACGTTATGCGCTTCGGCATAGGCACCGATCGGGCCCGAGCCGTAAGCCACGCGGTCGCCTTCCTTCAGATGCGTGACGCCTTCGCCGACGGCCGCGACGACGCCCGCCGCTTCCATGCCGATGCCCGACGGCAGCGCCACCGGATAGAGCCCCGAGCGGTGATAGGTGTCGATGAAGTTGATGCCGATCGCTTTCGCGCGCACCTGCACCTCGCCGGGCTTCGGGCTTGCAAGATCAACCTCGCGCAGCGCCATTGCTTCCGGCCCGCCGGTTTTCTCGATGCGGATCGCCTTGATCTTGCGCGGGCTCATGCCGGTCTCCCTGTTTCTTTTTTCATTTGCCGAATTACTTCCGGGTGAGCGCGAGGCCGATGCCGGCCGCGACCAGCACGGAGCCGGTGATTTTATTGCGCAGCATCTGCGCGCGTTCGCCCTTCAGATAGGGCGCGAGTTTGCCCGCCGCCAGCCCGAAACTTCCATCCGAGATCGTGCCGACAGTGACGAAGGTCGCGGCGAGGATAATGAGCTGCGGCCCCGCCGGCGCATCGGCGCTCACGAATTGCGGAAAGAAGGCGGCATAGAAGGCGAGCGATTTCGGATTGGTGACCGAGATCAGGAAGCCGCGCCGGTAAAGCGCTCCCGCGCTCGCATGGCTGCGCCGCGCCTCCGACGGCAGGTTGGGATGCTCGTAAGGCGCGCGCCAGGCGGCGATGCCGAGCCAGACGAGATAGGCGGCGCCGATCAGTTTCAGTGCATCGGCCCAGGGTCCGAGCGCGGCGAGAAGCGGCGCGAGCCCCGCCAGCACCAGCACCATGTGGACGAGAAGCGCCGTTGTCGTTCCCGCCAGCCCCGTCAGCGCCGCGCGCGGCCCCTGGCGGATGCCGCAGGCGACGAGATAGGTCACCACCGGCCCCGGCATCACGCAGAGGATCAGCGTCGCGGCGATGAAGCCGAGATAAAGTTCAAGCGACATCGCGCGCGCCCCTCATGTGAACCGCGTCATCCCAGATGCCGCGCGAAGAATTTCAGCGTCCGGTCGTTGGCCTCGTCCGCCGTCGCCTTGTCGTAATGCGCGCCGCCGGGACGCGCGAAGGCGTGGTCCATTTCCGGATAGCGATGGATGGTGACGAGCGGATTGTCGCGCAGGCCCGCAACGACCGCTTCCTGCGCGTCGGCCGGCACGAACTCATCCTTGCCGGCGATATGCAGCATCAGCGGTTTCTTGATGCCCTTGGCATCGTCGAGACGGTTCTGGATGTTGACGCCGTAATAGCCGACCGAGGCGTCGGTGCTGGTGTGACAGGCGGCGAGATAGGCGAGCTGGCCGCCCAGGCAATAGCCGACCGCGCCGACCTTGCCGGCCGATAGCGGGCGCAGCGTCCGGATCGTCGCGCCGATATCGGCGACGCCCTTGTCGACATCGAATTTTCCGAAAAGATCGAAAGCCTTTTTCCACTCGGCTTCGCTCTGATCGGTGATGTCGATGCCGGGCTCGATGCGCCAGAAGAGATCGGGGCAGAGCGCCATATAGCCTTCGCCCGCGAGCCAGTCGCAGAGATCGCGCATCACCTTGTTGACGCCGAAAATTTCCTGGATGACGACGATGCCGGGGCCCTGCCCCATGGCCGGTTTCGCGAGATAGCCGGTGAACGACCCTTCGGGGCTCGCAATCGTAATCGTCTCGCCGCTCATGCCGGCCTCCTTCGTCTCGACGGGGGGAAAGTCAGAGCCGAGACTCTAGAGCATTTTCCGGTCAAGTGGAGGCCGGTTGACCGTAGAAAATGCGACCAAACAAGGGAGTCCGGAGCTGTTTGCGTTCCTGCGGGAACGCAAACAGCTCTGGCGATCCTGATCCGTCAAATCGAGGGGAGCTGGTGGCTTTTCAGGCGGCTTTCGCCGTATCGGCGCGGGCGCCGAAAGAGAAGAGCCTGCGGAAACCGCGGTCATTTGCGGCCACGCTGTCGCGCTTGCCGGCCGGCTGTTCGCTGCGTGCGGACAGGGCGACGTCGAAGGCATTGACGTAGCTCGTGGCATAAGTGGCAAGGATGTTCATTTTATTCACCATTTGGTATAGTCTGTGGGCTTGATATGCGCCTTGTGATGGCCTTTATCAAACGATCTTTTCGCACCGCAGAAGTTAGAAAAACTAACATATGGCTCCCCGCCGCCTGCCTTCCCTGAAAGCCCTGCGCGCCTTCGAGGCGGCGGCGCGGCATGGCAGTTTTTCGCGCGCCGCCGACGAGCTCGGCGTCACCCATGCGGCCGTCAGCCATCAGATCCGGGCGCTCGAGGAGGAGCTTGGCGCGGCCTTGTTTCACCGCACCGGCCGCGCCGTCGAGCTCACCGAGCGCGGCGCGAGGCTCCTGCCGGTCCTCACCGCCGCCTTCGACCAGCTCGCCGAGGGCTGGGCGCAGACGGGGGCGCGCGACAATGCGGCGCTGACCGTCTCGGTCGAACCTTCCTTTGCGGCGCGCTGGCTGGTGCTCAGGCTCGGCAAGTTCCACCGCGCTCACCCCGAGGTCGAGCTCCGGCTGATGCCGTCCTCCGACGTCGTCGATTTCGCGCGCGAGGATGTCGATATCGGCGTGCGCTACGGGCTCGGGCACTGGCCCGATGCGATCGCCGAAAAGCTTTTCGAGGCGACCGTCTATCCGGTCTGCGCGCCGGCGCTGATCGACCCGAAAAAGCCGATCCGCAAACCGGAAGATCTGAAGCATTATCCGCTGCTGCATGAAGAGACGATGCAGCACTGGCTGAACTGGCTCGAAGCGGCCGGCGTCAAAAACCCGCGCTGGGCCGCCAAGGGCCCGCTTTTCATCGAGGCGTCGCTGGCGCTTCAGGCGGCGGCCGGCGGCCAGGGCGTCGCGCTCGCCAACGATACGCTCGCCATGGCCGATCTCGCCGAGGGGCGCCTCATCCGTCTCTTCGACATCGAAACGCCCGACGAGGAAAGCTACTGGCTCGTCTATCCCGAACGCAGCGCCGCCAAATCCAGAGTGCAGGCGTTCCGGAACTGGATCCGCGAGGAAGCGGGATTGCCGGCGGCGCCGATCGGCGGTGCTGCGGGAAGAGGGCGGGGGCGGAAGTAGGCGAGGGTGTGAGGCTATCCCGCCCGCACCCGCCTGAGCTCCGCCTCAAGCGCATCCGCATCGGTCAGCGGCAGCGAGCAGGTCTCGCCGGCGCAGACATAGGCCGTCGGCTTGCCGTCCTGCTTTCCCTTGCCGCGCGCCGGATGCCCCTCCGGCAGGGCGTCGCCATCCGCCACCCGCATCAAGACGCGGTTCGGCAGCGAGACGCCGAAAGCGGCGCGGGCGAGGAGGGCGGTTTCTTCCGTGGTTCCGACCAGCACGATCTGGACGGGCCGGAGCCGCGTCTCGAAGCTGGCGATATAGGTGCCCAAGGGAAAGATATTCTGCTGCAGCTCGCCGGCAAAGGCGCGGATGATTTCGTCGGCGCGGGCCATGTAGTCCGGTTTGCCGGTCAGCAGCGCGAGCCGCGCCAGCACGGCGGGCATTGTGCCGTTGGCCGCCGGTGTTGCATCGTCGGAAACCGTCCGTCTACGGACGATCAAGGCCGGCGCGTCGTCGGCGGTGAAGAAATAGCCGCCATTCGCCGCGTCGCGGTAATGGGCGTCGAGCTCGGCGACAAGGCTTTCGGCCGCCTCGATGTAGGCCCCGTCGTCCGTCGCCTCGTTGAGCGCCAGCGCGGCGGCGGCCATGTTGGCGAGGTCGTCGGCCATGGCGAGATGCTGCAGGCGCCCTTCGCGCCAGGCATGGTGCAGCCTTCCGTCAACACGCATCGTCTCCATCACGAAGCGGAAGGCGGACGCCGCCATCGCCACCCAGTCGGCCTCGCCGAAGGCCGCGCCGGCGCGGGCAAGCGCGGCGATCGCCATGCCGTTCCAGTCGGCCAGCACCTTGTCGTCGAAGCCCGGATGGACGCGCAAGTCGCGCTCGACGAAGAGGCGCGCCTTCAGCGGTTCCAGCGCCGCTTCCTCGTCCACCGTCAGCGGCAGGTCGGCGCGGGCCAGGCGATTGAGTATGTTCGTCTCTTCCCAGTTGCCCTCGGCCGAGACGTTGTAAGCGGCCTTGAACAGGTCGGCCTCGGCCGGCGTGAAGAGATTGTCGATCTCGGCTTCGGACCAGACATAGAACTTGCCCTCGACACCCTCGCTGTCGGCATCCAGTGAAGCGGCGAGTGCTTTGTTTGTTTGCACCTCGCTGCGGGACGAAGAGGCTCCTTGCTCGGCGCTGCCCTCGACAACCATCTCGCGCGCGATCCATTCGATCGTCTCGCGCACCCGGCGCGCGTAAAGCGGCTTGCGGGTCTCCTGCCAGACCAGCGTCAGCAGATCGATCAGAAGTGCGTTGTCGTAGAGCATCTTTTCGAAATGCGGCGCCAGCCAGAATTCGTCGACCGAATAGCGCGCATAGCCGCCGCCCAGATGGTCGTAGATGCCGCCTTCCGACATGTGGTCGAGGGCGCGCGTCACGGCTTGCGAGAAATCGGCGCGGCCGGTTTTCAGATGCGCGCGCCAGAGAAGCGTCAGGATCGGCACTTGCGGGAATTTCGGCGCGCCCTTGATGCCGCCGTTTTCGCTGTCCATCATCGGCAGCAGTTTTTCGGCGACGATCAGCGGCACCTGCTCCGTCGGTTCGCCCGGCCGGGCGGTGGCCGATTGTTCGGCAAGGGCTGCCACCAGCGCCGCGCGGTTCCTGTCGATCTTTTCCGGCTCCTCGCGGAAGAGGCGCGCCACCTCCTCCAGCAGCTGAACGAAACCGGGCCTTCCGTAATTCGGCTCCTTCGGAAAATAAGTGCCGCCCCAGAAGGGTTCGCCGTCGGGCGTCAGGAACATGGTCAGCGGCCAGCCGCCCTGTTGTCCGAGGAGATGCAGCGCCGACATGTAGATCGCGTCGATGTCGGGGCGCTCTTCGCGGTCGACCTTGATATTGACGAAATGCGCGTTCATCACCGCCGCGACGCCCGCATCCTCGAAGCTCTCATGCGCCATCACATGACACCAGTGACAGGCCGCATAACCGACCGAGAGCAGGATCGGCTTGCCGGTCGCGCGCGCGGCTTCGAGCGCCGCCTCGCCCCAGGGATGCCAGTGAACCGGATTGTCCTTGTGCTGCAGCAGATAGGGGCTTGTCTCGTCTTTCAGGAAATTGCGTGACATCGGGCCTTCCGGGCGATTGACTCGAGGGATGAACTGATTTGTTGCGGCAATGTGGGGCATATGATCCGCCCCGTCGAGAAAGAGATAGGGCAATGAAAGTCACGATCGATGTCGATCTCACCCCGGTCGAAGCGCGGCGCCTGATGGGCCTGCCGGATTTGGAACCGATGCAGCAGCGCCTGATCGCCGAGCTCGAAAAACGCATGGCGTCAAACCTGTCCTATATCGATCCCGAGCAGATCGTGAAGGCGATCATGCCGGTCGGCGCGCAAGGTCTCGAACAATTCCAGGGCCTCTTGTGGGGCATGGCGCAAACGGCGATGGGCGGCGGCAAGAAACCGGCGAAAAAGGACGATGCCGGCAAAACCGGAACGAAGAAAGAATCCTAGGCGCGCAAGCAACGGATCGCCGCAGCGTGGAAACGATTTATGCCTTGTCGACGGCGCCGGGCCGCGCCGGCGTTGCCGTGTTGCGCATCTCGGGTGCCGGCGCCGGCGCCGCGCTTGAAGCGCTGACGGGCGCGCGCCTTCCGCCGCCGCGCATGGCGGTGCTGCGCCGCTTCATCGATCCCGAAACGCAAGGCCCGCTCGATCGTGGCCTCGCGCTTTTCTTTCCGGCGCCCGCAAGCTTCACCGGCGAGAATGTCGTCGAGCTGCATCTTCATGGCGGCCGCGCGGTCGTCGCCGGCGTTCTCGGCGCGCTGGCGCGCCTGCCGGATCTGCGCGCCGCGGCGCCCGGCGAGTTCACGCGCCGCGCCTTCGAGAACGGCAAGCTCGATCTCACCGAGGTCGAGGGGCTTGCCGATCTGATCGATGCCGAAACCGAGGCCCAGCGCGCCCAGGCACTCAGGCAGATGGAGGGTGCGCTCGGCAAACTCTATGAGGGCTGGCGGGCCCGTCTCGTCCGGCTGCTTGCCCATGCCGAGGCCGAGATCGATTTTCCCGACGAGGAAGTGCCCGGCGACCTGATCGCCAAACTCGGCCCCGGGATCGCGGCACTGGGGGATGAGATTGCCGCCCATCTCGATGACGGGCGGCGCGGCGAGCGCCTGCGCGACGGTGTCGAGGTCGCCATCATCGGTCCGCCCAATGTCGGCAAGTCGAGCCTTTTGAACCGGCTGGCGCGGCGCGAGGCCGCCATCGTTTCCGAGGAAGCCGGCACGACACGCGACGTTCTCGAAGTCCGGCTCGATATTGGCGGCGTGCCGGTGACGCTGGCCGATACGGCGGGCCTGCGCGAAGCGGCAGGTGCCATCGAACGGGAAGGGGTCAGGCGGGCGCTTGAGCGCGCCGAGCGCGCCGACCTGCGTCTGGTCGTCGCCGCGCCCGATGCGGGCGGTTTCGACCTGGCGCGGGAAGGCGACATCAGGCTCCTCAACAAGATCGATCTCGGCGCCGAGGTGCCGGCCGGCATTATCGGTGTTTCGGCGATGACCGGCGCCGGGCTCGACGCGCTCGAGGCGGCCTTGTCCGAAAGGGTCGGGCTTGCCTATGGCGCCAGCGAGCATCCGCTGATCACCCGCGCCCGCCACCGCGAAGGCCTGACCGAATGCGCCTCGGCGCTGGCGCGTGCGGGCGAGGGCGGCGATGCCGATCTCGTCGCCGAAGACCTCCGCCTCGCCGCCCGCGCCCTCGGCCGTCTCACCGGCCGCGTCGATGTCGAGGAGTTGCTCGACGTGATTTTTCGGGACTTCTGCATCGGGAAGTGAGGAAGGCCCCTCACTCTTCCGCCGTCTGACGACGGCTCCCTCCCTCTCCCCGACGGGGAGAGGGAATGAAGTGACGATGCCTTGATCTCCCTCGCCCCGACGATCAGCCCTTATCCTCAGACGATTCGGGCCGCCCTCAATATGCAAGGGAAGGGGCCCGACGCAGCAAGGCTGCGTTGGGAAGGGTGAGGGGGAGCGCCACCCGCCTGTTTCACGTGAAACATGAGGAGTATGGAGAATCCGATTCCCTCTCAAAGGCTTGCGCGCGACTCTTCATCCTGCCAACGGCGTCGCAGCGAAAAGTTTTGACGCGCGTGCCGCCAGCGACTAAAGCTCTGACGCGGCGCCGGTGAATCCGTTGCTACGGCCGCAAGTACTTCTCTTTCGTCAGGGTTTTCGATGCAGCGCGACTTCGATGTGATCGTGATCGGCGGCGGCCATGCGGGCTGCGAGGCGGCGTCGGCCGCCGCGCGGACCGGCGCGCGCACGGCGCTCGTCACCCACAGGATCGCGACCATCGGCGAGATGTCCTGCAACCCGGCGATCGGCGGTCTCGGCAAGGGCCATCTGGTGCGCGAGGTCGATGCGCTGGACGGGCTGATGGGCCGTGTCGCCGATCGGGCCGGCATCCAGTTCCGCCTGCTCAACCGGCGCAAGGGCCCGGCGGTGCGGGGCCCCCGCGCCCAGGCCGACCGGAAGCTCTACAGAGCGGCGATGCAGGATGCGATTCTCAATCATTCAAATCTGATCGTGATCGAGGCCGCTATCGGCGACCTGCTGGTCGAGGAGGGCGCGGTCGCGGGTGTCGTTGCCGAGGACGGCCGCAGCTTCCGCGCGCCGAAGGTGGTGCTGACGACCGGCACCTTCCTGCGCGGCATGATCCATCTCGGCGCCACGCGCATTCCGGCCGGCCGGGTGGGGGAAGCCCCGGCGCTTGGCCTCTCCGAACGGCTTTACGGGCTGGGCTTCCTGCTCGGCCGCCTCAAGACCGGGACGCCGCCCAGGCTCGACGGCGCGACCATCGACTGGGCCTCGCTCGAAGTGCAGCCGGGCGACACGCCGCCGGTTCCCTTTTCCTTCCTGACCCGCGCCATCACGACGCCGCAGGTCAATTGCCATATCACCCGGACGACCGAAGCCGGGCACCGGATCATCGAGGACAATCTGAAATTCTCGCCGGTCTATTCCGGCCAGATCGAAGGTGTCGGTCCGCGCTATTGTCCGTCGATCGAGGACAAGGTGGTGCGCTTTCGGGAGCGCGACAGCCACCAGATCTTTCTCGAGCCGGAAGGCCTCGACGACGACACGATCTATCCGAACGGCATTTCGACGGCGCTGCCCGAAGAGGTTCAGCTTGCCTTCCTGAAGACCATTCCGGGGCTTGGCCGTGTCGTCATGCGCCGGGCCGGCTATGCCATCGAATATGACTATATCGACCCGCGCGAGCTCAAGCCGACGCTTGAGACGAAGCGGCTGCCGGGGCTTTACCTCGCCGGCCAGATCAACGGCACCACCGGTTACGAGGAAGCGGCCGCGCAAGGGCTGATGGCCGGCCTCAATGCGGCGCTTTCGGCCGGCGGCGGCGAGGGCGTGGTTTTCGACCGGGCGCAGGCCTATATCGGCGTGCTGATCGACGATCTGATCAGGCGCGGCGTCAGTGAGCCCTATCGCATGTTCACCTCGCGGGCCGAATACCGGCTGACGCTTCGGGCCGACAATGCCGACCAGCGGCTGACGGGGCAGGGGATCGTGGCCGGTATCGTCGGCACGGCACGGGCTGAGGCCTTTGCGAACAAGCAGGCGGCGCTGGAAGCCGCGCGGGCGCTTTGCCAGGGCGTCAGCTTCAGCCCCAGCGAGCTCGTGAAGCGCGGCTTGAAGATCAACCGTGACGGTGTCGCCCGTTCGGCCATGGATCTGCTGGCTCATCCGGGCATCGATTTGGGCGTTCTCGCTGGCATCTGGCCGGAGATTGGCGGCTTCGAACCGGAGGTCGCCGAACAGCTTGAGATCGAGGCCCAGTATTCCGGCTATCTCGGCAGGCAGGAAGCCGATATCCGCTCCTTCCGCAAGGATGAGGGGCTGCGGCTGCCGGCCGGGATCGATTATGCCGGTATCAAGGGCCTGTCGATAGAAGTCCGGCAGAAGCTCGCGG
This sequence comes from Parvibaculum sp., assembly GCF_040882025.1. Lineage (GTDB taxonomy): Bacteria > Pseudomonadota > Alphaproteobacteria > Parvibaculales > Parvibaculaceae > Parvibaculum. The sequence continues at coordinate 3,551 of NZ_JBBECC010000128.1, read as the reverse complement.
CGGCGCGGCCCGCCACACTGGGGCAGGCTGCGAGGGTCGATGGCGTGACCCCGGCCGCCCTGACAACCTTGATGATTCACGTGAAACAAAAGCGCACTGCTTGAGGGGCATGACCCGGTATGTCCCAACATATAGTGTCTGACGGCGCGCAAGTCGTTGATGCGGAATCCTTTTTGGCCGCAACCCGTGTTTCACGTGAAACAATCAAGCGCCTGGTGCTCTACGAGACGCTGCTCCGGAAATGGCAGAAATCCATCAATCTGGTCTCTTCGGCCACGCTTTCCGGGCTTTGGCGGCGGCATATGCTCGATTCTGCCCAATTGGTGGGTCTGGCGCCAGAAAAGGCTCGAATCTGGGCCGATCTCGGCAGCGGCGGCGGATTTCCGGGGCTTGTCGTCGCAATCATGCTGAAGGAACGGCCCGGATTTGTCATGCATCTGATCGAGAGCGATCAGCGGAAATGCGTTTTTCTGCGCGAGGTGGCGCGGGAAACCGGCGCGCCCGTCGAGGTCCATGCCCGGAGAATCGAGGCTTTTGCTGCAGAAAGTGGCCTGAAACCGGATGTCGTCTCCGCCCGGGCGCTGGCGCCGCTTGATCGGCTGCTGGACTGGGCCGGGCCGCTTTTCGGGCCGGAGACGCTGGGGCTCTTTCTGAAGGGGCGGGGGGCTGAAGGCGAATTGACGGAGGCCCGCAAAGGGAGGATATTCGAGGCCGAGATTTCCCCCAGCCGGTCGGACCCTTCCGGTTCGGTGCTGATGGTGCGAGGCCTGCATGGACCAGCCGGATAATAGCGCAAGAGACAATCGTCCGATCGACAAGGCGCTCAACGCCGCCGTCGGCTCCGAAACACCGCGACCGGCCAGCACTACCTCGGGCCTACTTGCTCCGTCCACGGATCGTCCGCGTATTCTCGTCGTTGCCAACCAGAAAGGCGGCGTCGGCAAAACCACCACCGCCATCAATCTCGGCACCGCACTTGCCGCTGTCGGCGAGCGTGTGCTGATTGTCGATCTCGATCCGCAGGGCAATGCCAGCACGGGTCTCGGCATCACCCGCGCCGAACGCAAGGTATCGGCCTATGATGTCTTGATCGGCGCGGCGTTGATCGAGGATGCCGTCGTGCCGACGAAAGTGCCCGGTCTCGATATTGTTCCGTCCACGATGGATCTGCTCGGCGCCGAGCTGGAGCTTGCTTCGGTGCCGCGCCGTTCGCACCGCCTGCGCGACGCGCTTGCCCGCATGCCGCGTCACGGCAAGAAGCGCGAGATCAGCGAGGCCGAAGCGGCAATGACGATGCGGCCTTACTCTTATCTGCTGATCGACTGTCCGCCATCGCTCAATCTGCTGACCATCAATGCGATGACGGCGGCCGACGCGATCCTGGTGCCGCTGCAATGCGAGTTCTTCGCGCTGGAAGGTTTGAGCCAGCTCCTTCGCACCGTCGAGCGCGTCAAGACCAGTCTCAATCCGCGTCTCGAAATCCAGGGCATCGTGCTCACGATGTTCGACCAGCGCAACAAGCTCTCCGACCAGGTCGCAAACGATGTGCGTACGCATCTCGGCGACAAGGTCTATCGCACGGTCATTCCGCGCAACGTCCGCATCTCGGAAGCGCCTTCCTACGGCAAGCCGGCGCTGGTCTATGACCATCGCTGCGCCGGCAGCAAGGCCTATATGAAACTCGCCGCCGAAATGATCCAGCGCGAAAGAGCGTTGCGCCGCAGTGCGGCATGAGTTGCGTGTATTAACTTAATCCGTGGTCTGAAGACTCTTAACAGAATCTTCTAACCGGTTGTAACGATTTGAAATACGGCCCTACCCGGTAGCGATGCCGGCGGGCAAGGTTGCGGAAGGCGAGTCTTTCCGCGGATTTGTCGCAAGGTGCGGCGGGTACGGCCGGCCATACCGAAAAACGATGCGCCCGCGCCTTTGGCGCCGGTGGGGGGCAAGAGGAAGAAGGATGACGACCATGGCAGAGGAAACCCCGAGCCGTCTCGGCCGCGGTCTGGCGGCGCTGATCGGCGACGACACGGCTTTCGCGCTGGGCGACCAGGATGCACAGGCGCCCAAAGGCATCCGCGAGGTGCCGATCGAATTCCTGCGCGCCAACCAGTTTCAGCCGCGCCACACTTTCCGGGCCGAGGAGCTCAACGACCTCGCCGCGTCGATTCGCGAGAAGGGCATCCTGCAGCCGATCGTCGTCAGGCCCGTCGCGGGCGACCCCAACAGTTTCGAGATCGTCGCCGGCGAACGGCGCTGGCGCGCCGCGCAGGCCGCCCAGCTCCACAAGGTGCCGGTGATCGTCAAGGAATTGTCGGACGCCGAATCGCTCGAAATCGCCATCATCGAAAATGTGCAGCGCGCCGATCTCAACGCCGTCGAGGAAGCGGCGGGCTATGACCGGCTGATGCAGCAGTTCGACTACACGCAGGAAAAGCTCTCGCAGCTCATCGGCAAGAGCCGTAGCCATGTCGCCAACACGCTCCGGCTGTTGTCGCTGCCGCAGCCGGTTCAGGCGCTGATCGAGGAAGGCAAGCTGACCGCCGGTCACGCGCGCTCGCTGATCGGTCAGGCGCGCGCCGAGGAAATGGCGCAGCAGATCGTCGCCAGGGGGCTTTCGGTGCGCGAGGCCGAGGCGCTGACGCGCAAATCCGAAAGCCGGCCTTCCACGACGCGGCCAACAGCGCTGCCGAAGGCGCACAAGGATGCCGATACGCTGGCGCTGGAAAAAAACATTTCCGACCAGCTCGGCCTCAAGGTCGAGATTTCCTTTTCCGGCGACAAGGGCGGCCAGGTCACCATCGCCTACAAGACACTCGAGCAGCTCGACGAGATCTGCCGGCGACTGGCCGGGCGCAATGCGCAGAAGATCAATTGATCCGGGTACGGATTATATCCGTTCTGCCTCGTCCTTGGTCGTCATTGCGAGGAGCAAAGCGACGAAGCAATCCAGAAATCCGCAAACACTGAGTTCGCTGCTTTCTGGATTGCTTCGCTTCGCTCGCAATGACGGATTATGCGTAGAAACAGCCTTCCATAACTTATCTCCCCTGTGGCCGGGCGGCACTTCGGTGTGTCTTTCCGGTCAGAGCCGGTCTGGCGTCACGGTCGCGCGGCGGGGATAAGTCGTGGGCAAATCCATTTGTGACAGTTTTTTGACAGTTTCGTGACAGAGGGGGGGTTCGCAGCCATTTCCGCTGTCACGATCGCTGTCACATTCAGCGCCGCGCGGGCCTCGCCGCTTGCGCAATCCGGAACAATGTCTGTCCACAGATCGCTTCGGCCGGATTGCCGGTCGTCTTGCACTGGCCCTCCGCTTCGAGCGCCAGCGCCAGCGCGCGGTCGAGCTTCCTGCGGTTCCAGTTCTTCACCTGCCGCGTCACGGCATCCTTGCGCTTGAAGTGAAGCGGCGGACGGAAACTGCGCATCGCGCCGCCAATATCGCTTCCCGTTTCGACGCGCGCGGCGGCAAGCTGCAACTGCATCAGGTGACGCGAGAGCGCATTCAGGATCGCGATCGCATTGGTGTCGGCGGCGCGCGCGCGCGCCAG